>DAIRSZ010000018.1:0-22086 GCA_036804165.1 Catalimonadaceae bacterium | reverse complement strand
AACCCACCAGCCTCGACAGCACCAATGCGGCGGGCTACACGCCCCTGATGCTGGCCGCCTACCACGGCAACCGCGCCTTCGTGGCGCAAGCCGCTCCGCTTGCCAAGGACATTGACGCGGGCAGTGCCTACGGCACGGCCCTGATGGCCGCTGCCGTCAAAGGCGAGGCCGACATCGTGAGCCTGTTGCTGGCCGCCGGTGCCAATCCTGACCTGACCGATGCGCAGGGGGCCACGGCGCTCATCTACGCGACCAACTTTCGCCACCCGGCCGTGGTGCGGCGCTTGCTGGCCGCGGGGGCCGATCCCAACCTTACTGACCAGCGCCATTACCGCGCCCTCGACTATGCCCAGCTTCACCAACATACCGAACTGATCATCTTACTTGCTCCTTAGTCATGAAAAAATATTACGCACTACTCTGCTTCGTCTTGGTTGCTTGGTCGGCCCAGGCCCAGCGCAACTCTGGCGAGGTGCTGCTCCAGAACGACCAGCGCGTCGAGCTAACCGTGGCCTCCGACAGCGTCACGATCAGCCTGACTGGCCCGGCCGACCGCTGGTACGCCGTCGGCTTCGATGCGCAGGCCATGCAGTCGGGCACCGACGTGGTCTATTACGGCTCGGGCCCGCAGGGCGTGCAGTTCTACGACGCCTACCTGGTGGGCAACGCGGCCCCCGTGGCCGACCCGCAGCAAGACTGGGTGGTGGTCAGCCAAGAGGTGAGCGGCGGCATCCGGACGGTGGTGGCCCGCCGGGCGCGGACAACCAATGACAACAACGACTACAATTTTGCTGAAAACATCCAGACCCTGCCCGTCATCTACGCCCACGGCAACAGTGCCTCGACGTCGCTGGCCTTTCACGGCGGCAATCGCGGCGCCACTGGCCTCAACTTTACCGTGACGAGTGCCTCCGGGCCTACGCTGGCCCAGTCGGTGCGGGTGTACCCCAACCCGGCGCAGGGCGTGGTCAGGATTGACCCGGGAGCGGCCCTGGCATTGGAGCGCGTACGCCTGTTCGACGCCGCGGCGCGTTGCCTGCGCGAAGAAACGCCCACGGCGCAGATGGGTGAGGGCTACGGGCTATCCCTCGGTACGCTGGAAAGTGGCGTCTATTTTCTGGAAATCACGGCCGGCAGCCAGCGCACCGTGCAGCGACTGCGTGTGGAGTAGTTCCGGCCTAGCGCAGCTACGGCTCTTCTACAAAAAGAGGCGCACCGACTCAGTCAGTGCGCCTTCTCAGTGGGGGTGCCGCCAGGGTCAGTACGAGGCCTCGTCCGAATGGGCTTCTTCCAGCTCCGACTCGTCAATCTTGCGGATCTCGACGGCGCATTCCCCCTTTTCGTTGCGACCTAGCTTGTACTCGACGTAGTCGCCGATCTGCAAATCGTTGAAGTCGCAGTTTTCCAGTTCCGAATAGTGGAAGAACAGGTTCTTGCTGCTCAGGTCGGTGGCGATAAAGCCGTAGCCGCTGAGCAATTGGACAATTTGGCTGGTCTGGATTTCGTCCGACACCACGGTGTTGCCATTGGCCGGCCCGTGGCCGTTGGCCGTTTGCACGGGTGGCGTGTAGCGTGCCTGGTCGTCTTGCGTAAACAAGTTGGCAATGAGCGACGAATTGCGGTTGGTCTTGTTGTCAATCAGGTCGTGCATCAGGATGGGGTAGGTGGCCTCGTCGAGCAGCGATACGGAGGTGGTGGTCACCTGTTTGTGGCCGTTCTGGTCGGTATAGTCGAAGTCCCAGCCTAGCAACATCACCCGTACACCCAGGGCCGTCAGTTTGCGCACCAGCGGCGTGTAGTCGCTGTCGCAGGCGATGAGCACCACCACGTCGAACTGCCGGTAGAGGGTCATTTCGTAAGCCTCGAGGGCCAGCCACACGTCAATGCCTTTCTCTCCTTTGGGCGTAATGGGCAAAAAGTGCGTAACGACACCTTCGCGCATGAGGACATCTTCGAAAATCCGGTCTGAAAGCAGTTTGTTGCGCGTGCGGGCTTCGTAGGCCGAATAGCGCCCGCGAAAATAGTGGGCATCGGTAATGCGGCAGCGGCTGGCGTCCACCCCTTCCTCGTCGGCTACTTTCTCGCGCACAAAGTTATGAATGCCCGTGATGCTGAGGCGGGCCTGGCGCGGATGCACAAAGTTGTAATAATTGCTGACGTGCCAGAAATAGCCCCCGTCGTAGAAAATTCCAATTTTCGTAATCTTAGAATCTGTTTTGTTAAACATTATGATTGGTTGTTATTTTTAAAATTTGTAAATAGAAGAAGGTATAAATGTCAAAATCGAGCGTTAGCTCATCAAAAAGATGACAAAACACAGCACAAAGTGACTTAAATTAAAAATTTAGTAGCGCTACTATAAAAGAGGAATAACAAGGAATATGAGCTATTAGATTTGAGGAGTCATGCCTTCCAACGTGCAACGTTAGGTAAATATGAAATTCAAAGTTACGTAACGTAGGCTTAACTTAAAAAATGCAATTTTAGATTTTCGGGTCGGTAAATAGTGGCCCACTCAGGCCAACCAAGCGAACACCAGCAAGGCCGACAGCCCAATGCCCAGGGCCAGCAGCAAAAAAAGCCAACGGTTGTGACCCACCAACCGCCACTTACGACGAAACCACCACGGGTAGCCCGTCAGCGTCTGGGGCGTGGCCGTACGGCCAGCCGATGAGGAGACCTGCTGATCGGGATGCAACACGTCGTGTAGGTCGCGCCGCACCAACCAGGCCGCGCGCAGTTCGTCGTCGGTTTGCAATCGCTGCTCGAACCGTTGCCGCTCGCGGGGCGACATTTCGTTGCGGAAATATTTGTCCAACTCGGTTTGGGAAGAGGCGGCCATGCGCTTGGGTTAATTTACTTCTTGCGGGCCGATAGCAGCAGCACCAAACCCAATAAAAACACGCCGCCACTGATCAGCAGCGGCGTCAGGCTGCCCTTTTCGCTCACGGTAATGTCAGCCCCAAGCAGGCTGAAACTTTCAGAACTGTTGGCATAGTCGCTGCCCGTCAGGATGAGGGCGATGATGCCGGCGACGGATAAAATGATACCGACGATTTTCATGTAAATCAGTGAAAAAGTGAAGCTCGTAAGTCGTACGAACCATTATTTTCTCATCTAAACGCAAGCTTGGGGTCGAGGTTCAGGCCTTGCCGTACGATTCGCTCATTTGGGCTACCTTCCCAAACGAAGCCACAATGCCCCGAATCAGGGCCGAGCTAAAGCCTCGGTGCTCCATTTCGTTGAGTCCGGCGATGGTGCAGCCCTGCGGGGTGGTCACTTTGTCAATCTCGCGCTCGGGGTGCTGGCCGTTAGTGAGCAAAAGCGAGGCGGCCCCCTTCACGGTTTGGGCCGCAATGAGTTGGGCCGTGTCCGACCCAAACCCAATCTCGATGCCCCCCTGCGAAGCGGCGCGGATAAAGCGCAGGGCATAGGCCACGCCGCAAGCACCTAGCACGGTGGCTGCGCCCATCAGTTCTTCCTCGATGCGGATGGCCCGCCCCACCGTGCCAAACAAGTTGAGCACGAGGGCCAGTTGGTCGGGTGTGGCCTGGCGAGCAGCCACGCACGTCATAGACTCGCCGATGGCAATGGCCGTGTTGGGCATCACGCGCACCAGTGGCTGGGCGGCACCGAGGCGATCGGCCAGGTCTTGCAGGCTTACGCCCGTCACGGTCGAGGCCACGAGTTGGGTCGGACGCAGGGCCGGGCGAATTTCGCGCAGCACGTCGTCGAGCTGAATGGGCTTGACGGCCAAAATGACCAGCGTGGCCGACTGCACTGCGGCCACGTTGTCGGCCAGCACTCTCATGCCTTGGGCCTGCAAATGCACCAGTTTTTCCGGGTGTCGCCGCGTGATGGTGAGCTGGGCTGGCCCTAGCAAGCCGGATTTGGCGAAGCCTTCAGCCATGGCAGTACCCAGGTTGCCGCCGCCAATGATGGTGATGTGTTCGTGAAGCATAAAACCAGGCCTACCGATTAGGGGCAAGCGCGGCGAAAGATAAGGTATGGCGGCCTACAAAATGCCTCATTTGGTCTGGTTGCAAACCACAAGCTACCTTATTTGTTGTGTGGTAATAGTGCTGCATTTTGTTCAAACCTGCATTGCCTCATGTCCTCATCCTCTCCGCAACCCCCCAACAAGCGCAACCGCCTGGAAGATTATTTCAAGTTTGGGGCCTTCTTTGCCTATTTCGTACGGTTATTTAAGCGAGATACAACCGGTTCGCAAAATATCAATCTGCGCATGATGCACGGCATCAATCGCATTTCTATCCTGATGTTTTTGGTGGCCCTCCTCGTCATGACTGTGCGCTGGCTGACGCGGTGAGGGCGTAAGCGGCAAAAAAATTTGCCTTGCCAAAACATTCGTTTCGGTAACAGGTTCTGTGGGTGGTTTAAGTGGTTAAGGTCCTCGGAAGTCAGCACGACTTTCGGGGATTTTTTTTGGCCCGCCCCCTTCCAGTAGATGTAATTTTTAGGCTGATAGGATACTTTTTGCGTAGTAAGAATTATTTCCGCACCTAGAAAAGATTTGATCTGCCGCCCAAAACTCCGCGTTTGCCGAATCGTTATGCAATAAAGCCACGCGTAACGTGCATGACTTGCTTGTTTAATTCATTACTTTTCTTAATTTTACAAAAAGTTACGATGTAATAATTCTGCTTTAAAACCATAATCAAATGACGCCCGAATCCAACCCCAACCGCAAGTCCATCACCGACAGCCTGCGCGAAATCAACAAGAACCTGCAGGGCATTGTCCGGCAGGCCCAGGCCGACTTGGCTTTTCTTAACAGTCAGTTAGCGGCCTTACGCGCCCTTAACAACAAAGCCGTTCCCCCCGCCCGCCGCTACGTGGTGCTCGACGAGCAACTCTCGCGCGACGTGTTGCAGCAATATTTGCGTCGTACTGAAAACTAATGGCTTTGCCAAGACTTGGAACTTCGGCTACCGAGCGTAATCAAGTCGTTTTCTAAAATACAATATTTTGATTGTTACTTGTCGAGGTTAAAAATCGGCTCTACGAATTGAAACTGCTGGCCGTCGAACAGGCCCCGGTCGCTGAGTTTCAGGTCGGGGATCACCAGCAAGGCCATAAACGACAAGGTCATGAAAGGGGCCGACAGGGTGCTGCCAGCCGACTTGGCCAACTGGTCGAGGCGGGCATAGTCGCGGGCCACGGCGTAGCCATCGGCGTCGGTCATCAGCCCCGCAATGGGCAAAGGCAGCAAATGCGGTTGGCCTTGGGCCACCACGGCAATGCCACCCCGCGCTTCCATCAGCGCGTTGAGTGCCTGCGCCAAGGCCTCGTCGTCGTCGCCAACGGCGATGAGGTTGTGCGAGTCGTGCGCTACTGACGAAGCCAAAGCCCCACGCAGCGGGCCAAAGCCCTGCACGAAAGCCACTGCCGCCGGAGCCAGGGCGTACCGATTGATGACCACCAGCTTGAGCAAATCCTCGTCGGCCCGGGCCAATACCCAGTCACTCGTTTGCTGATGGGCGCGCACGTGGCACCCCGTAACCAATTGCCCATCGGTGGCGGTAATCACCCGCAGATGCGTGCCCGTGTTGGCCACGCGCAGCTCGTCGGCCCGCACGTGGCGCGCCGCAAAGCGGTTAATCGGGCGGCTGCGCAAATCTGGCAGGCGCGAACGCCCGTCGGCCGCCACCAGTTGACCTTCTAGGTAGGTGGCCCGCACGCGCAGGTCTTCCAAATCTTCTACCACAATGAAATCGGCCGGATCGCCCACGCGCAGCAGGCCCACGGGCAAGCCGTAGTGCATCACCGGATTGACCGAAGCGGCCCGCAGCACGTCGTAGCGGTCGTGCCCGCGCCGCAAAGCCCGTCGCACCAGGTCGTCTATGTGATGCTGCACCAGGCCGTCCGGGTGCTTGTCGTCCGAGCAGAACATGATCCGATCCGGAAATTCGTCCAGCAGCTCAACGAGGGCATCGAAGTTGCGGGCCGCACTACCTTCGCGAATCAGGATGTGCATACCCGCCGCCAACTTGTCGCGCGCTTCGGCAGCCGTGAAGCACTCGTGGTCGGTACTGATGCCCGCTGCGGCGTAGCGCTGGGCGTCGTGGCCGCGCAACCCCGGGGCGTGCCCATCTACGGGTTTGCCGTGGCGGCAAGCACTGGCTATTTTAGCCATCACGTCGGGGGCTGCGCGCAGCACGCCCGGCCAGTTCATCATTTCTGACAAATATCGTACGTCGGGGCGGGCCAGCAGTTTGTCCACCGCTGGAGCGGCGAGGGCATCGCCGGCGGTCTCGAAGGGCGTGGCCGGCACGCACGAAGGAGCACCAAAATAAAACTTGAACGGCACGCGCGCGCCGTCTTCGATCATGTACTCGACGCCAGCCTGCCCCACCACGTTGGCGATCTCGTGCGGATCCGACACCGTGGCCACCGTGCCGTGCACTACGGCCAGGCGGGCAAACTGCGCGGGCGTAAGCATGGCACTCTCGATGTGCACGTGCGCGTCCACAAAGCCTGGCAACAAATACTGAGCGGGGGCGGCGTCGGCGGGAGCAATGTGGGCAATGTGGCCCTCGCGCACGGTGAGGTGTGCAGGATAGGTGCTGCGGGTGTGGAGATCAACCAGGTGAGCCGTCAGAACGAAGGTGGACATAGCAACGCCATTTTTAGAGGGGGAAGATAGGTTGCCGCGTCCAGAATCGCACGCCAGATAGCCAGCCGCTGGTCAATCTGACATGGCGGGGTGCGCGTGGCCACGGCCGTCCTTGGATTTTGTGGTCGGCAGTCGGTACCTTCGTCGCCGAAATAAACGGACATTCGTGAAAAGGCGCATAAGCATCTGGTTGCTGGTAGGATTGTTGGGCGTTGGCACCTTCGAGGGTTGCACGCCGGCTGGCCACGCCAAGAACGGGCTGCACAAAGGCCGCAAACAGCCCCGTCGTGGCGCTATGCCTTGTCCGATCAAAGATTGTTAGGTGAAAAAAATCGTTATTGCCATTGATGGCTATTCGGCGTGTGGCAAAAGCACCACGGCCCGTTCGGTGGCGGCCCGCCTGGGCTATGCCTACATTGACACGGGTGCCATGTACCGGGCCGTCACGCTCTATTTGCTTCGCCACCGCATACGGCCCGACGATCTGCCAGGTGTAGAGGCTGCCCTGGCCCGTATCGAGCTGCGTTTTGCGGTCAATACCGACACGGGTCAGCAAGAAGTACAACTCAACGGCGAAAACGTCGAGCAAGACATTCGCCAGATGGAAGTCTCCGAAAAAGTGAGTGAGGTGAGTGCCATACCCGCCGTGCGGCGTTTTCTGGTGGCCCAGCAGCAGCGCATGGGGCAGGCCCGGGGCGTGGTGATGGACGGACGCGACATCGGAACGCACGTGTTCCCGGACGCCGAACTGAAGGTGTTTATGACGGCCGACGCCCACGTACGCGCGGTTCGTCGGGCGGCCGAACTGGCCGCCAAAGGCCAACCTACCGACCTGGCCCGCATTGCCGAAAACCTGGCCCACCGCGACGCCCTCGATACCCAGCGGGCCGACAGTCCCCTGGCCAGGGCCCCCGACGCCCACTTGCTCGATACTACCGACCTGACCGAAGCGCAGCAGGTGACTCGGGTACTGGCCTGGGCACAAGCGGCTGCCAGTCAGTAGGCACTTTACTACCCCGATGACTTGTTTAGACTGCGTGCATACCATTGTCTGTTTGTAACATGAAGATAACGATTGACAAAAACTCTGGCTATTGCTTCGGTGTCGAGTACGCCATCCAGATGGCCGAAGAGGAGATGAAAGACAAGGCCGTCCTCTATTGTCTGGGCGATATCGTACACAACAGCATGGAGGTGCAACGCCTGCACGCCAAAGGCCTGCGCATTATCAACCACGATGAGCTGCGCCAACTGCGCGACGCCACCGTGCTCATCCGCGCCCACGGCGAGCCCCCCGAAACCTACCAGATAGCCATTGCCAACAACCTGGAGTTGGTAGATGCTTCTTGCCCAGTGGTGCTCAAGCTGCAAAACCGGGTGAAGCACGCCTTCGATCGGGGCCACGCCGAAGGTGCCCAGATCGTGATCTACGGCAAGCCTGGCCACGCCGAAGTCGTGGGCCTGACGGGCCAAACGCACGACCAGGCCATCGTCGTGACCACCGAGGCCGATCTCGACAGCGTGGACTTTACGCGGCCTGTAACGCTTTTCAGCCAGACCACCAAAAGCACCCGGGGCTTCTACGCCATGAAAGAAGCCATCGAAGCCCGCCTGGCGGCGGCCAATCCGGGGCAACCCGCCCCTCGGCTCGATGCCAACGACAGCATCTGTCGTCAGGTGTCCAACCGGGAGCCGCAACTGCAAGCCTTTGCCCGCACGCACGACGTGGTGGTGTTTGTAAGTGGCAAGAAAAGTTCGAACGGACGGGCCTTGTTTGCGGTGTGCCAGCAAGAAAATCCTCGCAGCTTTTTCGTAGAAAGCGAGGCCGAAATTTCGCCGCAGTGGTTTGCCGAAACCGACCACGTGGGGATCTGCGGGGCCACCTCTACCCCCATGTGGCTGATGGAAAACGTGGCGGCCTACCTGGCGTCGCTCACGCTCCAAGACGCTCGGGTGGCCCAAGGCCAAACTTGCTCTTGATAAGCGAGAAGTGCCCCGCCCAGCAAGCTGCCAGGGCGGCAGGATTGTCCAACAATCCCGATTATCAATAGTTTGATACGCAAATGATTAGTAATTTTGCGGTGATTTTGTGAAGTGAGATCAACTATGTCCACCTACGTGAAGCTAAAGAAAGGATTCGACATTCGGCTGGCCGGTGCTGCCCAGAAAAAAGTAGGCGAGCTGGAGCGCGCCAACACCTACGTCATCAAACCTACCGATTTCTACGGCATTGGCCGCCAGAAACTCTACGTCCAGGAAGGGGACACGGTCAAGGCGGGCACGCCCCTGTTCAGCTCTCGTTTGCACGAAGGCATCATGTTCACTGCGCCCGTCAGTGGCGAAGTGGTAGAAGTGAAGCGGGGCGAAAAGCGCAAGCTGCTGGAAGTGAAAATTCTGGCCGACCGCCAGATGCAGTACGAGCCGTTCCCGGCCCATTCGGTGTCGGACATTCACAACCTGGGCCGTGAGCAGATCGTCGAGATATTGCTGCGCAGCGGTTGCTGGCCGTACCTTATTCAGCGCCCCTTCGCCGTAATGGCCGACCCCAACACCACGCCGCAGGCCATTTTTATCTCCGCCTTCGACACCAGCCCCCTGGCCCCCGACTACGACTTTCTCTACAAAGGCGACGAGTCGGCTTTCCAGACGGGGATCAATATCCTTAAGAAACTCACTCCCGGCTCGGTTCACCTCAACCTGAATGCCGAAGCCGAAATATCGGCCCTCTTCTCGCAGGTGCAGGGAGTCAAGATCAACAAGTTTTCGGGGCCGCACCCAGCGGGCAACGTAGGGGTACAGATTCATCATATCAGCCCCATCAGCAAAAGCGATCTGTACTGGACCATTTCCCCGATGGGCATCATCCAGATTGGCCGTCTGTTCATGACGGGCGAATACGACACCTCGCGGCTGCTGGCCGTGGTAGGTTCCGAGGCGGCCGAGCCGCAATATTATCGCATCTATCAAGGCACTTGCGTGGACAAGATTGCCCAGCACAAAACCAAAGGCAACGCGCTCATCCGCTTTGTGTCGGGCAACGTGCTGACGGGCGAACGCATCGAGCCAGACGGTCACCTGGGCTTTTATCACCAGCAGCTCACCATTCTGCCCGAAGGCAAAACCCACGACTTTCTGGGCTGGATAAAGCCCACTAGCAAAAAACTGAGTTTTCAGCGCTCTTTTGGTTTGCTCTCGTTCCTGAACCCTAAGGAAAAAGAGTATGTTCTGGACACCAATACGAACGGTGAAGAACGGCCCTTTGTCCAGTCGGGCATCATGGAACAAGTGTTACCGATGGATATTTTGCCTGTGTATCTTTTGAAGGCCATTATGGCGCAAGACTTCGATGCCATGGAAGCCTTGGGCATCTACGAGGTAGCCGAAGAAGACCTGGCTCTGTGCGAATTTGTGGATGTCTCCAAGATTGATGTGCAGCAGATTGTACGCGAAGGCATCGAACTCATGCAGAACGGATAAGCCATTACTTTATCTAATTAATATATGAAAGCGATCAGGACTGCCCTGGACAACGCCAAACCCCAGTTTCAGAAGGGGGGAAAGTTGGAGAAGTTCTACTTTGTATTCGAAGCCCTCGAAACATTCTTATTCGTACCCGACCACACCGCGCCCGCGCGTGGTGTGCAAATTCGGGATGCCATTGACCTGAAAAGGCTCATGATGACGGTCGTGATCGCCATCATCCCGACGCTGCTGTTTGGCATCTGGAAAGAAGGTCACATGCACGCCCTGGCCATCGGTGCCGACATGACTCTGCTGGAAAAATGCCTCATTGGCGCCCAACTAGTCATCCCCGTCGTGATCGTGGCCTACACGGCGGGCGGTTTGGTAGAAGTGGTTTTTGCCATCATTCGGCGGCACCCCATCAATGAGGGCTACCTGGTGACGGGTATGCTGATTGCCGTGATTTTGCCAGCCACCATCCCGCTGTGGCAGGTAGCCCTGGCCGCCGTGTTTGCCGTGCTCATTGCCAAGGAAGTGTTTGGTGGCACGGGCATGAACGTGCTCAACGTAGCCATGACGGCCCGGGCATTTCTGTACTTTGCCTACCCCACCGACATCTCCGGCTCGGAGGTGTGGACTTATCTGGGAGACAGCAAGCCCGTAGAAGGCTATTCGGGCGCGACGGCCCTCGGCATTGTGGCCGAAAACTCGATTACGGGCGGCACCATGTCGTCTGTCGAAGCCCTCAACAACTCTTGGTATCCGGGGCTGTATTCTTTTCAGAGCCTTTTTGTGGGTACCATCCCCGGTTCGATCGCCGAGACTTCGACGCTGCTCGTCCTGGTGGGGGCCGTTATTCTGATCGCTACCGGTGCAGGTAGCTGGAAGATCATCGTGGGTGTGTTCGGCGGGGCCTACGCCGCTGGGCTGTTGTTCAACCTGATCGGGGCCAACGCCTACATGTCGCTGCCGGCGCACTATCACTTGGTGATGGGCGGATTGGCCTTCGGGGCTGTCTATATGGCTACCGATCCGGTATCGGCCGCGCACACGGAAGTGGGCAAGTGGATCTACGGTATCCTGATTGGGGTGCTGACAATCGTCATCCGGGTGTTCAACCCGGCCTATCCGGAAGGAATTATGCTGGCGGTGCTGCTGATGAATGTCTTCGCGCCGTTGATTGATTATTATGTAGTAGGTGCTAACAAAAAAAGGAGGTTGAAGCGTGCAACGGTCTAACTTATATATCATCGGCTTTTCGGTTGCCCTCACGGTAGTGTTGGGCGGTGCACTGGCCTTGGCTTCGGTGGGGCTGGCTCCCATCCAGAAGCGGGAAGTAGAACTCGACAAGAAATCGCAGATTCTGGGTGCTGTACTGCCCGTCCGCAAAGGACAGGACGACATCATCGGGATCTACAACGAGCGTATTCGCGGCCTGGTCGTGGACATTGAAGGCAACGAAGTGACGCAGGACGCGGCCGGCAATCCGATTGCGGCCGACATGATTGACGTGGCGGCTGAGTACAAGAAAGCCCCAGAAAAGCGCCTCTATCCCGTCTTCAAACTTATGGCCGAGACAGAGCCCGACAAGATTGAGTCGTACATCATGCCCGTGTTTGGCAACGGACTCTGGGATCGTATCTGGGGCTTTGTAGCCCTCGAAGAAGACCTCAATACCGTGCGTGGAGTAGTCTTTGACCACAAAGGCGAAACACCTGGCCTGGGTGCGCGCATCTCCGAAAAGCTGTTTCAGGAGCGTTTCGAAGGCAAGCGTTTCTACAGCGACGCTGGGGAATTTATTGCGATCAAAGTGGCCAAAGCCGAAACCAACAACCCCGATCAGTACGACGAGTACTCGGTAGATGGCCTTTCGGGCGCTACCATCACGGCCAACGGCGTGACCAACATGATGAAGAATTATCTGGGTCACTACAGCAAGTACATCGAGCGCGTGCAGGCCGAAGGTGCTGTCCGTCAGGTGACTGAGGAAGCCAGCCCGGCCGTCACCGACGATCCCGGTGCGCGCATCATCGGCTCGCAAGACACTACCTCGGGCGATGCCATCATGAACAAAAACAACAACTAAGCCTTCTCCTGAACCATCCTCGCCATGAGCACGGAAACCTTAGAAAAAAAACCCGCCGTTGCGGCCAAACCCTCCGAGCCACTGTTTTCGAAGAAACAGCGCAAACTCCTTACCGACCCGCTCGACGATAACAATCCCATCACGATTCAGGTATTGGGCATTTGCTCGGCCCTGGCCGTTACTACGCAGTTGCAGCCCACCTTTGTGCTTTCGGTGGCGGTAATTGCCGTAATGATCTTTGCCAACCTGATCGTGTCGTTGATCCGCAACGTGATTCCCAATCGCATTCGCATTATCGTGATGCTGGCCGTGATCTCTTCGCTGGTGATTCTGGTAGATCAGATCCTGAAAGCCTACTTCTTCGACATTTCGAAGATGCTGTCGGTATTTGTTGGTCTGATCATCACCAACTGCATCGTGATGGGCCGCCTCGAAGCCTACGCCATGGGCAACAAGCCCTGGAGTTCGGCCCTCGACGGCCTAGGCAATGGCATTGGCTACGCCTGGATCATCCTGGTGGTCGCCTTCTTCCGCGAAGTGTGGGGGAGCGGCTCGGTGTTCGGGTACAAGGTATTCGAGGCGGCGGGCATCAACTTGGCTACTAACGGCCTGATGGTGTCCCCCGTGGGTGCCTTTATCATCCTGGGTCTTCTCATTTGGGTGCAGCGTGCCCGCAACGGCTACGTCGAACACGCCTAAACCACATCAACTTTTATGGAACTTATCAACCTTGGTATTCGCGCTGTCTTCATTGACAACATGGTGTTTGCCTATTTCTTGGGGATGTGCTCTTTTCTGGCCGTGTCCAAGAAGGTAGAAACCGCCCTCGGCCTGGGCATGGCGGTCGTCTTTGTACTTACCCTGACGGTGCCCCTCAACTGGCTTTTGCAAGAATACGTGCTGCGCGAAGGCTCGCTTACGTGGCTGCACGCCAGCTTTGGCGACGTCAGCCTGGAGTTTCTCCAGTTTATCATGTTCATCGCCATCATCGCGGCCTTTGTGCAATTGGTCGAGATGCTGATCGAAAAGCTTTCGCCCGCTCTCTACGGCTCGCTGGGAATTTTCTTGCCGCTGATCGCCGTCAACTGCGCCATTCTGGGGTCGTCGCTCTTCATGGTACAGCGCGACTACACGCTGGCCGAAGCAGCGGTGTTTGGCTTTGGGTCGGGCCTCGGTTGGTTGCTGGCCATCGTGGCCTTGGCGGCCATTCGCGAACGGATGAAGTACTCGAACGTGCCCGATGGCCTCAAAGGGTTGGGCATCACGATGCTCATCACCGGCCTGATGGGCATTGCCTTCATGTCTTTTATCGGTATCACGATCTGACACGCCTAGTTATTTCTAGGTGCATCAAACGGCTGTCCCCGGGGCAGCCGTTTTTTTTACGGCCAGCGCCGCGTCAGGCCAGCGCTCGTAAATCCACGGGAATCACCCGCGAAATACCCGCTTCGAGCATCGTTACGCCGTAGATCACATCCGTGTGCGTCATGGTGCGCTTGTTGTGTGTGACGATGATGAATTGCGAGTCGGTCGAAAATTTTTTAATTATCTGATTGAACTTATCAATGTTAGCGTCGTCGAGGGGGGCGTCCACCTCGTCGAAAATACAAAACGGGGCGGGTTTGATCAGATAAATGGCAAAGAGCAACGAAATGGCCGTGAGCGTTTTTTCTCCCCCCGAAAGCTGATTGATCGTCAGCGGGCGCTTGCCTTTGGGGTGAGCCATAATTTCAATGCGCGAGTCGAGGGGATTGTCGGGTTCCACCAGTTTCAGGTCGCAGGCGTCTTCTTCGGTGAAGAGCGTCCGGAATACGTGTTGAAAGTGCTGGCGAATTTGCTCGTAGGTATGGGCAAACTGCTGGCGGGCCACCGCGTCAATGTCCTGAATGGTGGTCAGGAGCGACTGCTTGGCCGCCCGCAGGTCGTCGCGCTGTTCGGCGATAAAGTCATACCGCTCCTTAATTTCCCGATAGGCGTCGAGGGCCATCGGGTTTACGGGCCCTAGCTTCTCCAGTTTTTGCCGAATGTCATCCACCTCGGCCTTCAGTTGCTCGGCACCCACGTTGGCCACGCTGTCGGCCTCAAGTTCTTCGGGTGCCACTCCAAACTCAACCGACAAGCGCTCGCGCACGGCGAGCAGTTGCATCTCTACCTCATTGAGCTTTTGCTGCAGTGTAGCCCGCAAGGCCAGGTCGTTTTCGCGCTTGCGCCGGGTTTCGCGAATGTCCCGGTCGAGGGCATCGAGTTTGCCCCGGGCAGCAAAGTAGGCCTGCTCGGCCGCTTCGGCACCTGCCGCGACGGCGGCCAACTCTTTCCGCAGGCCGTCGAGTTCGGCCGCGTTGTCGTCGGGGGCGGGTAGTTGCGCTAAGTCGTGTGCAATCTGTGCCCACTGCGCTTCGCGCTGAGCCAGTCGTTGGCGGGTGGCTTGGGCGTTTTGGGCCAGAAAGCGTACTTCCTGTTCGAGGTGCTGGCGTTCGCCCCGTTGGGTGTGGCATTGGCCAATCAGTTGCTGCACCTCGGCGCTTTGTTTGGCCAACTGGTGCCGCCGCTGCACCAAGTGCGTTTGTTCTGCCTGGCGCTGGCTTTCCAGTTGGGCAAGGTGCCGACGGGCCGCGTCGAGGTGAGGCTCGTCGTCCACGAGGGCGTCCTGAAGGTCGTCGAGCTGGTCTTGCCATTGCTGGGCCTGCCCGTGCTGCACCTGTTGCTGCTGGGCAAATTGCTCTTGCCGAGTACGGATCATGACCATGTCGCGCTGCAGGCGCTGCCATTCGTGCTGGGCTTCTTCGTGGGCAAGTCGCTGCGTAGCCTGGCGCAGGCGCTGTTGTTCGTCTTCGGCCTTTTGCAGTGCGCTTTCTAGCTGAGCAACGGCAACTTGTTGGGTCGCGATGCGGGCTTCGAGTTCGTGCAGTTGCGTTTTTCGATCTACGCGCCTGCCTTCGAGGGCGCCAGTAGCGCCGCCGCTCAGCCAGCCAGGCTGCCAGAGCCAGGTGCCGTCGAGGGCTACAAAATAGCCGTTGGCGCTGTCGGGCAACGGCCAATCGGGCGGACAAAAGAAGACACCCGCCAGCAAATGGGCGGCCAGCGGCGCGTAGGAGGGGTCGCAACTGACCACCGACAGGGCCGCAGCGACGCCGGGTGCGGCCAGGGGCGGAGTCAGTGTGGAAGTCGGCAGGAGTTCGTTCAGGATGAAAAACTGGGCTCGTCCTCGCTGTTCGTGGCGCAGGTGCTGGGCAACGGACAGCGCAGTTGAGCGGTCGGCGACTACGAACGTGTGCAGAAAAGGCTCCAGACAACGCTCCAGGGCGGGCCGATAGGCTTCGGGACAGATGAACAATTCGGCGACCAGGGGCGCTTCCCACCGTTGGCTGGGGTGTTGCCGCAAGTACCGCACCGTTTCGGGAAATCCTTCCAGGTTATCTATCCACGACTGCAGCAAGCGTCGCTCGTGTTGCAAGGCATCGAGTTGGCGGTTGTGGTAGGCCAGGGCTTGCTGGCATTCCTTCGCCGCGTGCGCGGCGGCATCGAGCGCAGCAAAGCGCCTTTGTTCGGCCTTTTGCAGGTCAGTCATACGAACCTGTTCGGCAGCGGCGGCGGCTTCCAGCTCCCGAAGTTTTTGGCCAGACTCGGCCCGCACCTGCTCAAAACCTTGCGCGGCCAGGGCCACGCGCTCCAGCTCACGGCGCAGCGTACGCAGTTGCGTTTGGCGGACCTCGTATTGTTTTTCGTGCTCGAAGTACGCGCGTTGCGCGTCGCGCCAGGCATTTTCCAGCGCAGCCTGCTGCTGCTGCTCGCGTTCGATCTGTTGCTGGGCCGCGTACAAGTCAGATTGAGCCACCTCGCATTCGGCTTCGAGCCTAGCAAGTTGTTGGCTGGCGGCTTCCAGTTGCTGCACCCTCTCGGCACGTTGGTGGTCGGCCGTGGTACCCAGTTGGCGGTCTTCTTCTACTTGGAGTGCCAACGTATTTTGTTGCCGCTGCAACAGGGCGGTACGCTCCTGCCAGATTTTCTGCTGATTTTCTTGCGCCCGCAAGTAGTTTTCGCAGTCCTGTCGGGTGCGCTGACGCTGCTGCCAGAGCTGCTCGCAAGCGTCTAGTTGTTGCTTTTGGGCCACGAGAGCAGCCTCGCTGGCTTCCAGATGCATTGTGTAAGCTTGGTGTTGCGCCTGGCCCTCGGCCAGTTGGGTGGCCAGCCGCCGTTGCTGTTCCGAAAAGTGGCCAATGCGGGTGCGGGCCAGTTGCAGGCTCTGGGTGCGGTAGGCCACCTTCAGTTCCTGATAGCGCTGCGCTTGTTTGGCTTGTCGTTCGAGCTGGCGCAGGTTTTTCTCGATCTCGAAGAGCAGGTCTTCTACGCGGTCGAGGTCTTGGTCGGTATCTTCCAGTTTTTTGAGGGCCTGCTTCTTGCGCACCTTGAACTTGGCAATGCCCGCAGCCTCTTCGAACAAATGGCGGCGGGCATTGTCGCGGTCGTTGAGGAGGTCGTCCACCATCTTGAGCTCGATGATGGCGTAGCTGTCGGGCCCAATGCCCGTGTCCATGAACAGCGTGGTGATGTCCTTGAGGCGACACGCGACGCCATTGAGCAAGTATTCACTCTCGCCGCTGCGGTAGTAGCGGCGCGTGATAGTCACTTCGGAATATTCGGTGGGCAATAGTTGACGGTCGTTGCGAAACGTGAGCGACGCTTCGGCCATCTGCAAGGGCTTGCGGTTTTTGGTGCCGTTGAAGATGATGTTGTCCATCTTCTCAGAGCGCAAGTTGCGCGTACGTTGTTCGCCCAGCACCCACCGAATGGCATCCACGATGTTGGACTTGCCGCAGCCGTTGGGACCAACCACCCCCGTGATGCCGTGGTCGAAGTGAAGGACTACCCGTTCGCCAAAACTCTTAAAACCTTTTACCTCAAGCCGGGAGAGTTGCATGCAGAATGAACAAGGCGCAAGGATACGACAAAAATAAGTACCTCTGCCGAGCCGAGAATAACGCAGACCCTAGCCGCGAGCTAAAAAATGACAGGGTTCAAAAAAATAAGCGCCGAACCGGGCAGACTGCCGCTGCCGTAGAAACGGGCAAGGACGCGGCTCAGAGCGCGAGCACCGAATTGTGACTACCAAAGCGGTTTTGCTCTTGACGGTCGGCTTGGGGTTCGTTCTCCCACTGGTCTTCGCCTATCAGGTAGCGAAACTGGTATTCGCGGCCCGTTTCCAATTCGACCGTGATCCCCAGGGTACCATTTTTTTTGGCCTTTAGCTGATGGGCCTCGTGATCCCAATCGTTGAAATCGCCTACGACAAACACTTTCTTGCCGGACGGCACCTGGGCTTTGTCCATCTCAAAGGTCACTTTGCAAACGGACTTATTTTTTACATTTTTTTTAGTGACGCTCATGGGAGTCGAGAAAATAAGTTGTTGTGATATTATGCCGCAAATATAACAACGTCGGCCAATTTGATGGAAAATAAAAAAAGAACGTGGCGGTGGTCGGCAATTAGCAAAGAACGCTGGCAGCAGCTTTTGCAACGGATCCTCCGGCCCAATGGCAAGGCCAGTGTTCGTGCGCACCACCGCCTCGTGCTCGGGGGCGGATGGGTGGTGGCGGCGGCGTTGGGCTGGCTGGCCATTGCCCCGCTGGTGCGGGCTGCCGCCGTCTCTGGACCGCTGGCCTTGACCTGGCCCGACGACTGGCTTCTCAAGGCGGCCCTGACGGGACTGGCCGTCGTTGCCTCGGCCAGATCGGGTAAGGTGGATGTGCCCGGTGCCCTCATGGGCGGGCTGCTGACGGGCCTCCTTTTTCTGGGCACGGGTTGGCTGGGTCCGGGCTTGTTGCTTTTGTTTTTTGTGCTGGGCACGGGCGTTTCGCAGTATCGCCTGACCGAAAAGGTAGCGGCCGGACTGGCCGAGTCGCGCGGCAATCGGCGCTCGGTAGCCAATGTGCTGGCCAATGGTGCGGCGGCCGGCCTGTTTGCCACCCTAGCCTGGGCCTTGCCCGCCGGGCGGGTGTGGTGGGAATGGGCCGTGGCCACGGCGCTGGTGGTGGCCACGGCCGACACGCTCTCTTCCGAGTTGGGCAACGTGTGGGGACGGCGCTACGTGCACGTGCTCAGCGGGCGGCCCGACCAACGGGGCCGCGACGGGGCCATCAGCCTCGAAGGCACCTTGGCGGGCACCCTGGGCGGGGGGCTGGTAGCGGGTGTCTTTGCGCTCTGGACGGGCCAGCCCTGGGCCTGGCCTGTCCTGACGGCCCTGGGCTTGCTCGGTACGTGGCTCGATTCGGTGCTGGGGGCCACTTTGCAGCGCCGCGCCTGGCTCGACAACCATGCCGTCAATGCCCAAAGTACGTTCTGGATAGCCACGTTGGGAGCTTGGCTAGGGTATGCGCTCGCTCCCTGAGCCAGAACTGGGCGCGTATTCGCACCGAAAAAGTTTGATGTGCTTTCTGCCGATAATCTCCTACGGTTTTGCGTCGGGAAAACCGCACCTTCGCCGCCACTTCGGTGTTATGACCGAGACATTTTTTTGAGCTAATGGCCCAGCCCTTGCAATCGGTGATGGTGGTGGACGACGACCACGCCCGCCACTTTTTTTATGAGAAGATCATCCAACAGGCCAGCAGCCGGGTGGAGGTAACGGGCTTTGCCGATGCGGCCGAAGCCCTGACCTTTTTGCGGGCCGTCCGGCAGTTGCCGCACCGCCTGCCCGACCTGATCTTGCTTGACCTGCACATGCCCGTTACCAATGGCTGGCAGTTTCTGCACGACTTGCAGCCGCTTCGCGAGCAGCTCGACAAAGACCCGGTCGTCATGGTGTTGTCGGCATCGGTAAACTTGGCCGACGAAGTGCGCATCCAGCAGGTGACGGGGGTGGCGGCCTTTTTGCAGTTGCCCTTCTCGACTGACTTGTGGTCGGCCATCCGGCAAGCGTATCACCAGATACGCTATTCGGCACCTTCTGCCTAGGTCAGTCGAAAAACTGCCATTTCACCCCGAAAATGAATACCCGGCGTAACCCCGGATAAATGGGCGTCACGAAGTAGCCGTCTTGCCCAAGTCCCTGATTGATTTGCGTCATCTTCAAAAAAATGGTCGCCCGTCGAATGCCCAGGTTGGCGTAGATATCGGCCCAGCCGTATTCGGCCAGCAGAAAATCGTTTTGGAGGTGAAACTGGTTGAGCACGGGCATGTACCGATCGCCAAAGTAGGCACCGCGGTACTTAAACTCGACGCCCGTTTGCAGGCGCAGGGCGCTGTCGAAGAGGTTGCTCATGTAGTAGAGCCGGCTGCGCCCCCAGAGCGGTGGCATGCGCAGCACGTCGGGGCCAAACGTACTGGTTTGGCGCGCCTCTAGCTCCAGAAAAAAGGGGGCCAACTGCACGGACGCCTCCAGCCCGAAGGCCACCGAACCTACCACCTCATTTGCTTGCTGCGGCTGGGCTTGCTCGTTCCAGAAAATGTGGTTTTGCAGCGTGAGCAGCTCGCCGTAGGGCGCCAGCCGGAATTTCCGGAACGGAAAAATGGCCTGCACGAACGTGCGATCCGCCACGGTGGCTGCAAAGTCGTTGATCCAGGCGAAGTGGTTGCCCACGTAGGCCTGTTGCCAAAGGGTGGGCGAATAGCGCAGGCGGCGCTGTTCGCCCCGCAGCCAACGGTGCCGCACCCGTGCGCGCAGTTCGTAGTCGGCATTGAGGCTATACTGCAAGTAGCCACTAATGGCGCTGCTGTCGTTGAGGAAGTATTGCAACGTGGCCCCGCCGTAGCTCTCGCCCGTCCAGGGCGTGAGGTTGATGAAAGGCGCCTCGCGGCGGAAGTCGCGGCGCAAGAAGAAGAGGCCGTACTGAAAGCCTTCAATCCGCCCCTTGAGGCCCACGGTGTTTTCCCACAACTGGTAGCGCTCGATGTGGTTAGTGGTGGGCGTAAAGCCAAACCGATTGGCGTAGAAGTCGAAGGCCCCTTCGCTGGGCGGTGGGGTAGGGTCGTTATAAGATTGCCGCCGCACCAGGCGCTCGGCGCGGTGGTAGAGTTGGATACCTCCCTGACCGAGCAGCTTGTACTGCTGGTAGAGGTACCAACGGTTGCGCATGTCGCGGGTGCGCACGCCCGGCGGCAGGCGCACGTCTTCGAGGGCGTAGTCGAACAAGTCGTTGGTACTTTCGCCTTCGCCGGGCAAAATGCCGCCCGTCTCGTCGAGGCGGTGGTTGAGGTAGCTGTAGTTGAGCAGGACGGCGTAGCGCTTGTCCTGGCTTTGGTACGAGCCGTAGAACTGGGTGGCAAAGTGATCGGCCTCGCGGTCGCGGGGTTGCGACACGCCAATTTGTTTGTCGGAGGAGATGCGCTGGTATTCGAAGCCGAAGTTAAGTTGCGGCGTGACGTTCCAGCTCAGCCCGGCGCGGAGGATTTGCTGGCCCGTGCCGCCCTGCACGTAGTCGAGGTAGGAGTAGGGCGAGCGCGTGTTGTAGTAGCGCGTGCGGCGCGGATCGTAGAAGAAGGGCGTGAAGGTTTCCAGCCCAAACTGCACGCCGGGCTGGGCGGGCAACTGGAAGAAAAGCGGGTTGAGGGGCGTGCCCAGGTTGCCCAAATCTTGATAAACAATTTCGCCGCGCTCGGTGTAGTCGTAGCGGTCGAAGTGGACGATGCTCGTGTCGAGGGTGTAGAGCGTGTCCAGGCCGTTGAAGAGGTCCTCTTCGAGGAAGTAGCGCGTGGTCTGCGGCCCGTACACCTGCTTGGTGGAGTCGTCGAGAATCTGCGCGCGGGCTACCTTTTGCCAAAGCAGCATTCCTCCAAGGCAGCAAACAAATATGAAAAGACGCAAGATAGATAAGTGAGCTACGGCCCAAAGATAGCAGATCGCCCGTTGGGGCCGACGGCCACGGCGCAATTGTCGTGCCGCTCGTTGGGCGGGGTTTGGGCCTCCTCGCCTTGGTGACGTATCTTTATCGCATCTCATTGTTTCTGCTTTCCGTATGGTTTCTCCTCCCTTATCGGCGTCCGTCAAAAATCGGCCGCGCACGCTCAACGCCTGGGCTTCGTACGACTGGGCCAACTCAGTCTATAACCTGATCGTGACCTCCACCATTTTCCCGGTCTATTACAGCGGGGCCACGCGCGAAGCCTTCGGAGGCGAAGTAGTGCAGTTTTTTGGGCTGGCCGTGCGCAGCACCGTGCTCTATAGCTACGCCATCGCGGCGTCTTTTTTGGTGGTGTCCCTGCTGGCCCCCGTTTTGTCGGGCATGGCCGACTACAGCGGGCGCAAAAAGCGGTTTATGCAGGGCTTCACCTACCTGGGCGCTTCGGCGTGCATCGGCCTGTACTTTTTTGTGGGAAGAAACATCGAGTACGGCATTCTGTGCGCGGCGCTGGCCAGTATCGGCTATGCGGGCTCGCTGGTGTTCTACAACGCTTTTCTGCCGGAAATTGCCACCCGCGACCGGATGGACGACGTCAGCGCCCGGGGCTTTGCCCTCGGCTACGTGGGTAGTGTACTGCTGCTGATCGTCAACCTGGTGCTGATCCTCAACTACGAAACCTTCGGCTTCGGCTCCAAGCTGGCCGCTACGCGCTCGGCTTTCTTGCAGGTAGGTGTGTGGTGGATCGTCTTTGCCCAAATTGCCTTCGCGCACCTGCACGACCGCCCCATTGGGGCCCAGGTCAATCGCGAGCTCTTCACGCGGGGCTTCCGGGAGTTGCGCCAGGTGAGTCGGCAGATTGCCCGCCAGTCGGTGATCTGGCGCTTTGTGGCGGCATTCTTCTTCTACAGCATGGGCGTGCAGACGGTCATGCTGCTAGCCCCTCTGTTCGGCGAGGCCGAAATCGGGCTGGAAGGCGATAAGCTCATCTTGACCGTGCTGATCTTGCAACTGGTGGCCATTGGCGGCTCCTACCTGTTTGCCTGGATTGCCCGCACGCGGGGCA
>DAIRSZ010000017.1:20646-22337 GCA_036804165.1 Catalimonadaceae bacterium | reverse complement strand
AGCTGACTGCCCGAAGGCAACCGTGTGAAGCGGGCCGTCGGCGCTAGGTAGATGTACTGGTCGTAGTACGAAGCAAAAGGCGTCAGTTCCAATTGCAGCCGCCCCGGTCGGTAGGTCAGGCCCAGGTCTGCCTGGTAGCCCCGCTCCGATTGCAGGTCGGGGTTGCCCAACTCGTGCCGGAAAGTACCGTGGTGGATGCCGTTCGAAGACAGTTCAATGGCCGTGGGCATTCGGAAACTGCTGCCTAGGTTGAGGCGCGCTTGCAGGTTGGGGTGCGCCTGCCACTGTGCGCCCGCCGAGCCGCTGCCGTTGAAAAACGCGCGTTGCAGGTCGGCGTTGCGGCGCTCGAAGGCACCGGTGGGTGCCAGCGTGAAACGGTCGTAGAGGGGCTGCAGGTGCTCGCGGATGTCGTGCGCGCCGCCGTCGAGGCGCAGCCCGGCGTTGAAAGTCCAGTCCGGATTGGGCGTAAACGTCCACAAGCCGAAGGCCCCGCCGAGCGTGCTCCGAAACGCGGGGATCAGAAATTCGAAGCCGCCGTAGCGGTTTTGCATCACCTGCGCCTGCCCGCCGTAGGTGGCTTGCCAGCGCGGGCCCAGCGACTGAAAATAGCGTACGTTGGCCGTCAGGGTGGTCAGGTACAGGGCGTGCGCCCGCGTGCCGTCGGGCGTAGGCCCCACGCCGTGGGCGTGCGGCAGCGACTCTTCGTGCCGCTGGTTGTACTGAAAGCCCAGGTCGGCTTCGAGCACGTCGCGGCCGATGAGCAGTTTGGTGTTCCAGATGGCCTTCCAGTGCGTATTGTCCTGCCGGGGCAGGGCGATGCTGCGGCGCGCGTCGTAGCGCGCAAGCTGAAACACCGTCGGCAGGCCGATGGCCCCCGGAAACAGCCCCACTTCCTGGTGAAAGCGGCTGACCGTTACGGTGGACTGGCCCCAGTCGCGGCGCAGGCCCGTCGTGACCGAGAAGTTGCGCTCGCGCCCGGCTGTGTTGCGCAGCCGACGGTCGAAGAGGGGAATGAAAAAGCCCGCGTACGAAAACTCGTCGGCCGGCACGCGGTAGTTGTCGAAATCCTGGGTGCTGAGGCGGGCGCGGTACACCCAGCCCCGGTGATTGCCTTCGGTGTGGATGCTGGTGCCACGCAGGTTATTGTTGGTTTTATAGAGGGCCATCACCCCTCCCCGAAAGGTGCCCGCCGCCGGCAACGGGTCGGGCAGCAGGTTGAGCACGCCGCCCATGGCGTCGGAGCCGTAGAGCAGCGAGGCCGGGCCGCGTACTACTTCCACGCGGTCCACGTCGAACTGGTCAATCTCCAGCCCGTGGTCGGCTCCCCACTGCTGGCCTTCCTGCTTGATGCCCCGGTCGTTGACCATCACGCGGTTGAAGCTCATGCCGCGGATAACGGGCTTGGCAATGCCTACGCCCGTCTGGATGGCCGACACGCCGGGCAGATTTTCGAGCGCATTGACCAGCGAAGCCCCCGGATTGCGGGCCAGAAAGTCCCGATCCACCACAGTGGTGGACAGGGTGGAGACGGACACGGTAGTGGGCCGGGCCGCGGCCACCTGCACTTCGTCGAGTTGGTGGGCTGCGGCCTCGAGCTGGACGCGCAAGCGTAGGGGGACATGGGTCACCACCATCGAATCGGTGTGGGTGCGGTAGCCCAGGTGCCGGACGGTCAGGGCGTAGGTGGCGGG
>DAIRSZ010000017.1:0-20546 GCA_036804165.1 Catalimonadaceae bacterium | reverse complement strand
AATCGGTGTGGGTGCGGTAGCCCAGGTGCCGGACGGTCAGGGCGTAGGTGGCGGGTAGCAGATAGCCCGCGTCGAAGCGGCCTGCCCGATCGGTGACCACCGTTTTGCCCGTGGGTTGCAGGGTGACCGTAGCGCCGGGCAGGGGCTGGTCGCCGTCGCGCACTTCGCCGCTCAGGTGTGCCGTTTGGGCACAAAGCGCGGCGCTGATCAGCATCATTCCCCAAAAAAAGCCCCATCGCTTCGCACCTGCAATCATGTTGCAAATGTAGCGCAAGGTGGGGGGAAAACCTTATCGCAAAGGCGTGATTGTTGGTTCTGGTTAGGAGTTACGCACGCACATGGCTGGGCATCCTTCCAGGGGTTCTGTATAGATTGTGAACAGAACCCTTGGAGGGTTTTGGGAGTGTACGGCAGCGCTTGCGTAATTCTTACGGGTGTTGATCTACTACTTCCTAGATTTCGGTTTCTTCGGGCTGCGCTTCCGGTTTCATTTCCTTGGCCGGCTCGCCCAGCAGGAAGCCAATCGGGTGCATACCCGGCACGGCGTCGCAGATCACCTTGAAGATGGCCGTGAATGGAATGGCCAGCACCATGCCGACTAGTCCCCAGATAGAGCCCCCGATGAGCAGGGCGACAATGGCCGCTAGCGGGTTGAGGCTCACTTTGGAGCCGACAATATTGGGGGTGATGAAGTTGCCTTCCACCTGCTGGACGACGATGAACAGCGCAGCCACAGCTGCCGGATACCAGAGCGAATCCATCGAAATCAGGGCGTAGAGGATAGGTAAAATAGAGCCGATGAACGTCCCGACATAAGGCAGAATGTTGAGAAGACCGGCCATTACGCCGAAGAAGATGGCATTCTTGACGCCGATGATCATCAGCCCCGTGATATTTAGTACACTCAGGATAAGCACGACGATCATGAGG
Source organism: Catalimonadaceae bacterium (assembly GCA_036804165.1). Taxonomy (GTDB): domain Bacteria; phylum Bacteroidota; class Bacteroidia; order Cytophagales; family Flexibacteraceae; genus DAIMZG01. The sequence goes on along the minus strand of DAIRSZ010000017.1, from coordinate 19,616 downwards.
CCCGTCAGGTAACTAAGCACGATGGTGCGGATGCGCTGCTGCACTTTGGCGACGGCGTGGCGGTGGTTTTCGTCGAAAAGCCGAAAGGTAAATTCCCGAAAAAACTCGCGGTAGTAGAGCAGAAAGAAAATGTAGATGGGCAACAGGCCCAGCACAGTCAGTACACTACCCGTGGCGCCTGCCGTGGAAGAAAGCGCCGTTCCGCCGTAGCTGGCGATCTCTTGCGCACCATCTTTGAGGTAATTTATTTGTTGCTCAGAGTCGATCCCAAATTTGGTCGTTACCCATTCCTGGATATTATCGGCAAACTTGGTGAATTGCTTGGTGATCTCGGGCAACTCATCGCTGAAGCTCATGATTTGCTGAGAGAGAAAAAATATGAGGCCAGCCAGCATCGAGATCACCAGCAAAAGACAGAGCAAAATGGCTCCGATACGGGGTACATGCCAACGTTCGAGGCGCTGACAGATGGGCAGCAACAACAACGAAACCAGCAAGGCCAAGGCTAAAGGTACCAAAATAGTTTTGGCCACCGAGAGTACGTACACCACCAGCGCACTCAGGATAAGCAGCATCGTGATGCGAAAGTAGGCGGGAAATTGGATGGTTTTCATGAGCAGCGGCCTCTAAAAAAAAGTAAGGTAGTGCAAAGATTACGCACTTCAAGTACCAGCGTTGCGACACAAAAAAAGGCCGCTCCCGTTCGGAAGCGACCTTGTAATGCAAAAAAGGTAGGATTAGCGGTTCAGGTGGAAACCCACGCGCACCGTGTGCGATACTTGCCGACCCAAGTCGAGGGTAGTCACCTTTTGCAAGTCACTCAGGCGATAGACCGATACCTTGTTGCGCGAAGGCTCGAGCACGTAGAGAAACTTGGCAGAAGCCGATAGCACCGGGTCGGGGTCGTTCATGACGCTCATCATCTCGAGTTCGTTGGCGGGCTGGGGCATCGTGGGGCGAGCCATGTTGACCATGTTGTTGGCCATTTCGCCACCCGAACCAGCGCTGTACACCCGCACGCGGTTGTCGCGCGTCTCGATAATTAGCATCTGCCCATCGGCGCTGAAGTGGTAGTTGCGCACGTCGTTGCCTTCGTAGAAGGCCGTGATGGTATTGGCCACCGGATCAATCCGGAAAATACCCAGTTGGCGGGCCCAACCGTAGAACACATCCTGGCGGTCGTGGCCCTTGACGGTGCCCATCCAGAAGCCGCTCGTGTCGCGCAGGGGCAGGTTGGCCGGGTGGGCGATCAGGCGGATGTCATTGTTGTTGTCCGCCACGATGATGCCGTTGGTCGAACCGAACAAGCCTACCTTGCCATTGCTGGCATCGCCGTGGATGCCCGTGACGCGGACGTCGGCGTTTTCGTGCTGCACCTGACCCTGGTCGTTGAAGAGTTTCACCGTCTGGGGCAACGAGCCGGGCGTACCCGCCTCTTTATGAGTAACGGCAAATAAACCCGAGTTGAGGCGTACGGCCGCACCGTGGTAGGCAAAGGTGTTCTCGGGCATAATTACCTTGGGTTGGTAGGCCGGAAACTCCAGCCGCGACTCTTCGATGTGGGAGATCGAGCCGTCACCGTCGTTGAAGATCACGATGTGCTCGCCGGTGGCTGAATAGTGCGTAGGCCGCGGGGCCGATACGACCTTGTCGAGCCAACGGGCGGCTTCGTCGTGACCGTGGTCTTTGTGGTTGATGATGCCCGTATCGAAGAAGCGCACCTGGCCTTCTACGCGCTCGATAGAGGTGATGTACTGGCCCGAGTTGCTGACATAGTAGCGCGCACCCTCGGTAAGCGGGGCTTCTACGGTGCGCGTAATTTCGTTGCGCACGGGGTTCATCACCATCGTCTGGTTGTTGTCAGCCATCACCACCAGCCGCACGTATTCGCTTTCGGTGTTGCGGTATTCCGTGATGGGATCCTCGGACGGGTCGGGCGTGAGATTGTTGTCATCATCGCTGCTCGAGCAGCCCCACAGCAGCCCACCGGCCAGCAAAGGAGCGAGGTAGAGACGGTTGTATTTCATAAGGGTAGGAGAAAAAAGGGTCAGAAAAACTGCGCTGTGCAGTAGATTTGATGCAAGGTAGTACGCCGAAAAAAATATTGCAACAATGTTGCATAAATATTAAAGACGGTGCTAGCCAAGAAAAGCAAATGCCGCAGCCCTTCTCCGGATTGTCCTACCTTTGTTCGATAACTGATTTGATTACTGACTATGCGCATTGACTTGCTAAAAACCCTCTGCGAAACCCCCGGCACGCCCGGCCGCGAAGCCCGCATCCGCCGCGTGGTGGCCGAGGCCGTCGCTCCGCTCGTGGACGACGTGACCACCGACCACCTCGGCAACCTGATTGCCTTCAAGAAAGGAACTGCCCCCCAAGCCAAAAAAGTGATGCTGGCCGCCCACATGGACGAGATCGGTTTCATCGTGACGCACGTGGACAGCGACGGCTTCTTGTACTTTCATACTCTGGGGGGCTTTGACCCCAAAACCCTGACGGCCCAGCGCGTGATTGTCCACGGCCGCGAAGACGTGCTCGGCGTAATGGGCAGCAAGCCCATCCACGTCATGAACGAAGAAGAGCGCAAGCGCCTGCCCAAACTCACCGACTATTTCATTGACCTGGGCCTGCCCAAGGCCGAAGTGAACCGCCTCGTGCGCGTGGGCGACCACATCAGCCGCGAGCGCACGCTCGTCGAGATGGGCGACTGCGTCAACGGCAAATCCATTGACAACCGCGTGTCGGTGTTCGTGCTCATCGAGGCCCTGCGCGACCTGGGGCCGGTGCCCTACGACGTGTACGCCGTCTTTACGGTGCAGGAAGAAGTGGGCATTCGGGGAGCCAACGTGGCGGCGCACACCCTAGACCCGGACTTTGGCCTGGCCCTCGATACGACCATCGCTTTTGATTTGCCCGGGGCTTCGGACAAGGAGAAGATCACCCACCTGGGCAAGGGGGCGGCCATCAAACTGATGGACGCCTCGGCCATTGCCGACTACCGCATGACGGCCTTCCTGCAACAGACGGCCGAGCAAGCCGGCATCGCCTGGCAACCCGAAATTCTGACGGCGGGCGGCACCGACACGGCCGGGCTGCAACGCATGGGCAAGCGAGGGGCCATTGCCGGGGCCATCTCGATCCCGACGCGGCACCTGCACCAGGTGATCGAGATGGCCCACAAGGCTGACATTGCCGCCGCCATCGCCCTGTTGCAAGCCGCCCTGCGCACCTTCGATGAGTACGACTGGCAGCACGCCTGAGCGCAACATCAACCCCAAACCGCCGAGGTCTCTTGAGCTATTAAGCGCAAGACCTCGGCTGTTTTTTGACTTACTGCTTAGAAAATCATTTTGAGGAAGCGGAGGCTGCCTACTTCACCACCAGGCTTTCGATGAGCGAAGTAAAAAAAGCCTCGCCGTCGGTGTTGCCCAGCCAGGGGCCGACGGCCCGTTCGGGGTGGGGCATGAGGCCAAAGACGTTGCGCTCGGCATTGCACACGCCCGCGATGTCATCGGCCGAGCCGTTGAGGTTGCCTTCGCCGCCGGGCGTGCCGTCGGGCTGGCAATAGCGAAACAGCACCTGATCCCGCTCGCGGAGTTGGGTCAGGGTAGCGTCGTCGGCGAAGTAGCGACCTTCGGCGTGGGCCACCGGAATACAATAGGCCCGCGCCGGGTCGAGTTGGGCCGTCAGGGCCGAGTTCGTCGTGATGGGCCGGATGTGGGCGTTGCGGCAAACGAAACGTTGGTCGCGGTTGCGCAGCAACGCGCCGGGCAGCAGGCCCGCCTCGGTCAGAATTTGAAAGCCATTGCAGATGCCCAGTACGTAGCCTCCGGATCGGGCGTGGGCCACCACGGCCTGCATGACGGGCGAAAAGCGGGCAATGGCCCCCGAGCGGAGGTAGTCGCCGTAGGAAAAGCCGCCGGGCAGCACCACCACGTCGGCCCCTTGCAGGTCGGCCGATTTGTGCCAGAGCCGCACAACGGGCTGCTGCATGACCTCAGCGAGGGCATAGCACACATCCTCATCGCAATTGGAACCGGGAAAAACGACTACGCCAAATTTCATGGGCGCGAAAGTAGCTATTTTTGGTGAAGATCGTAAACGGCGTTAGTTGATGGGTACCGACTTTGCGTACGGGGTCGGAGCAGCGGGCATAGCCGTTGATGAAAGAAACAATTGAGACTAGGGGAGGGGCGTAGCTGACTACTAAAAACTATATAAAATTAATGTTATTGCTCTTGTTTTTCTTTAGAAAAATGTAATTATTAAATGTCAGTTCTTGACTCTTTAGTTATTTCGTTCTCCAAGTTTTTCAATTCTGTTGATCCAATTCTGCCTGAACGAATCTTTTGAGAGTCGAATGGGCCCAATTGTCGTTACGCGGACGGGATTTATGCCACAAAATTGCAGGGTTAACTTTTTCACGGCATGGTTGCTGGGTTGTCTATAGACAAGCCAATAATACCAAGCAGGCTGGTCAAGTGTAGAAATGATTCTTGCGGATTTATTTTTCAGTAATTTGTTCCACCACACAGAATTTTCTCGTTTCTGAAAAGCAAATCCTGGCAAAAATACCCTGTCGAAAAAGCCTTTCATCATGGCGGGAACAGAGCCCCACCAAACGGGGTATATAAGAACTAGATGGTCAGCCCACTTTATTTTTTCTTGAGCGTTTAATAAGTCCGGTTCAAGGTCAGTTCTTTTTCTGTATCCAAACTGTAGGTTGGGATTAAAGTTTAAGTCCCTGATAACAATTTCTGCCACTTCCGAGCCTGATTTTAATGCCCCTTTTTTGTAGGCTTCGGCTAGCCCGAAGTTAAAGCTCTCTTTGTCGGGATGTCCGTTGATAATCAAAATTTTCTTCATGATTAGGCTTTGTTGCATGAATAAAGAGCGACATAGTTGCTTCTTCGGTAGATCATTTACCCGAAACTATAAATTTGTCATATAAACAGAATAAAACACCTCACAGAGACCAAAATTCGCAAAAAATTCTAGTATTTTAATTTTAAAAGTTAGCCTAACTTCCTCATTATCAGAGGATTGGTTCATGCAACAAAGCCGTACAGAAAAAAAGGTGAATTGTTAGAGGACTTCTGCCTGGCTAAGAAATATGCGGCGGCTGTGCATGGATTTCGGACGAAAGGCAGAACATGTCTTAAGCTGGCTCTTGATCGCTGACTTTCGCCTGATCATCAATCAGTTAGACCAAATGTAGATAGGTTCTCAGTGTAGCTACTGCAGAATCCCTCCTTAGGTCAGGGCAGAATCAAATAAAAAGCCTTCTCAAACCCTTGAGCAAATATGTCTGAGCAAACAACGTGAAGGAAGATCACGCTATGGCCGCAAGCTGCATGCGCAGTGCGGCAATTTCCTCGATGTAACCCGCTTCTTTGCGTTGGAGCTCCTCCTGAATGGCTTGCAGCTCCTCGTTGTTTTGTCGCAATTCCTCTTCTTGCGTAAGCAAGGCAGCGGCTTGCTGCTGCGCTGCTTCGGCCATCTGAGCGGCCTGATTGTTGAGTTGGGCACGGAGCAAAGTCGCCGCAATGCCCTGGCTGGCCAGTTCTAACCATTCGAGCGCGGCTGCCGAAAAAGGTTGTAACGTAGCGATCTCGAGTACTCCAATGACGCGTTGCGCACTCCGCAGCGGTACCAGCAGCAATGCCCGGGGCAGCGTATCGCCAAAGCCCGATTGAATTCGGACAAAGTCCTCTGGAATCTCGGTCAGGTGGTACGTCGTGCCCTCCGACCATGCCTGACCTACCAGGCCTTTGCCGGGGGCAAACTGGCTACGCTCAAATTTGCGGCGACCCCAGGCATAAGAAGCCCGCAACGTCAAGGTGGGCGTCGGGGCGTTTGCTTCTTCCAGAAAAATACCCCCCAGGATGGCACCCGAATAGTTGACTAAGGTCGCTATCAGTTGAGCAAAATCGTCGTCGGAAAGCGAAAAAGACCGCAGCAAAATTTCTACTTGCCGCAGGCCCTCGTCAATCCAGCGACGGCTGGTTTCTTCGGCAGACGCCCGGGCGAGGTTGTCACGCATGGTCAGCAGGGCGTTGCCCAGGGTATCGTCGGCACTCAGCGGAGCGAAGGGCGTTTGCAAGCGCCCTTCGCCAATGCAGTGAGCAAACTTCGTGTAGGCACCTATGCCTTCCAGCAGCGTATTGAGTGCGTGCTGGGTCTGTCCGATTTCGTCCTGCCCCGTTCGCGCAAATGGCAGCGGCAACTGGCCCTTGGCCAACTGGCCGAGTTTGTGGTGCAGGCCGTCGAAGCTCTGGTTCAGGCGGGTAGCCCTGTGCGAGATCAAAGCCATCAGGCCGAATCCGAGCAGCATTTGCGTGGCTAGCCACCAGACAATGCGCCTTTGTTGCGCGCGCTGATAATGATCGGCCAGCCGACGCAGCCGGGCATTGAGGAGCTGTACCTGATCCGCTACGACCAGGGCCCGTTGTCGGAGCTGGCCCAGTAAGCCCGACTGGTGGTCAAAACCTATTTGTTGTTCGAGCTGCACCAGGTGATTGAAGCCTTCCTGGTAGGTGGTCAGTTCGCGCAGCAACTGATGGTGCGCTTCGCTACCGGATTGTTGGCTGATCTGGGCAGCAAATTGCGCCAGCAAAGCATTAAATTTTTGTTGATACGCCGGGTCTTTGCGGAGCATAAAGTCTTTTTCGTGCCGACGAAGCATGAGCATCGTCGCCCGGTCGTAAGCAACTGCGCTTTGCTCAACACGGTGAATGGCAGTCCGCAAGGTGCCTACCTGGCCATAGTCTTTGAAGCCCCGGGCCAACACAGTGGTTTTGAGGCGATGAAAAGCGTTGGCGTAGCGCGTCTGGGCCAGTTCAATACTATCGAGGAGCGTAGCGACAGAATCCTGCGTGCCAAAAGGCAATTGTTTTAATTGCTGCGTCAGGACGCCTATGCGTTGGTAGGCCTGCTGCAAACTGTCTTCGTAGGGGCTGTAGCTTTGCTGGAAAAATTCTTCGTTGAACAGTTCGTAGGTCAGAAAATTTTGTTCGAAATAGTTGATCTGGTAGAGTTGCTCGTTGAAGCCCTGCACAAGGTTGTGCGCTTGGCCCACTTCGCCCAGTTGCCGAATGGCCAGATAACTCCAGATGCCCATACTGAACGAGAGTACAAGCACGATCACAAAACTCCATTGAAACTGTTTGCTTACGAGTTGAGCGTGAACAAATGAGAAAATTTTTTTCATTAAAAATATCATTGTAGGGGTGAATTATCCCCTTTCTAGAAAAAATCGTAAAAATTACGAGGTCAAATCTAGGTGGTCTGGCCACAACGAAAAACGGTCTTAGATTATATTTGCGTTAACGAATGATTACCCGAATGTATCTAACATAAACCCGTATTTCTTACATATAGATGCGCGCATTATTATCTTAGATATTATTAACCACTTGCCGCCGGGCGCGTTTCTAAGGCATGAAACCAACTGTTGTCATTGCCGGTGCCACGGGGTTTATCGGGCGCTGGTTCATCGAACATTACAAGGATAAGTACCGCATCATCGCCCTTTCGCGGCGCAAGCGCCAGATAGACCAGCCCGACCCCGACGTGGAGTGGCGCGAGGTGGAGCTCTACTCGCTTTCGAGCACCTTCAACGCCCTGCGCGGGGCCGACTACGCCATCTATCTGGTGCACTCCATGCAGGCTTCTACCCGCCTCAACCAGGGTTCGTTCGACAACACCGACCTGCTGCTGGCCGACAATTTTGCGCGGGCAGCCGAGCACAACGGGATCAAACAACTTATCTTTCTGGGGGGTCTGCTGCCCACCGACGACCTCAGGCTCTCGCGCCACCTGCGCAGTCGCTACGAAGTAGAACAAACCCTGAGTGCCCGCACCGTGCCGCTGACAGCCCTGCGGGCGGGTATCGTGGTAGGGCCGGGCGGCTCGTCGTTTCGCATCATCGAAAAGCTGGTGCGGCGCCTGCCCGTTATGATCTGCCCCAAATGGACGCAGTCGCGCACGCAGCCCATCGGCCTGCACGACATGCTCCGGATGATGGACTACTGCATCGGCAACGAAGAAACCTACGGCCAGACCTTCGATGTGGGCGTGCCGCAGGTAACGACCTACATTGACATGATGCGCACCGTGGCCGACCTGATGGGCAAGAAACGGCGCATTTTTACGGTGCCGTTCTTTTCGGCGGCCCTTTCCAAGCTTTGGGTAGCTACCTTCGCCGATTCGAGCAACACGCTCGTTTCGCCGCTGGTCGAAAGCCTCCGCCACGAGTTGCGGGTGCGGCCCAACGCGCTGCTGGCGGCCTTTCCCGAGATGGAGTCTTTTCAGCGAGCCGCCGAACGCGCGCTGGCCGAGAAGAATCAGGTGCCTGCCGTGCCGCCCGCCCTGCCCGACGATGGCCGCCCCGAACGCAACACGGTGCGGAGCGTGCAGCGGCTGCCCAACCCGGGGCGGCGGTCGGCCTTTTGGGTGGCGCGCCGCTACCAAACCTGGCTGCCCCGCTTTTTCCGATACCTGATTCGCGTAGAGCAGGAGGGAGAAGTGTCCGTGTTTCGCATTGGTCCGGTTGACCTGCTCCAGCTCCAGTTTATCAAAGACCGCAGCGACGCCCGCCGCCAGCTTTTCTACATTATGGGCGGGCGGTTGGTCAAGCGCAAAGACTACGGCTGGCTCGAGTTTCGCAGCGTGCTGAAGGGGCGCTACGTGATTGCGGCCATCCACGAGTTTGTGCCGGCGTTGCCCTGGGTGCTCTACGTGCTGACGCAAGCCCGCGCGCACCTGTGGGTGATGAACAGCTTCGGCCGCTACCTGGGGCGCATCGAACGCGCCGTCACCACGCAGCAGCTATCCGAAAATGGCCAGGGCGCGCTGGCATTGCCCGCCACGAACGAACTGACCTAGCAATGCGCTGGCCGTGGTGTTGGCTGGCCGTCGTCGGCTGGCTGTTGGGCTGTCAGCCCCCGCTAGAACCTGCTTTGCGCATTGGCGCCGCAGCCGATATGCAATATGCCTTCGACTCGCTGCTGGTGGTGTACCGAGCGCAGCAGCAGCCCGTCAAAAAGATAAGCCCCGTCTATGGCTCTTCGGGCAAGCTCTACGAGCAGATCGGACAGGGCATGCCCCTCGATCTGTTCTTTTCGGCCGACATTCATTATCCAACTTTGTTGCACGCGCGGGGCCTGACGGCCACTGCCCCCGAGCCTTACGGCGTCGGGCGGCTGGTGCTCTGGAGCCTGCGCACTGATCCCGCCGCACGGGCCATGGAAACCCTGCGCGACCCTAGCCTGTCGAAAATCGCCGTGGCCAATCCCGAGCACGCGCCCTACGGTGCGCGTGCCCGCGAATGCCTGGCGCACTACGACCTGACAGCCGCCGTGCAAAATCGGCTCGTGTACGGCGAAAACATCGCCCAGGCGGCCCAATTTGTCACCACTGGCAGCGCCGACATCGGATTGCTGGCCTTGTCGCTGGCCCTGGCCCCGCCGTTGCAAGCCGCTGGGGGGCAGTACTGGCTCGTGCCCGACAGCAGCCATACGCCGCTGGTGCAGGCGTTCGTCGTCACCCAGCGCGCCGCCCAAGACCCTGAGGCCCAGGCCTTTGCCGCCTTTGTTCGCTCCGACACGGCCCGGGCCGTGCTGGCGCATTTTGGGTTTGAGGCGCCGGCCGAATAAATGCGCCGAGGGTTAGCCCTTTCCGATTTTTCGTGTTAGCCTTGTAGTTACGAGAAACTAAATTTGAACGTGAAAGCCTCAGTCGTTTAAATTGATAATTCCAGACCATCGCGACCGAGTAGAGCCATTCTCGATATGCACGATGTTCACTATAAGGTGGAAGTCACGCTAGAAAAAGATCAGATTTTGCTTCGTTCACTGGCCGCGCCACGGGTGAGACGGGGCTTTTCTTCCTAAACAAGAAAGCCACAACGAGCAGTTGCCGATGGGTGATGTGTTTGAAGCAGAAGACTTCGAAGCGTGAAAGGAAAGCAGTAAGCAATCCTTTTGGCAAATCTCAGCCCAACGGCAGATCCAAGCCGCATTATCTGACTACTAGGCAAGCTCACGCCTGAGGAAATCATGCGCGGCAAAGCCGTCATAAAGGAAACGTTCGTAGATTGAGCGGCGGGGCGACTGAGAGCTGTTGGTATATTCGGCACGATACAGATGTTTGTTGCAAATAATGAAAGACGATAAAATAGATGGCCTTATTTAGAATAGAGAAGCGCTTAGAGTTCATAAGAGAAAAACCTTTCCGACTTGAAAAGGAGATCCAAGCATTGACAGAAAATAATCTGAATACAATTTTTGGGCTTGACTTTGTGAAATCTGAGTTTTCTCTAAATAATTTCAGAATTGATACGCTGGCGTTTGACAATGAAGCGAATGCATTTGTAATTATCGAATACAAACGAGATAAGAACTTTAGTGTGATAGACCAAGGCTACGCCTATTTATCACTGATGCTGAATAACAAAGCAGATTTTATCCTGGAGTTTAATGAAAATCTTGGCAATACTCTTAAACGGAGTGACGTGGACTGGTCGCAGTCCAAGGTGCTATTCGTTTCAACGTCTTTCACGACATATCAACGCGAAGCCATAAACTTCAAAGATTTACCTATTGAACTATGGGAAGTGAAACGATTTGAGAATCACACAATATCGTACGAACAAATTCAGAAGTCGGGATCTGAGGAAAGTATAAGGACAATTTCGAAAACAGATCATACAATTGATCGTGTTGCCAAAGAAATAAAAGTGTATTCAGAACAAGAACACCTAGAAAATGCAAGTGATGAAATTAAAGAATTGTACGAAAAGATGAAAAGTGCAATTTTGAATTACGATGGTCTCGAGATAAAACCAAAGAAAAAATATATCGCATTCGTGTCTGGTAAAAATGTTGTTGATATTCATCTCCAAAAAAAATCTCTTAAAATGTGGATCAATATGTCAGCCGGAGAGCTTGAAGACCCGAAAGGAATTGCCAGAGATGTTTCTGCGACGGGACACTGGGGAAACGGAGATTATGAATTACAAATCAACACGGATGAAGAGTTAACGTATATTTTGAGCTTAATAAAACAGTCAGCCAAGAAAAACATAAAATAGTTTTGAGACTGTGAGCGATAATTTTCTTTCTAAAAAATTATAACGATTGCAGCTTTCAAAGCAAAGTTTTCTTTTTCGCAATCCCTCCGTCATGGATACCGCCCCGTTTTACCTCACCTTTCGCCTGGCCACCTGCACGACCCTGATCTTGGCCGTGCTGGGCTTGCCGCTGGCCTATTGGCTGGCCTACGGCCGGGCGCGCTGGCGCACGCCCGTCGAGGCCGTCGTGAGCCTGCCCCTGGTGCTGCCCCCCTCGGTGCTGGGCTTCTACTTGCTGGTGATGTTCAGTCCGCAGCGCGGGCTGGGTGCCTGGCTGTCCCAGTGGCTCGACCTCCGGCTGGTGTTCACCTTCGAGGGCATGGTGGTGGCCTCGGTGATCTACAGCCTGCCGTTCATGGTCAACCCCCTGCAAGCCGGGTTCAGCGCCCTTTCGCCCGCCCTGCGCGAAGCCGCCTACACCCTGGGTAAAGACCGCCTGACCACGCTTTGGCGCGTGTTGCTGCCCAACATGAAGCCCGCCCTGCTGACGGCGGGGGTGCTGACGTTCGTGCACACGGTGGGCGAGTTTGGGGTGGTGCTGATGATCGGCGGCAGCATCCCCGACGAAACACGCGCGGTGTCGGTGGCCATCTACGACGAAGTGCAGGCCCTGCGCTATGACACGGCCCACGCCTACGCCGCCGTGCTGCTGGTGTTTACCTTTCTGGTGCTGTGGCTGGTGTACGGCCTGCGCCAACGCCTGGGCGCTTCCTCCTGGTTCTGATGCTGCAGGCCGACTGGCAAAAAGCGCTGCGTACGGCCGTTGGCGACCTGACCTTGCACGTACGGCTCGAAGTGCCCGCTGGCACCTGCGCGGCCCTCTTCGGCCCCTCGGGCGTGGGCAAAACCACCGTGCTGCGGGCCTTGGCCGGGTTGGTGCGCCCCGACCTAGGGCAAATTGCTTGGCAAAATCAGGTGTGGTACGACGAATCCGCAGGGACTTTTGTGCCCCCGCAACGTCGTGCGATGGCCCTGCACTTTCAGGACTACGCCCTCTTTCCCCACCTGAGCGCACGCGACAACGTACGTTTTGCCCTGAGCAAAGGCCAATCGGCCATAGAGGCCGACGAATTGCTGGCCCTGATGGCGCTCACCCCCCTGGCCGACCGCAAGCCCCATCAGCTTTCGGGCGGCCAGCAGCAACGGGTGGCCCTGGCCCGGACGTTGGTGCGCCGTCCGCCGCTGCTGCTGCTCGACGAACCCTTCTCGGCCCTCGATGCCACCTTGCGGCAGCGCCTTCAACACGACCTCCAGGCTTTTTTGCGCCAGCACGGCCTAACCACTTTGCTCGTCAGCCACGACGTGGCCGAGATCTATCGCCTGGCCGACACCGTGTACGGGTTCGACGCCGGGCGGCTGGTACCCTTGGGAACACCACAAGCAGCTTTTGGCCAGACCGATCACCCGGCACCCCTGCGGGCCGAAGTGCTGGCTGTGCTGCCCGGCACGCCGCACGGGCAACTGCACCTGCGCGTCGGCACGCAGGTGGTGGTCTGGGAAATGCCTACAAGCCAAGCGCCGGCGCTACAGCCCGGCGACCAGGTGGTGCTCACGCCGCAGGGACTCCGTCGGGCCGATCGTGCCGATCAGTAGCGCGCGGGCTTGCCCTGGGTTTGCGTATCGCGGATAAACTGGCGGATGTCTTCGTTGGCCGATTGCAAGTCTTCGCGCCGCAGGTACATCATGTGGCCGCTGCGGTAGCCCCGGAAGTGCAGGCGATCACGCAGCCGCCCGCTCGGGTCCATCTGCCACATCATGTACTTGGTGTTGAAATACGTGGTGGCCCCGTCGTAGTAGCCCGCCTGAAACAGCACCTGCAAAAACGGATTCTGCGCCATGGCCTGCCGGAGGTTGTCGCGGGTATTGTCGTTGCTGTCGTCCCAGGGACGTACGGGGCCAAACATGTTGTATTTGAGGTCGGTCTTGAACTTGAGTTCTTCCTGCATGTAGAAGTTGATGGCCGGGGTGAAGGCGTGCAGCCACGAGGTCAGCTCGACGTTGTAGTCGGGGCTGGTGCCCGCCAGTTGCCGATCCAGTCCCCGGTAGCGCGAGTCGAGTCGGCCCACGGTGTAGCCTCCCCGGTCGCGCAGCAGGTTTTTCCAGAAAAACTGGTTGGGCACCACTAGGTTGTGGGCCAGGATGTCCTGCTCGGTCAGGCCCGAAAAGTAGGCCATGCGCCGGGCAATCCGGCTCCGCTCGGTGCTGTCCACAAAGCCACCCCGCGCCAGGGCGGGCACCAGCGTGTCGAGGGCAAAGGCCTCAGCGAGGGGCAGCACGTCGGTCAGGTCGCGCTGCTGCAACTCGGCGGGCAGGGCCTGGTGATACCAGGCCGTGGCGGCAAAGTAGGGGAGTTGCAGGGGCGAGCCTTCCAGTCCGTCGGTGCGCAGGGTTTTGTAGTCGGCCGGCGAGACCATAATCACGCCGTTGAGGTACATCCACTGCTGGTTTTGCAGGGCCAGGGCCAGCCCGGCCACGCGCGTGCCGCCGTAGCTCTCGCCGATGAGGTACTTGGGCGATAGCCAGCGGTTGTGGCGCGTCACGAACGTGTTGAGCCACTCGGCCAGGTAGGTGATGTCGGCGTTGATGCCAAAAAACTTGCTGCGATCTACTTCTTTGCCCGCCACCGGAATGGTGCGCGAATAGCCCGTGTTGGCCGGATTGACGAAGACGATGTCGGCCACGTCGAGGATCGAGTAGGGGTTTTCGCGCACGCCGTAGGGTTGCACGGGGTAGCCTTCGTCATCAATGCGCAGCAGGCGCGGGCCCGTGTAGGCCAGTTCCATCCAGACCGAAGCCGAGCCGGGCCCGCCGTTGAAAGAGATCAGCAGCGGGCGGGTTTCGGCGTTGCGGACGTCGTTGCGGGTGTAGTAGGAATAGTGCAGGGTGGCGATGGGCTTGCCCATCTCGTCCCAGACGGGCTGCATGCCCGTGGTGGTGGTGTAGTTGACGCGGGCGCCGTTGATGGTGACGCTGTGCTGGGTAGCGATGGTGGTATCTACGGGAGCCGTGCGCTCCTGCGCAACGAGCGCGAAGGCGTGCCCCAGCAGGCAACAGAGAAAAAAGTAGCGGATCATTTCTTGAGGTCAGGTGAAGGGTCACAAATATAACCATCCGGTCGAATGCGCAGACCCTGGGACGTCACCGCGCAAAATCCGGGCGAAGGGCCTATCTTTTCCCAGCCGTTTGAGTATGAGAAGAAGTTATGCCTACGCTTTACACCCGCGACAAAGACAAGTTTTTTACTTTCCTGGGAATTTTACTGGCCATGTTTCTGGGGGCCCTCGACCAGACCATCGTCTCGACGGCACTGCCCAAAATTGTCGAAGACCTGCGGGGGTTGGATCGCTACACGTGGGTGGCCACCTCCTATCTGCTGGCCTCGACGGTGCTGGTGCCCATCTACGGCAAGCTGGCTGATACTTACAGCCGCAAGCGCATCGAGCTGGGGGCCGTGCTCACGTTTCTGGCGGGCTCGTTTTTGTGCGGACTGGCGGGCGAGTTTGGCCCATTGCCCCTGCTGGGCGACGGCATGAACCAGCTCATCGCCTTCCGGGCTTTGCAGGGCATGGGCGGGGCGGGCCTCTTTGCCATGGCCTTCATCATCATCGCCGACTTGTTTCCGCCCGCCGAGCGGGGCCGCTACCAGGGTTTTGTAGGAGCGGTGTTTGGCATCGCCAGTGTGCTGGGCCCTTGGGTGGGGGGTATGCTAACCGACTACGGCAGCGACCTGATCCCCGGCGTGGCGGGCTGGCGCTGGGTGTTCTACGTCAATTTGCCCTTCGGGGCCATTGCCCTGTGGTTCATCGTCATGCGGATGCCGCGCCTGCAGCCGCCCGGCGAGCCGCGCCCCCTGCACTGGCCCTCGGCCTCCCTGTTGGTGAGCAGCCTCGTGGCGTTGATGCTGGCCCTGCAAGCCGACAAATCGGTCTATCCCTGGACGTCGCCCCTGGTGCTGGGGCTGCTGGCCGGGGCCGCGTTGGGGCTGTTGACCTTTGTCCGCTGGTCCACCCGGCTGCCCAATCCGCTGCTGGCTTTCCAGCTTTTTGCCAACCGCGTGTTTCGCTTCTCCAACCTGGCCTTGTTCATGCTCGGCGCCGTGTTCATCAGCATCCTGATCTTCGAGCCTCTGTTTGTGGTCAACGTGCTGGGATTTTCGGCCACGCAGGCCGGTTCCAGCCTCATTCCCCTCTCGATGGGCATTGTGGCGGGT
This sequence comes from Catalimonadaceae bacterium, assembly GCA_036804165.1. Classification (GTDB taxonomy): domain Bacteria; phylum Bacteroidota; class Bacteroidia; order Cytophagales; family Flexibacteraceae; genus DAIMZG01. Next base: position 4,272 of record DAIRSZ010000017.1, on the reverse strand, counting down.
TCCACCACGGCTGGGCAACTGGTGTCGCGCTTTGGCCACTACCGCCGCTGGATGCTCGGCGGACTCTCGTTGCTTTTTGTAGGGATGCTGCTGCTGTCGGGGCTTTCGGCCGAGATCACCTACTGGCAACTGGTGCTGATCATGTTCACCTGCGGCTTAGGCATGGGCCCCTCGTTTCCGCTCTACACGCTGGCCATTCAGAACGCGGTCGAGATGCGGTTTATCGGGCAGGCCACCAGCGCCAGCCAGTTTTTCCGGCAGATGGGCGGGGTGATCGGTTCGGCCATGATGGGCGCCCTGCTGACGGGCGTGCTGCTGGCGCAACTGGGCTTTGTGCCCGAAAGCGTCGGTGCTAGCGAAGGCGGAGGGCAGGCACCCGCCCAAGACTATCTGCCCGCACTAAAAAACGCCTTCCAAACGGGCGTCACGCGCATCTACACGGGCAACCTGGTGCTGATTGCCCTGGCCATTGTGGCCACCCTGTTCGTGCCCGAGCTGCCGCTGCGTCGCTCCAACCGCCCCCCGGCAGATTCGCCGACACCTGCTCCCAATGGTCAGGCCCCGCGCCCTGCCCCGCGTCCGACGCCCTCGTCGTCCTGATCGGGCCTCCACCCGGTCAGAAACCGTGCGGCCAGTTCGGGGCCTCGTCGCAGCGAGCGGATGGCCCACTCGGCCCGTTTTTGCGCCTGCACGTCGGGGGGGAGTTGCCACTGGGCAGGGGGGAGGGTAGCCCGCAGGCGTTCGGTGAGGGTGTAGAGCACGAGCGCCGCCGCCACCGACACGTTGTAGCTCTCCGTAAAGCCGTACATCGGAATGCGCAGCCGCGCGTCGGCCGCCGCCAGCAGCGTAGGGGAAAGGCCCTTCTTCTCGCTGCCGAACAAAAAAGCGGCGGGCTGCTGCAAGTCGAAGTCGGCCAGGGCCGTAGCGTCGGCATCGGGCACGGTGGCGACCAGCCGGTAGCCCGCCGTGCGCAGTTGGGCGGTGCAGTCGGCGGCATTGTCGGCATGCGCGTGGTGTACGTGCAGGTCGAGCCACTTTTCGGCCCCCCGGGCAATGCCCCGCTCGATGAGGTAGGGATTGAAGTTTTCGATGATGTGTACCGATTGCACCCCGACGCACTCGCAGGTACGCACCAGGGCGCTGGCGTTCTGGGCCTGAAACGTATCTTCGACGGCCAGCACGAAGTGGCGCGTCCGGTAGGCCAGCACGCGCTCGAACAAGGCCTGGCGCCGGGCTGTCAGGTAAGGTTGTAAGTAGACGTAGAGCGGCGCGGCCGCAGCAGCGGGAAAGTCCATGGCGGGCAAGGTAAATACTTTCGGCAAGGGTGCGTATTCTTGCAGTACAGTGGCAAAGTGTCCGAGATAAAAGTGTAAAGCGGAAAATGCGTAGCTTGGAGCTACCGAATGCGTACAGGCCTAATCGTTTGAAGACCCGGTTTGTCTGACCAAAAATTAGTATCAGTTAAATTGAACCCGTGATCACCTGTACATGAAAACTTTTTTGGTGAGAATTGTCCGACCCCGTTTTGGCGAGGCTACGTGTCGAGTACTTTTTCTGCTGATCGGGACAGTGGGTATTGCCCTTGCCCAAGTTACGCCCGACAGCCGCTACCAGCAGGGGCGTCGGCAAATCAAGGCGGGCGATCACGACGCGGCGCTCGAAAGCCTGGCCCCGCTGCTGCGGGCCGAAAATGCCAGCCCCTACGCACCCTACGCCTTCTACTTCTCGGCCCTGGCGCACTACCGCGAAGGGCGCCACCTCGACGCCCAACAGTTGTTGCTGCGGCTCATCGAGCGCTTTCCCTACTGGGACGATCAGCCCGAAGCCTATTACCTGCTGGGCTGCAACGAGTTGCAGCGCGGCAACTACGACCAGGCCCTGCAGCAGTTCGAGCGCATCCGCCCCAAAGATCTGCGCCGCCTGGCTACCGAATTCAAGACGGCCTACTTGGAGGCAAACGCGGAACTCAATAAATTAAAAGCGCTTTACGAAAGCCATCCGGATGACGAAGGCGTTGGCCAGGCCCTGGCAACCCGGCTGGCCAGCGAGGGCTACCGCGAAGAAGACCGCAAATTGCTGGCCGACCTGCGTGAGCGGTTCAAACTTAAGGAAGTCACCGTGGAGCGCCGGGCCGAGCGCAAAGACCGCTACCGCGTAGCGGTGTTGTTTCCTTTCCAGCGGGCGCAACTTACCGAAGGCCAGGGCCGCAGCAATCAGTTTGTACTCGACTACTACGCGGGGCTGCAACTGGCCGCCGAAGAACTGCGCCAAAATGGTGTTAACCTCGACGTATTCACCTACGACACCGAGCGCGACGCCAGCCGCACGCGTGCGATACTGACCCTGCCCGAGCTGCGCAACATGGACTTGCTCATTGGCCCGGTCTATCAGGAAACGGCCGAACTGGCGGGGGCCTTTGCCCGCAGCAACCGCATCCCGGTCATCAACCCGTTGTCGGTCAACCAGGGATTGGCCGAAGGGAACCCCTTCGTGTTTCTGGCCGAGGCTTCGCCGCAGAGCCAGGCGCGCAGGGCAGCCGATTACGCACTGAGCCGCTTTCCTAATGGCGACGTGCTGGTGCTGGCCGAGGAAACGGGCCGCGACACGGCCTTTGCCAACACCTACGCCCGCCTGCTGCAAGCCCAGGGGCGGCAGGTGCGCCAGCAAACCCTCAGCCGCGCCACGCCGCAAGAAGCCCGCAGCTATTTGCGCGAGGCAAGCCTAAGCGGTGTTTCGCACCTGGTGGTGGCCAGCACCTCGCCCGGCATAGCGGCCAGCGTCGTGACGGCACTAGAGGTGAGCCGTACGCGGTTGCCCGTCTTAGTGCCCGGCGAATGGCTGGTGCAAGCTCGCAACATTACCTTCGAGCAGTGGGAGCGGCAAAATGTTCACTTCCTCTTCGACGACTACGTGGACACCGACGGCGAACGGGTGCAAACCTTCTCCCGGCTGTACACCGAGCGGAACCATCTGCCTCCTTCGGCCTATTCATATCAAGGATATAACCTCCTGATGTTTTTCGGAGAGATGCTGCAGCGTCACGGTACGGGCTGGCCCGACAAGTTGCGCCGGGCAGGCTTTCAGGCCGCACCCTTGGCCAGCGGCTTCGACTATTCCGGGGCCAATGTCAACCAGTTTGTGCCTATCGTCCGCGTCCAGAACGAGCAACTCACCGTAGTGAACATGCCCTGAGGGCGTAGTGTCCGTTTTTGAACCATTCCTAGCAATCTGTCATGCGTACGCATACCACCAGCCAATCCCTCTTCGAACGCGCCAAGAATTTTATTCCCGGTGGGGTCAACTCGCCCGTGCGGGCCTTCAAAGCCGTGGGCGGCACGCCCGTGTTTATGCAGTCGGCCAAAGGGGCCTTTGTCTATGACGAAGACGGCCACCAATACATCGAAATGATCAATTCGTGGGGGCCCATGATTTTGGGGCACGCCCACCCGGTGATCGAAAAGGCCGTGGCCGAGGCCATCAAAGGCTCCCTGTCGTTTGGGGCGCCCACGCGCCGCGAAGTCGAAATGGCCGAGCTGATCACGACCTTGGTGCCCTCCATCGAGCGGGTGCGGATGGTCAACTCCGGCACCGAAGCCACCATGTCGGCCGTGCGCGTGGCGCGGGGCTACACGGGCCGCGACAAGCTCATCAAATTTGAAGGCTGCTACCACGGCCACGGCGACGCGTTCCTGATTGCCGCGGGCAGCGGGGCCGTCACGATGGGTGCCCCCGACAGCCCCGGTGTGACGCCGGGCACGGCCCGCGATACGCTCCTGGCTCCCTACAACGACCTGACAGCCGTCGAAAAACTGTTCGATGCCAATCCTGGTCAGGTGGCGGCCCTCATCATCGAGCCCGTGGCGGGCAACATGGGCTGCGTGCTGCCCGCGCCGGGCTACCTCGAAGGGCTGCGCCGCCTCTGCGATCAGCACGGCACGGTGCTGATCTTCGACGAGGTGATGACGGGCTTTCGCCTCGCGCTGGGAGGAGCGCAGGAGCGGCTGGGCGTGCGGCCCGACCTGACCACACTGGGCAAAATTATCGGCGGGGGCATGCCCGTGGGGGCCTACGGCGGCCGCCGCGAGATCATGGACTGCGTGTCGCCGGCCGGGCCGGTCTATCAGGCCGGCACCCTTTCGGGCAACCCGGTGGCCATGGCCGCCGGGCTGGCCGTGCTGCACCACCTGCACGATCACCCCGAAATCTACCCTCAGCTTGATGCCATCACGGCCCGCGTGGCCGACGGCGTAGCGGCGCAACTCCGCGCCCGCG
>DAIRSZ010000016.1:0-24686 GCA_036804165.1 Catalimonadaceae bacterium | reverse complement strand
GCCAGCTTACGCCCACCACGGGGTAGAAACGGAAACCGGGGTAGCGCAGGTAGTGGTCGGTGTAGGGATCGTTGTACGAAAGTTCGCGTTGCCACACCATGGTGTCGGGCAGAGCAGCTTGGTAGATGTCCTCCGAAGAGTCGCGGGCCAAGTAGAAGAGATACTCCAGCCAGTGTACGTTGGCTACTTCGGTTTCGTCAATGTAGAAGGAAGCGATCGTAACGGTGCGCTCGCGGTTGTCGCGGGCGAACATGATGTCTTCTTCGGGCGAACCCAGCACGGTGCGGCCGCCTTCGATGAACACCAGGTTGGGGCCGGCAGGCTGACCTCTGAAATCTTCCACCGCAAAACCGTCTTCCTCGTTGTATTCGATGCCCGTCGCGGTGCTGTTGCTGCCGGGATTGGTGGCATCGGGTTTTTGCTTAGAACAGCCCGTGAACAACACCGCGCCCGTCAGCAAGCCTGAAAGAATCAGAAAACTTTTATTCATGATACCTGTAGTTAATATTTCGAAATATAATAAGGGAGACCCTTTGTTGACAAAAGAATTTTAAGGGGCGTTACTAGCTGGTCTTAAAATCAAAGGTAAAAATAGGGCTTTGATTCTTTTCGCAGACGAAGGTGTAAGAATAAGATAAAGAACGTCTTATCTAGGTAGTTACCGATATTTCCTGAGCCGTAAGGTTTTGCAATAGGGTATGGGCCGCGCCAATATCGGGGACATCCTGAACGGTCAGGATCAAGCGTTGCTTGTGGTCTTTGAGGCGGCAACGCTGCGAATGGCGCTGTACGTACTGCAAAATCTGCCCGAAAATGGCCGACTGGAAGTAGGCCTCTTTCTCGGAGGAAACGAAGTAGCCTTTCAGTACATTGTCTTTAAGAATTATTTTTTCGAACCCGGCTTTCTCGGCTTTCCAGCGCAAGCGCACCGTATCTACCAAGCGCTCGACCGACTCGGGCAGCGGGCCAAAGCGATCGCGCATTTCCACGATGAAGCCTTGCAACGCCGCTTCTTCGTCAATGTCGTCGAGGCGTGTATAAAGATCGAGCCTTTCGGATATGTTGGCCACGTAATTTTCGGGGATGAGCATCTCCAGATCAGTCTCGATCACGCAGTCGCTGACCAACTTGCGCGCCGGAGTGGTGCCTTCGAAGAGTTCCTTAAACTCGCTTTCTTTCAAATCCTGCACGGCCTCGTCCAGAATCTTGTGGTACATATCGAAGCCCAGGTCGGTGATAAAACCGCTCTGTTCGCCGCCCAGCAGGTTGCCGGCCCCCCGAATGTCGAGGTCGCGCATGGCCACCCGAAAGCCGTCGCCTAGGTCCGAAAACTCCTCCAGGGTCTGGAGGCGCTTGCGGGCGTCGGAAGTGAGCGTGGCCACTGGCGAAGTGAGCAAGTAGCAAAAGGCCTTGCGGTTGGAGCGCCCCACCCGCCCGCGCATCTGGTGCAGGTCCGACAGACCAAACATGTGGGCCTGGTTGATAATGATGGTGTTGGCATTGGGGATGTCCAGCCCCGACTCGATGATGTTGGTCGAGACCAGGACGTCGAACTGGCCCTCGATGAAACCGGCCATCACTTTTTCGAGTTTGGCGCCTTCCATCTGGCCGTGGGCCACCGTCACGCGCGCGTCGGGCACCAGCCGCAGCACCAGGTTGGCGATGCTCTCGATGTCGTTGACCCGGTTATGGACGAAGAAGACCTGCCCGCCCCGCTTGAGTTCGTAGCTGACGGCGTCGCGCAAGAAGACCTCACTGAACACGTGCAGCTCGGTCGTGACGGGCTGGCGGTTGGGGGGCGGCGTGGCGATCACCGACAGGTCGCGGGCGCCCATCAGCGAAAAGTGCAGCGTCCGGGGAATGGGCGTGGCCGTCAGCGTGAGCGAGTCCACGTTGACGCGCATTTCCTTGAGCTTTTCTTTGGTCTTGACCCCAAACTTCTGCTCTTCGTCAATGATCATCAGGCCCAGGTTCTTGAACTTGACGTCCTTGCTCACGAGTCGGTGCGTCCCGATCAGGATGTGCACTTCGCCCGCCTCGACGGCCCGCAGCGTATCGCGAATTTGCGCCGCCGACTTGAAGCGATTCACGTAGTCAATCCGTACCGGAAACTTCTCCAATCGCTCCGAAAAAGTTCTGTGGTGCTGCATGGCCAAAATAGTAGTGGGCACCAGCATGGCCACCTGCTTGCCCGATGTCACAGCCTTGAAGGCCGCCCGAATGGCCACCTCGGTTTTGCCAAAACCTACGTCGCCGCACACCAGGCGGTCCATCGGGTACGGGTGGGCCATGTCGTCCTTAACGTCCTGCGTGGCCTTGGCCTGGTCGGGCGTGTCTTCGTACATGAACGAGGACTCCAGTTCAGCTTGCATGAAGTCGTCGGCCGGAAAGGCAAAGCCCGGCGCCGCCTTGCGCTTGGCATAGAGTTGGATCAGCTCCTTGGCAATGTCCTTTACTTTGCGGGATACTTTTTTCTTCTTCTGTTCCCACTCGGTCGAGCCAAGTTTGCTGATGGCGGGCGGCGTGCCCTCTTTGCCGGCATACTTCGAAATCTTGTGCAGGGCCGTCACGCTGATGAGCAGCGAGTCGTCGTCGCGGTAGATCAGCCGAATGGCTTCTTGCTGACGTTCGTTGATCTCGACTTTTTCCAACCCCGCAAAGCGCCCAATGCCGTAGTCCACGTGCGTCACGTAGTCGCCGGGCTGCAGGGTCTGGATTTCCTTGAGCGTCAGGGCCTTGGTCTTCGAATATTTTTGCTGCGACTTGTACTTATAATACCGATCAAAAATCTGGTGGTCGGTATAACAGACCAACTTGCGCTGATGATCCACAAAGCCCTGACGCAGCGGCGTGGGGAAAGGCACAAAGCTAAGTCCAGGATCCAGTTCTTCGAAAATGGTCTCTAGCCGCTCGAACTGACGGGGCATTTCGGCGGCGATCAGGCAGGTGTAGTCGCGCCCCTGGTGCTGGCGCAGGTCTTCGGCGAGCAACTCAAAATCTTTGTTGAACGAAGGCTGCGGAGCCGTTTCGACCGTCAGGGTGTAGTCGGGCTGTCCGGCAAAGCGGTTGCCAAAAGCCACCCGCACGAAGCGACCCAGTTGGGCGGCGATCTCGTCGGGCGTATTGAACAAGGCTTCGGGGCGGCTGACAATGGCCGGTACGGCCCGATCCTGCACGATGGCCGCAAAGGCTTGGTCGGCCTTTTCGTAGTGCAGGCGACACACGTCGAGCAGTTGGTCGTGATCTTTGAACCAAACCAGCGTTTGCGGCTCGATGAAATCGAAGAAAGATTCGCGCTGCGCGTCCAACAGTCGGGTCTGCACGTTGGGTACGATCGAAATCTGCGGACGATCTTCGTCCGAAAGCTGGGTTTCAGGATTGAAGGTGCGGATGCGCTCTACCTCGTCGCCGAAGAGTTCGAGCCTAAAAGGCAACTCGCCCGCAAACGAGAAAACGTCGAGGATGCCCCCCCGAACGGCAAATTGGCCCGGCTCGTACACAAAATCGGTTTTCTCGAAGTCGTAGCTGAGCAGCAATTCGGTCACAGTGGCAACGTCGAGCAAGTCGCCCACGCGCACGCCAAAGGAGTTTTCGACCAGCGAGCGGCGGTTGACCACCTTCTCGGGCAGGGCCTCGGGGTAGGTGACGATCAGCTCGCCCTCCGGGCGACGCTCGCCAAGGCGATTGAGCACCTCGGCCCGTTGCAGCACGTTGGCATTTTCGATCTCCTCAAACTGGTAGGGACGGCGGTACGAGGTGGGGAAAAACAACACCTCGCGCTGGGGCAACAACTGTTGCAGGTCGTTCTGAAAGTAGGCGGCCTCTTCGCGGTCGTGCAGTACAAACAAATATGAAAGGGGCCGCAGGCCCACAAGGCTGGCGGCCACCACGGCGTCGAGGCTGCCAACAAGTCCCTTGAGGTGAATGAGCACGGGCGGTGCCGTAGCCAAACGCTCAGCCAGGGTGCGCAACAGGCTGTCTTCGCGGTAGCGAGCCAGCAGATCGGTGGGTTTCAAAACGTCCACAATTTACGATAAAAACACAAAAAAGTCCGCCCGACGCCTCGTTGAGCGTCGTGCCGACCGCACGTAACCTCACAACGAAAAAGGGCGCCGTAAAGATGTGGCCTGCACGCGTTGATCGGGCGAGCCGCCCGAGAACCAAACTGTTTCCGGCAGTCACCAACGCTACCCTGCCGCACGGGGTGGCGGCGTCTGGCCCGTTAGCTGATGCGGCTCCAGTTGACGGCGTCGCGCCGTAGCGAATCAATGTGCTGACGGATGGGCGCGTGCACGGGCTGGGTGAGCAGCGGATCTACGGCCAGTACGGCTTCGGCTTCGGCGCGGGCCTCGCGCAGCACGGCCCCGTCGCGGGCCAGGTCGGCCACCAGCAAATCGAGCACGCCGCTCTGCTGGGTGCCCATCAGGTCGCCGGGGCCACGGAGCTTGAGGTCAGTTTCGGCGATCTCGAAGCCGTCGGTGGTGCGCGTCATGGTATTGATGCGCACCCGCGCCTCTTTGCTGAGCTTGTAGTCGGTCATCAGGATGCAGTAGCTCTGCTCGGCCCCGCGCCCCACGCGCCCCCGGAGTTGGTGCAACTGCGAAAGCCCAAACTTCTCGGCGTTTTCGATCACCATCACCGAGGCGTTGGGCACATTGACGCCCACCTCGATCACCGTGGTGGCCACCAGAATTTGCGTTTCTTGCCGGACAAACCGCTGCATCTCGAAGTCCTTGTCGGGGGCCTTCATCTTACCGTGCACAATGCTGAGTTGGTGCTCAGGAAAGGCGCGGGCCACACTCTCGTAGCCGTCCATCAGGTCTTTGTAGTCGAGTTTTTCCGACTCTTCGATGAGCGGATAGACGATGTACACCTGCCGCCCCTTGCGGATTTCTTCGCGAATAAAGCCGAAGACGGCCAGGCGGTCTTTGTCGTAGCGGTGCACCGTCCGGATAGGCTTGCGCCCGGCGGGCAGCTCGTCAATCACCGACACGTCGAGGTCGCCGTAGAGGGTCATGGCTAGGGTGCGGGGAATGGGCGTGGCCGTCATGACCAGCATGTGCGGTGGGCAGTCGTCGTTTTTCTGCCAGAGTTTGGCCCGCTGCGCCACGCCAAAGCGGTGCTGTTCGTCAATCACGCAGAGGCCCAGTTGCCGAAACTGCACCGTGTCCTCGATGAGGGCATGCGTCCCGACCAGCACGTGCAGCAGGCCCGCCTGGAGGGCTTCGTGCAATTGGCGCCGCTCTTTCTTTTTGGTAGAACCCGTCAGCTTGGCAATGCGCAAGTCCAGCATCTGGGCAAACACGCGCAGCCCCTGGTAGTGCTGGTCGGCCAGAATTTCGGTGGGGGCCATCAGGCAAGTCTGCGCCCCGTTGCCGATGGCGATCAGCATACAAATGAAAGCCACGATGGTTTTGCCGCTGCCCACATCGCCTTGCAGCAGTCGGTTCATCTGCTGGCCCGAGCGCAGGTCGGCGAAGATCTCCCGCACCACGCGCTTCTGGGCGTTGGTCAGCTCGAAGGGCAGGTGTTCTTCGTAGAAGCGCGTGAGCAAATCTACTTTCTCAAATACGTAGCCGCGAAAAGTCTCCTGCCGCACCACCTTTTGTTGCAAGAGTTTGAGTTGAATGAAGAACAGCTCTTCAAATTTGAGTCGGCGCTGGGCCTCCAGCAGGGCGTCGCTGCTAGGCGGAAAGTGCAGGTGCTGCAAGGCCTCGTTGCGCGAAACAAACTGGTGCTGCGCAATCAATGCTGCGGGCAGGGTTTCGTGCAGGTGCGGAGCGGCCAACGGCAACAATGTCCGGAGCAGCTTGCTCAGGGCGCGGCTGTCGAGGAAGCGCTTGCGCAGGGTTTCGGTGACGGAATAGACGGGCTGTAGAAAGCCCTCCGGCGGTCGGTTCACCACCAGCGGCTCCATCTCGGGATGCGGCAGGCTGATTTTGTGCCCGAAGCGGTTGGGCTTGCCAAAGGCCACGTACGGCTGGCCCACCGTCAGGTGTTTTTGCAGCCAAGCAATGCCCTGAAACCAGACCAACTCGATTTCGCCGGTTTCGTCGCGCAGCAATCCTACCAGCCGCTTGCTCCGCCCCTCTCCTGCTAGCTGGCAGCGCAGCAGTCGTCCTCGGATCTGCACGTGGGGCAGGCCGTCGTCCAGGTCACGAATGCGGTGAAAGGTGCTGCGGTCTTCGTAGCGAAACGGGTAGTGCTGCAACAAGTCGCCGTAGGTGAAAATATTCAACTCTTTCGCCAGCAACGCGGCTTTCTGCGGGCCTACACCCTTCAGAAACTCTACCGAAGTGCGAAAGAACGACGTGCTCATTGTTTATTTGCGATAAACCAAAGCCACGGCGTAGGCCGATACGCCCTCTTCGCGACCCACAAAACCGAGCCGCTCGGTGGTAGTAGCCTTGAGCGATACGTCTTCGGGGGCCACGCCCATCACCTCGGCCAGGCAAGCCTGCATGTCCGTTACGTACGGATTGACCTTGGGCCTTTGCAAGCACACGGTGGCGTCCACGTTGCTGACTTCGTAGCCCGCTTCGCGCACCAGTGCCATCACGCGCCGCAGTAAGATTTTGCTGTCAATACCTTTGTACTGCGGGTCGGTATCGGCAAAGTGGTAGCCGATGTCGCGGAGGTTAGCCGCCCCCAGCAGGGCGTCGCAAATGACGTGGATGAGCACATCGGCGTCCGAATGCCCGACGGCGCCGTGCGTATGAGGTATCTGGATGCCGCCCAGCCAGAAGGGGCGATCGGCTTCGAGGCGATGGACATCGTAGCCCATTCCGACGCGAATTTTCATGAGGGAGATAAAAAACTACAGATCAACGATTTTTATGATAATAGAGCACCGAGCTGTTTTCGTCGCGGAGCACTCGCTGCGCGGCGGCCCGCACGGCCTCCGTAGTCACGGCCCGGATCAGATCGGGCTCGCGGTTGATCAGGTTGGCGTCGCCCAGCAACGCCGAACCGGCCAGGTTCATAGCCCGATTTAGCAACCCCACTTCCGAAAATATGAGCGACGACTCGGCCTGGTTTTTAGCGCGGGCCAATTCTTCTTCTTGTATTTGGTCCTCCCTCACTCCGGCCAGCACCTCGTCAATGGCTTGCTCGGCCGTGGCCATGCTTACGCCCGGACTCAGTTTGCCCCGGACAACTAACAGACCCGGGTCGGTTGACCCAGTGACGAATGCCTGGACAGAAGTAAAAAGCCCCCGTTCCTTGACCAGCCGACGGTGTAGGCGCGACGTCTTGGCCCGGCCCAATACGTCACTGAGCAAGTCACAGGCGTAGTAGTCGTCGTCGGTGCGTCCGCCCATGTGAAAGGCCTTGAAGATGACCTCCTGGGGTACGTCGGCCCGGTGGGCGAGCGTCCGCTTTTCGGTCTGGGGCGGCTCGGCGGGCAGTTGGCGCGGCGATACCGCTCCGGCCGCGATGGGGCCAAACCACTTTTCGGCTAGCTGGCGCACCTGCGGCTCAGTTACGTCGCCGGCGACCACCAGCACGGCGTTGTTGGGCAGATAGTGGTGGTGAAAAAAATCGGCTACGTCGTCGAGCGTAGCATCGGCAATGTGCGAAATTTCCTTGCCAATGGTGGGCCACCGATAAGGATGCACCCGGTAGGCCAGCGGGCGAAGCAGCAGCCACGTATCGCCATAAGGCTGGTTGAGATAGCGCTGATTGAACTCTTCGATGACCACCTTGCGCTGCACTTCCAATGCCCGCGGGCTGAAATCGAGGCTGAGCATCCGGTCCGACTCTAGCCAGAAAGCCGTTTCTAGGTTGGCACTAGGCAGGCTGATGTGGTAGTTGGTCACGTCGGGCGAGGTGAAGGCATTGTTTTCACCCCCTACGCGCTGGAGGGGCGTGTCGTAGGAGGGAATATGGCGCGATCCGCCAAACATGAGGTGCTCGAACAAGTGCGCAAAGCCCGTTTTGTCGGGGTGCTCGTCGCGCGAGCCTACGTCGTAAATCAGGTTGAGCACGGCCAGCGGGGCCGTGTGGTCTTCGTGTACCAGCACGCGCAGGCCATTATCGAGCGTAAATGCAGCGTAATCAATCATGGGTGAAGGGAGTGGCGTAAGCACAATTCCAATCCGTAAAATACGTACAAAGTCGTGCGTGTTCAAAACCAGCACCCAAGGGCACTTTTTTCGACGGAGATTTTGTCCGACATACGGCCAGGTTGCTTAATTTGGAACGCCAAATATCGGCCGTATGCTGTCGCTTATGGCCGTTGCCCGTCACCAAAAATCACCATGCTGACCACCGAATCCACCCCCACTTTCGACACCAAAGGCCTCCGTACGGACGAATTGCACCGCCTCTACCGCGAATTGCTCCGGCCCCGCCTGATCGAAGAAAAAATGCTGATTTTGCTGCGGCAGGGGCGCATCAGCAAGTGGTTCTCCGGCATTGGGCAAGAGGCCATCTCGGTGGGCACTGTCTGCGCCCTCGCTCCTGATGAGTACATCTTGCCGCTGCACCGCAACCTGGGCATTTTCACGGGCCGACAAGTCCCGCTGGGGCGATTGTTTGCCCAGTTTCAGGGCAAGCGCCTGGGCTTTACCAAAGGGCGCGACCGATCTTTTCACTTCGGCACGCGCGAACACCACCTCGTGGGGATGATTTCGCACCTGGGCCCGCAGTTGGCCGTGGCCGACGGCATTGCGCTGGCCCACCGCCTGGCGGGCGAAGGCAAAGTGACGGCCGTTTTCAGCGGCGACGGCGGGGCCAGCGAAGGGGACTTTCACGAAGCCCTCAACGTGGCGGCTGTCTGGGAGTTGCCCGTCATATTCATTATCGAAAATAATGGATATGGCCTTTCTACGCCTAGCTGCGAGCAGTTTCGCTGTCGGCAGTTCATAGACAAAGGCATCGGCTACGGCATGGAAGCCGAGTGCGTGGACGGCAACGACGTGGTGGCCATGTACCGCGCCGTGGGGCGCTGGGCTTCCGAATTGCGCCAACGTCCCCGTCCGGTGCTCCTTGAGGCCATGACCTTCCGGATGCGTGGGCACGAAGAGGCCTCCGGCGTCAAGTACGTGCCGCCGGCGTTGCTCGAAACCTGGGCCAGCAAAGATCCGGTGGTGCAATACGAGCAGTTTTTGCTGCGCGAGGGCCTTTTGTCCGAGGCTGAGGTGGCCGAGGTGCGGGCCGCTATTCGCGCCGAGATCGAAGCCGGACTGGCCGAAGCCTACGCCGAACCCGTCCCCGTGGCCGACGAGGCCGAAGAAGTAGCCGATATGTACGCCCCGGCCCCTCCCCTACCCGCTCCGGGCGCCCACGCAGCCACCACGCCCCGGCGGTTTGTGGACGCCATTGCGCTGGCTTTGCGCGAGGGGATGGCCCAATATCCCAATCTGGTGCTGATGGGACAGGACATCGCCGACTACGGTGGCGTGTTCAAAATCACCGAAGGATTGATAGACACCTACGGGCCCGAGCGGGTGCGCAACACGCCGCTTTGCGAGTCGGCTATTTTGGGGGCGGCCCTGGGCTTGTCGGTGATGGGCCACAAGTCTATGGTCGAGATGCAGTTTGCCGACTTTGTGAGCTGCGGCTTCAACCAGATCGTCAACAATCTGGCCAAATCACATTATCGCTGGGGGCAGGCCGCCGACGTGGTGGTGCGGTTGCCCACGGGGGCCGGGGTGGCTGCTGGGCCGTTCCACTCGCAGTCCACCGAGGCGTGGTTTTTTCACACACCAGGACTAAAAATCGTTTATCCGGCTACGCCCGCCGATGCCCGGGGTCTGTTGCTGGCCGCGCTGGCCGATCCCAATCCGGTGCTCTTTTTCGAGCACAAAGCCCTCTACCGCAGCTTGGTGGGCGAAGTGCCCGATGCGCCGACGTTCGTGCCCATTGGCCCGGCGCGCCTGGCCGCCGAGGGCGACGACCTGACTATCGTCACTTACGGCATGGGCGTACACTGGGCCGAGCAGTTGATGGCCGACTGGCCCGAGCGACGGGCCGACATCGTGGATTTGCGCACGCTATTGCCCTGGGACCGGGAAGCGGTGGCCACCTCGGTACGCAAAACTGGGCGGGTGCTAGTGTTGCACGAAGCCTGCCTGACGGGCGGCATCGGGGCTGAAATCGTCGCCTGGATCGCCGAGCATTGCTTCGAGCACCTCGACGCGCCCGTGGTGCGGGAGGGCAGCCTCGACACGGCCGTGCCCTTCGCCCCTACGCTGGAGCAAGCTTTTTTACCCCTAGCCAGGGCCCGAAAAAAATTGGCTGACTTGTTGGCATACTGAGCACCTGGGCTGCATTTTTATCGTAATGGAAATGCTGGTAGTGCATAATTTTGTGCGATACCACAAACACCTCGCTCAGCAGCCATGCGCCTAAAAAAGATCTTTGCTACCACGTGGCGGTTGCTGCTGGCATTTGCACTGCTGAGTACGTTTGTGCCGGGTTGTCAAGGTGTTAAGTGTCCGGTGTACTACCCACAAGCCCCGGCTTCTTTTGATCCTGCTGCTTCGCGGGCTGAGCGCACGTGGGGTGCGGATCGTCCTGATCGGCGCGGTTTACTCAAGAAAAGAAAGCATTCGGCAAGCGCCATGCGCAGGTAAGGTTGCCCCCCAATTACCCCCCCGATTACGGTTCGAGCCGCCTACTTTTGTTTTGAACCACAGAGGGGACTATGCGCACGCTTTTCTTAGTAGCTTTTATAGTGTGCACGAGTGTCTGGCCCGCATATGCTCAGCATTGGTTGGGGCAGACCGCCAACGAAGAAATGCGCACGGAGCGCCGTTCCCAGCGGGTGCTCAAGCGCCGCCAACGCCCCGCCCGTACGGATGCCAGTGGCGAGTACGTAGGCCTGCGTGCGAAAGGAGCCGTCAAGAGCCGCGAGCGCTATCGTCAGCGCAAGCTGCGCCAGTCGCGCCGCGAGCGCCACCACGCCATCAACCAGCCTCAGCACCTTCGGCAGCCTGCTATGGTGCCGCAGCGCAAGGAGTCGCAACACCCTTCGGCAGAAGTCGCTCAGCAGCGGCCTTATTACAAAAATGAGCGCGAAGCCCGGCGGCACCGCCGTCGGGTGCTTCGGACCTACGCCCAAGACAGCCCCGACCAGTGGCCGCAGCACTTGCGTGAGCGCGTAAAACCGCCGCAGCGTCAGGGCAATCAGCATCCATCGGCCGAAGCCACCCTGCAGCATAACACTTACCAAAGTGCTGAAGAGCGAACCCGCCACCAGCGACGCTTACGCCGACGCAATGAGCAAGACCGGGTGTCCTACTGGCCCCAGCACCTGCGTATGCCCGAAAAGATTGTCCGGCGCCAATCCGAGCAGCACCCCAGCGCGGCCATGAGCCTGCGCGGCTCGCTTTTCCGGAGCCATCAGCACCGCGAGAAGGTCTATGCCCGGCAACGTGGGCGGTCGCAGGAAGCCCGCGACCAGTGGCCCGTGCACGCCCGCGCGCGGGTGCGCGTGCCCGAGCGCACGGCCGAGCAGCACCCCAGCGCGGCCATGAGTTTGCGCGGCTCGCTTTTCCGGAGCCATCAGCACCGCGAGAAGGTCTATGCCCGTCAGCGTCGTCAGTCGCAGGAAGCCCGCGACCAGTGGCCTGTGCACGCCCGTGAGCGGGTGCGCGTGCCCGAGCGCACGGCCGAGCAGCATCCCAGCGCGGCCATGAGTCTGCGCGGCTCGCTTTTCCGGAGCCACCAGCACCGCGCCAAGGTTTACGCCCGGCAGCGTCGGCAGTCGCAGGAAGCCCGCGACCAGTGGCCCGCGCACGCCCGCGCGCGGGTGCACGTGCCCGAGCGCACGGCCGAGCAGCATCCCAGCGCGGTCATGATGCAAGTGCCCTACCTACGATCGTACGCACAGAAGGATCGCCTGCGGCAACGCGCACGCCGCACGGCCCTTTCGTCGCGCAAAGACCATTGGCCAATCTATTTGCGCGAAGGCTATGCGGTGCAAAAACGACCTGCAGATGTGCATCCGTCCTTTGCGTATCGCAATGTGCAGCGGATCGAGTCGCCCGAAAAGCGAGCCAAAGCGCGAGATAAAGCCGTTCGGCAAGCACGTCGCCAGGGGCAAAAAGAAAATTGGGCGCCGCACGAGCGGCAAAAGCCCGCCCCACCGCGCTACGACCGTTCGGTTGAAAGGGCGCTTTGGTACGAATAATCAACATTTTGGCGGTAGGGCCGTTGAAAATGCGAACAACTTTTTGCTATGAATTGGCTTCCGCTCGACCAACCTGATGCGTTGGATCAGATTTGCGATCAATCGCAGACCCAACCCGTCCTCATTTTTAAGCACAGCACACGTTGCGCCATCAGCAGCATGGCCCTTAGTCGCTTCGAGCGCGAAGACGCCCTCGACATACCCACCTATTTGTTGGATTTGGTAAAGTTTCGGGCCATCTCGAACCAGATAGCCGAGCAGTTCGATGTGGCGCACGAGTCGCCGCAGGTATTGCTGATCCACCAGCGTACGGCGGCTTTTCACGCCTCCCACTACGACATCAGCGTGGCCGCCGTGCGCACAGCCGTGGCCGAGCTAGCCCCGAGCGTCTAGCCGCTGCACCCCCGCATCGGTGAGGAGGTATTCCTCGCCGCTTTCGGAACAGACGGCCAAGCCGTTGCCATCGAAGCGCAGTCGTTCGCCCGCGGCGCTCATCCAGCCTACATGACGGGCCGGGTTGCCCACTACTAGGGCGTAGGGCAACACGTTGCGGGTCACGACGCTACCCGCCCCGACGAAGGCGTGGGCGCCAAGTTGCACGCCGCACACTAGCGTGGCGTTGGCCCCAACGGTGACACCTTGCCCCAGCCGGGTTTCTTGAAAAGCGTGTTTGCGCGAGATGGCACTGCGCGGATTGCGCACATTTGTGAATACGGCCGAAGGGCCAATGAACACCGCGTCTTCGCACACCACGCCCGCGTAGAGCGACACGTTGTTCTGTACCCGGACGCCCCGACCGAGCCGTACGCCACCAGCTACGAGCACGTTTTGCCCCAGCACGCAGTCTGCTCCAAGCTCAGCATGGGCCATTACGTGGCAAAAGTGCCAGATTTTGGTACCAGTCCCGATTTCGCAGGGCTGATCTACGACGGCCGTAGGGTGGATGAAAACATTTTCGAGCATACGCAACAAAGAAAAGGGCAGTAGCAACTAAAGAAACAAAAAAAGCTGATCCGTCTTGCGAACCAGCTTTTGTAACTCTAAAACCGAGTGGGGCGATCAGGCAGAAACCTTTTCGGCGGCTACTTTTTCTTTGAAATACTCGAGGGTGATTTTCAACCCATCGGCCCGCGAAACTTTGGGCTCCCAGCCGAGTAGCTGACGGGCCAACGTGATGTCGGGCTGACGCTGCTTGGGATCGTCCTTGGGCAAGGGCTTGTAGATCAGTTTCTGCGATGTGTTGGTCAGCCGGATAATTTCTTCCCCAAACTCTTTGATGGTGATTTCGTCCGGATTGCCAATATTGACCGGGTGCGGATAATCGCTCAGCAGCAGGCGGTAGATCCCCTCAACGAGGTCGTCCACGTAGCAGAAAGAGCGGGTCTGTGAGCCATCGCCAAACACGGTCAGGTCTTCGCCCCGCAGGGCCTGGCCGATGAAGGCGGGTAGCACGCGGCCGTCGTCGAGGCGCATGCGTGGGCCGTAGGTGTTAAATATCCGGATGATGCGGGTCTCTACGTCGTGATACGTGTGGTAGGCCATCGTGATGGCCTCCTGAAAGCGCTTGGCTTCGTCGTACACCCCGCGCGGCCCCACGGGGTTGACGTTGCCCCAGTAGTCTTCGGTCTGCGGATGCACATTGGGATCGCCGTACACCTCGGAGGTAGAAGCCACCAGGATGCGGGCCCCTTTGGCACGGGCCAGGCCCAGCAGATTGTGCGTACCCAACGAACCGACCTTGAGGGTCTGGATGGGCATCTTGAGGTAATCAATTGGGCTGGCGGGCGAAGCAAAGTGCAGGATGTAGTCGAGCTCGCCGGATACGTGCACAAACTTGGACACGTCGTGATGATAAAACTCAAATTCTTTCAGACCAAAAAGATGCTCGATGTTATGGATGGAACCCGTGAGCAGGTTGTCCATCGCAATGACATGATACCCTTCTTTGAGAAAGCGATCGGCCAGATGCGAGCCCAGAAAGCCCGCTCCGCCCGTGATTAGCACCTTTTTCTTTTTCATAGACTACACCGTGGTTTTGGGTTGCTTGGCCTCTACAGCGCGGCGACCGATGCTGTAATAGCCAAAGCCAAGTTCTTCGAGCTGCGCAACTTCGTAGAGGTTTCGGCCGTCGAAGATCACTTTGTTTTTTAGCAGTTTGGCCACGCGCTCGAAGTCGGGCGTGCGGAAGACGGGCCACTCGGTCATGATAAACAAGGCGTCGGCCCCGTCGGCGGCATCGTACGAATCCTTAGCAAAATAGATCCGGTCGCCGAATATCTGCTTTACGTTCTCGGCTGCCTCGGGATCGAAGGCCCGCACTTGGGCACCTTTGTCGAGCAAAAATTGGATATTTTCAAGGGCTGGGGCTTCGCGGATATCGTCGGTATAGGGTTTGAAGGCCAAGCCCCATACGCCAATGGTTTTGCCCTCGAGGTTGCCGTCGAAGTAGTCGAGCAAGCGCGGAATCAGGCGCGTCTTCTGCGCTTGGTTCACGTCCATCACCGCACGCAAAATCTGGAAGTCGTATTCGTAATCACCCGACGTTTTGGCCAGGGCCTGCACGTCCTTAGGAAAGCAACTGCCGCCATAGCCGATGCCCGCGAAGAGGAAGCGCTTGCCGATGCGCGAGTCGGTACCAATGCCCCGGCGGATATCGTCCACGTTGGCGCCAGTGCGTTCGCACAGGTTGGCGATTTCGTTCATGAAAGTAATCTTGGTGGCCAAAAAGGCGTTGGCGGCGTACTTGGTCATCTCGGCTGAGCGCTCGTCCATAAAGATGATGGGATTGCCCTGGCGGACAAAGGGGGCATAGAGGCGTTCCATGACTTCGCGAGCCCGTGCTGAGGAAGTGCCAATCACGACGCGATCGGGCTTCATAAAGTCCTCTACGGCCACGCCTTCGCGCAGAAACTCGGGGTTGGAGACCACGTCGAAGGGCATACTGGCACCCGCAGCGATCTTGTCGTGCACCTTTTCGGCCGTGCCTACGGGTACGGTGCTTTTGTCCACCACCACGGTGTAGTCTTCAAGCAGAGGACCCAACTCGCCGGCTACGCCCAACACGTACTTAAGATCGGCCGAGCCGTCTTCGCCGGGAGGCGTGGGCAGGGCCAGAAAAATGATGCGAGCACCCTTGATGCCTTCGGCCAGGTCGGTAGTAAACTTAAGACGACCTTGTGCGATATTACGGTCGAAAAGCACGTCGAGTCCTGGCTCGTATATCGTAATTTTGCCGTTGCGCAGGCTCTGTACCTTGCGCTCGTCAATGTCCACGCAAGTAACTTCGTTGCCCGTTTCCGAGAAGCAAGTACCCGTCACGAGTCCCACGTAGCCCGTTCCAATCACCGCAATCTTCATAAATTCAATTTTTATTGATAAAAGAGAGAATACACACCTAATAACTCTTCAAAAGTAGAGGTAAAGCGTCACAAATACCAACAATGCCTTCCATTTTCAGCAAAATAAAACAAATTTTTACTTTAATTACTGCTATTGTTACCAGTTTGATGGGGCATGCCCAACCTGAATTGCCGCTTCCGCAAGCCGATCCGGCCTGGCTGTTGTCGGTGCAAGGGGGCGGAGCCTGGCCGGGGGGTGTGCTGCGGCAGCGGTTCGGCACGGCGGCGGCGTTGGGGCTAGGGCTGAGTTATCAGACAGCTCGTGGTTGGTTGTGGGGGGTCGAGGGGCACTTTCTGTTTGGCGACCAAGTGCGCGAAGACGTACTGAGGGGCATTGCCACGCAGGACGGATTCGTGTTTGGGCGCGACGGGTTGGTAGCTGACATTCGCATTTTTCAACGCGGATTTATGGCACCCGTGGCCAAGGTGGGTCGGGTGTGGCCCTTGCGCCTGCCCGGTGCCAATGCCAATGCGGGTTGGTGGCTGGCGGGGGGTGTCGGTTGGTTGCAGCACCGCATCCTGATCCAAGACATTACGCGTTCAGTAGATCAACTGGCAGGCCCGTACCGCCGGGGCTACGACCGCCTCACGAGCGGGCCCGCCCTGGTGCAGCAATTAGGCTACCTCTACACCGGCGAACGCCGGGGCCTCAATTTTTTTGTGATGATAGAAAGTACCCAGGGTTTCACGCGCAACCGCCGCGCGTTCGATTTTGCGGCGGGCCGTCGCCTTGACGAGGCCCGCCTCGACTGGCTCTTGGGTGTGCGCCTGGGCTGGGTGGTGCCCATTTACCGAAATGCCGCAGAAAAGGAGCGATTCTATTATTTTTAACTTTGCTGGGGGTGTCCACTTATCTACACAAACACGCTCCTATCTTATTGGCGGAAACCTTCTGCTTTGAATTTGCCTTCTAGTACCCGAACAACTTACCCAACACCCCTCATGGAACTGACTATTGACACCCCTCAGCTCGACTTCGACCTGACCGAAAGCCAGCAAATGATTGCCCAAATGGTGCGTGATTTTGGCGAAAAAGAAATTCGCCCCAATAGCCGTCAGTGGGACGAAGCCCAAACGTTTCCGGTGCCTTTGTTTCGGAAACTGGGCGAACTGGGCCTGATGGGCGTGCTGGTGCCCGAGTCGTACGGCGGGGCGGGCCTGGGTTATTTTGAATATGTGACGGCCATCGTCGAACTGTCCAAAATTGATCCGGCCATTGGCCTTTCGATGGCGGCCCACAACTCTCTCTGCACGGGCCATATCTTGCAATTTGGCAACGAGGAGCAGAAGCAGCGCTGGCTGCCGCGCCTGGCTACGGGCCAATGGATCGGGGCCTGGGGCCTCACCGAACCCAACACGGGATCGGACGCGGGCAATATGCGCACCACCGCCGTCCGCGACGGCGACCATTGGGTGCTCAACGGCAGCAAAAACTTTATCACCCACGGCAAATCCGGCGACGTGGCCGTGGTCATCGTCCGTACGGGCGAAGTGGGCGACTCGCGTGGCATGACGGCGTTTGTCGTCGAGCGCGGTACGCCGGGCTTTTCGGCGGGCCGCAAGGAAGACAAGCTCGGGATGCGGGCTTCGGAAACGACCGAACTTATTTTTCAGGACTGTCGGGTGCCCCACGCCAACATCTTGGGCCAGGTGGGCGAAGGGTTTGTGCAGTCCCTCAAGGTGCTCGATGGCGGGCGGATATCCATCGCGGCCCTCAGCGTGGGCACCGCCATTGGGGCCTTCGAAGCATCGGTGCAATATGCCAAGGAGCGCCAGCAGTTCAACCGGCCCATTGCCGATTTTCAGGGGATTGCCTTCAAGCTGGCCGACATGGCCACCGAGATTGAGGCGGCCTGGCTGCTGACTTTCCGCGCGGCGGATATGAAAAACCGCGGGCAGGTGGTCACCGAAGCGTCGGCCAAGGCCAAGTACTATGCGTCGGAAGTGTGCGTACGTTGCAGTACCGAAGCTGTACAGATATTTGGGGGCTATGGCTACACCAAAGACTTTCCGGCCGAGCGTTTCTACCGCGACTCGAAGTTGTGTACGATTGGCGAAGGCACCTCCGAGATTCAGAAACTCGTGATTGCCCGCAATATCCTGAAAAAATGAGGGCTTTTGGATAAACAATTCGGGGGCAGTGGCCGTAAAATCGGGCACCGTCCTTGGTATTGTGCACGACAAAGGGTAATTTTGCCGACTATTATTTTAAAAAGGAATTTACATGATTGTCATCAGCGTAAAAGACAACGAATCTATTGACCGGGCCTTGAAGCGTTTCAAAAAGAAATTTGAGCGTACGGGCGTTTTGAAAGAGGTGCGCCGCCGCGCCTACTTTGAAAAACCCTCGGTTGGTCGCCGACACGAAAAAATTCGCGCGGCCTATCGGCAGCAGATGCGCAACGAAGAGATGAGCTAAGGCCGCCCCCAGGGATAGGTTTTATTGATAAATTCAACCATATTGGTTTTTACGTCGTTCAAGCGTATTACCAATATGGTTGAATCTTTTTTAGAGTATATCGAGTACGAGAAGCGGTACAGTCCGCATACACTCACGTCCTACCGGAACGACCTGAGCCAGTTTGCTCATTTTCTTGCTTCAACATCTCGTCATAGTCCCCCCGAAGCCACGTTTACCGACGTGCGGGGTTGGCTAGTTTCGCTCACCAAAGAGGGCGTAGAGGCCAGCACCATCAGCCGCAAAATGGCCTGCTTGCGTTCCTACTACAAGTATCTGCTGCGCGAAGAGGTTATCCGTGATAACCCCATGCAAAAGATCAAAAGCCCCCGCGTCAAAAAGCGGCAACCCGTGTTTGTGCAGGAAGCAAACATGTTGCACCTGCTCGACAAATTTACCTTTCCGGAAGGATTTGCGGGCTTGCGCGACAAACTCATCGTGGAGATGCTCTACGGCACGGGCATCCGCCTTTCCGAACTGCTCGGGTTGCAAGAAACGGACGTACAACTACCTAGCCAGACGATCAAGGTGCTGGGCAAACGGCGCAAGCAGCGGCTTGTGCCCTTGCACGCTACCCTCATTGCGCTGCTCGAAACCTATTCGACGGCCAAGCGCACGGCCTTTGAGGGCAAGGCCGACCCGCACCTGGTGGTGACAGACCAGGGAGAAGGGGCCTACCCGATGTTTATTTATCGCACCGTTCGCAAGTACCTCGACCAGATCACCACCATTGAGAAGCGCAGTCCGCACGTGCTCCGCCACACGTTTGCTACGCACCTCATGAGCAAAGGGGCCGATCTAAACGCCGTAAAAGACCTCCTGGGCCATGCCAACCTGGCGGCCACTCAGGTGTACACCCACCATTCGCTGGAACGAATGCAGGAAATTTTTCGTCAGGCCCATCCCAAAGCCAAACAATAATTCTTACACGTAACTTTTCATCTCATGAAACTTCAGGTCTATACCGTGCATTTCGATGCCACGCCCGAACTGCTCGACTTTTTACAAAAAAAGGTAGATAAGCTCGAAACTTTCTATGACCAAATAGTGAGCGGCGAGGCGTACCTGCGCTACGGCCCCGACACCACCCAGACGTACGTAGCCGAGATCAAGCTCTACATCCCTGGTACTTCGCTGTTTGCTAAAGAAGAAGCCACCTCGTTTGAGGAGGCCATAGACCAGAGTACGGATGCCTTGCGGCGGCAGCTCAAGAAACACAAAGAAAAACTCACGGCTCGTTAGGGCAGTCACAAAAAAAGGCGATTCGTTCAGAATCGCCTTTTTTTGTGCGCCACTTGCTCACAAGCGCTCAGCCCGGATAAGGTCATTGTTGATCTCGGCCAGCACCGTCGGGCTTAGGGGCTTGGTGATAAACTTGATCACGTAGTTATTATCGAGAATGCGCTCGATGTCCCGTTGGTTGTCCGAGCTGGAAAGGATCACCACTTTGGTGTGGTTGCGCACGGTGAGGGACATTTTTTCGAACTCATAGAGAAACACAAAGCCATCTACGATGGGCATATTGATGTCGAGAAAAATAAGCTGGGGTAGTTGGGAAGGATCGTCGCGATGAGCCTCCAGGTATTCAAGTGCTTTCTTGCCCGAATTCTTGATGGTGATCCGATCCGAAAACCCAGTCAGTTCGATAATTCGCTTACTGATCAGGTTATCCGTATCGTTGTCATCAACTAACATAACAAAAGGAACATCATGCATAATTTTCATGCGGACAGGCTGGGCGGAGGAGGAAAGAGTCACAAGAATTGGTGATAAAGAGCACACAAAATGTTAGGCCAGCAAAAAAGTTATTAAAGATAGTTTGCCGCGACATAATGTACGCTCAACGCACATGAGTAGTTAGAACTTGTATGTCCATGCAAAAAGCAAAATATTATAAATAATTCAAAAATAAGTTTTTTATTGTTAGTATAATCACGACGAATCTTTGTAAAACGTCGGATAGATTTACTTAAATTAGGACGGCCAGAGACTCGCAGACATTTTTGAAAATAAATGTTATGTGAGTTTGTCCTGGCACTTGAGCAGCCGACAGGTTGGAAGCGCACGTAAGTTTTGAGTGAAAATAGTCACAAAGCTACTATGGCAGCCAACACAATTGTGGACCGGGTAGAGGATTTCTTGCACCAACATGCGCCCTTCGACCAAGTGTCGGCCGACGATTTGCGGATACTGGCTGCCAGGATCGAAATCAGGTACTACCGCGAAGGAGAGCGAATTTTCACCGAAGGAGAGCCTCCCCCCCCGTTTTTCTACATGGTGCGCAAAGGCTCGGTGGCCCTCTATCGCGAAAGTCCGGCAGCGCGCGAACTGACCGACGAATGCGACGAAGGCGACATCTTTGGGGTGCGCCCCCTCTTTGCCAACGATCACTACTTGATGACGGCCGAAGCGGCCGAAGAGTCGTTGCTCTATGCCTTCCCGCGCGAAACGGCCCAGCAACTACTCCGGCGCAATCCGGGCGTGGGCCTGCACTTTGCCTCTGTGTTTGCCTCCAGCCTGCCGCAGCGCGAGCGGCGCGTGCGCGCGGCCGAATTGTCCGCAGACCGGGTACGTACTTCCGAAAACTACCTCATGCGGGTGGTGGCCGGACGCCGGGTGATCCGCTGCGCACCCGATACGCGCATTGCCGACGCGGCTCGGCAGATGACGGACGAAGGCGTGGGCTCAATCCTGATTACGGACGATGAAAACCGCCCGCTGGGTATCATTACCGACACGGATTTGCGGCGGCGAGTGGTGGCGGCCGAAACGGACATCCGGGCGCAGCCCGTGGCCGACATCATGAGCAACCCCGTGATTACGACAAGGGCCGAGCAAACGGTGGCTGAAGCCATGCTGGTCATGATTCGCCACCACGTACACCACCTTTGCATCACCGATGACGGCACTCCTCAGACAGCCGCCCGGGCCATGATTTCCGACCATGACTTGTTGCTGACGCAGGGCGACCACCCGGCCGTGCTGGTGGTCGAGTTGCAGCAGGCATCCGAACCCGTACGGCTGCGCAGCCTCTGCGATAAGGCCGCCAATCTGGTGCAAGACTATCTGCAAAAGGAGGTGTCCGTAGAGTTTGTGGCCAACGTGAGCAGCGAAATCAACGACGCGCTCATTTTGCGGTTGGTAGCGCTGCACCTGCACGCCATGGTCAGCGAGGGGCACCAGCGTCCCGAAGGGACCTTTTGCTGGCTCTCGCTAGGCAGCGAAGGACGCAAAGAGCAGCTCCTGCGTACCGATCAGGACAATGCCCTCGTCTATGCCGACGACGGGGGCGAGTCGGCGCGCGCCTTCTACCTCGAACTGGCGCGGCGCGTCACGCAGGGCATGCACCACTGCGGCTTCGCCCTTTGCCCGGCCGATATGATGGCCTCCAATCCGCAATGGTGCCAGCCATTGGGCCAATGGCAGCATTATTTCAGCGACTGGATCCGCTCGCCCGATACCGCGGCCCTGCTGCGGGCAAGCATCTTCTTCGACTTTCGGCCCGTGTTCGGCGACTTCGCCCTGGCCGACAGCCTCAAGCAGACCATTTTCGCCGCCATGGCGCAGTCGCGGGGCTTTTTGCCGTTCTTGGCCAAGAACGCTTTGCAAAACCCACCGCCGCTAAGCTTTTTTCGCGGATTTATGGTCGAGAAAAACGGTGCCCACAAAGACGAATTCGACATCAAGGCGCGTTGCCTGATGCCCCTCACCGATGCGGCCCGGGTGCTGGCCTACGACCAGCAACTACCTCAATATCTCAGTACCATCGAACGCTTTCGCAAAGTGGGACAAGCCGAACCGGCCTTGGCCGATATGTGCGGCGAAGCGGCCGACGCCTACGGGGCGCTGCTGCGTTTTCGGGCCACGGCGGGCTTGCAGCGCCAAGACTCGGGGCGCTACCTCGACCCGGAAAAACTCAACAAGCTCGATCGCCAGCGGCTCCGCAGTATTTTCCAGACTATCGAACGGGTGCAGGCGGCCCTCACCTCTCGCTACCGCCTCGATTTCCTGCGATGAGAACCTGGCTCAACCTTGGGCTGGCCCGGCTAGAAAAGCACTGGGGCCGCTATCCGGACTGGATCAATGCCTACGTAGCCGCCCAAACCCCGCTGGCAGTGCAACGGCAGACCATCGGGGAGGCACGTTTTGTAGTCTTCGACACCGAAACTACGGGACTCGACCCGCACAAAGACAAGATTATTAGTGTGGGAGCTGTCTGCTTACAAGGCTGGACAGTGCGCGTGGCCGATACCTTCGAAGTGTATGTGCGCCAGGCTGTGATGGGCGAGCGCGACGCCGTGTTGGTACACGGTCTGTTGCAACGAGACCTGGCCGACGGACTCGACGAAGTTGACTTGCTGCGGCAGTGGCTGGGCTATGCGGGCGGCGACGTGCTGGTGGGGCACCACGTCTGGTTCGACCGCGAGATCATGAGCCATACCATGCGGGCGCGGGGCTATTGCCCGTTGCTCAATCGGTGCCTGGACACGCTGCATTTGGCGCGTCGCCTGGAAACCAACCGCGCCCAAGTGGAAGAAGTGAAGCCCGGCGACTACACCCTCGAGGCCCTCTGCCAACGCTACCACGTGCCCGTGTACGCTCGCCACACGGCGGCCGGTGATGCCATGATGACGGCCCTGTTGCTGGCCAAATTGCTGCGCCGGGCGCAAGACCGGGGCCTACGCACCGTGGGCGATCTTTGCTAATGCAAAAAAGCGCCGACCAAAGGCCGACGCTTTTTCAGAAAAACACGGAGTACGATCTAGTGGGCACCTACGGCCTCTTTGGCCCCGCGCGGGTAGCGGATGCTCTCGACCAGGTCTTGGACGTCTTGCGGCGGCGGCGGCGTGAGCGAACTGAACAGATAGGCGAAGAAGATGTGAATCACCATCCCGATAGTGCCGATGCCTTCGGGCGACACGCCCAGCAGCCAGTTTTCGGGGAGGTTCATCTCGGGGCTTATAAATTTGAAGTACGAAATGTAACCAGCCGTGAAGGTCAGGCCGCTGATCATCCCGGCAATGGCGCCCGTCTTGTTCATGCGCTTCGAGAAAATACCCATAATGATGACGGGGAAGAACGAAGCGGCCGCCAAACTGAAGGCAAAAGCCACCACCGCCGCCACAAAGCCGGGCGGGTTGATGCCGAAATAGCCGGCGATCACTACGGCGACGGCCGCCGCAATCCGGGCCGAGCGCAACTCGCCCTTCTCCGACATGTTGGGGTTGATAAATTTCTTGATCAGGTCGTGCGATACTGAGGTGGAAATCACCAGCAGCAAGCCCGCCGCCGTCGAAAGGGCAGCGGCCAAGCCCCCAGCAGCCATCAGGGCCACCACCCAGTTGGGCAGTTGGGCAATCTCGGGGTTGGCCAGCACCATAATGTCGCGGTCAATATCGAGTTCGTTGCCCTGCAACCCGGCGGGTACCTGCCCAGCGAAGGGCACGTCGGTGGCCTTGTCGTTGTAGTACTGGATGCGGCCATCGCCGTTTTTGTCGTTGAACTTGATCAGCCCCGTTTGTTCCCAGGTCTTGAACCAAGTAGGCACTTGCGAATATTCGGTATTGCTGACGGTGTTGATCAGGTTGGTGCGGGCAAAAACCGCAACAGCAGGCGCCGTGGTGTAGAGCACGGCGATGAACACCAATGCCAGGCCTGCCGAGCTGCGGGCGTCTTTCACCCTGGGCACGGTGAAGAAACGCACAATTACGTGGGGCAACCCGGCCGTGCCGACCATCAGGGCCGCCGTAATGCAGAAAATATCGAAAATAGACTTGGCGCCCGCCGTGTATTCGGCAAAACCCAAATCGCGGTGCAAACCGTCGAGCTTGTCGAGCAGGGGCACGCCGTCGGCACCCGAACCTCCAAAGCCCAATTGCGGAATGGGGTTGCCCGTCAGTTGGATCGAGATGAAGATAGCCGGAATCATGTAGGCCATGATCAGCACACAATACTGCGCCACCTGCGTGTAGGTAATGCCCTTCATGCCGCCCAACACGGCGTACATAAACACGATGGCCATCCCGATCAACACGCCCGTGTTGATGTCCACTTGCAAAAAGCGAGAGAACACGATGCCTACCCCGCGCATCTGCCCGGCTACGTACGTGAATGAGATGAACAAGGCACAGATAACGGCCACCTGACGGGCCGTCTGCGAATAGTAGCGCTCGCCCACAAAATCGGGCACCGTAAACTTGCCAAACTTGCGCAGGTAGGGGGCCAGCAGCAAGGCCAGCAGCACGTAGCCGCCCGTCCAGCCCATCAGGTACTGCGAGCCGGCATAGCCCATAAATGAAATCAGGCCCGCCATCGAGATGAAGGAGGCCGCCGACATCCAGTCGGCCGCCGTGGCCATACCGTTGGCCACGGGCGACACGCCCCCGCCGGCCACGTAGAACTCCTTGGTAGAACCGGCCCGCGACCAGATCGCGATGCCGATGTAGAGGGCGAACGTAATGCCCACCATAATGTAAATCAAAAGTTGCTGACTCATGGTAATGTGTGTTGGTAGCTTGGGAGAGAGATTACTTTTCGTCCACGTCGAACTCGCGGTCTAGCTTATTCATCAAATACACATAGACGAAAATCAGAACCACAAACACGTAGATTGAACCTTGCTGGGCAAACCAGAAGCCGAGCTTGAAACCACCAAACTGAATGGCGTTGAGCTGCTCGACGAACAGAATGCCGA
>DAIRSZ010000015.1:0-24970 GCA_036804165.1 Catalimonadaceae bacterium | reverse complement strand
GCACCGCCGTTTCGCGCGAACCAGTCGCTTCCATGGTTACAATCTTACTCAATTTTGCTTGATTCTGAAAACCCCGAAGCTGGGCCTTCAGCTCGGCAATGTGCGTTTGCAAGGCCTTTTTCTCGCGCTGCTCGCGGGCCAGGGCCGCTTGCAATTGCCGATGCGCCGCCAGCAGTTGTTGCAGGCGCTGCTCAAACCGGGCGTATTCGCTGCGCAGTTGCTCGGCGTCCATGGGTTTATTTGCGGATGATCGCGCCCAGCTCGCGTTCGAAAGCGACGATCAACTGCTGCATGGTGCGGTCAATCACCGCGTCGGTGAGCGTTTGCCGTACGTCTTGCAACAGAAAACTCACCGAGTAGGACTTCTTGTCGGCACCCAGTTTTTCGCCTTCGTACACATCAAAAACGTTGATCTGCTGCAGCAGCCGCCGCTCGGTGCGCTGGGCCACTTGCCGTACTTCTTCGAACGACACCCGGCGGTCGAGCACCAGCGAAAGGTCGCGGCGCACCTCGGGAAAGCGCGACACTTCGCGGTAGGTGGCTTCGGGCCGAAACTGCCCTACCAGCCACTGCCAGTCTAATTCAGCAAAAAAAACCGCCTGCCGCACCCCAAAATCGCGAGCCAAAGCGGGCGCCACCAGGCCTAGCGTAGCAAAATCGGTGCGGCGGTGGCCCAGGGTCAGTCCGTAGGCCAGCAGCGGATGCGTGGCGGGCGTCTGCGTGGGTTGGGCAATGCCCAGTCGTTGGGCCACCGCCCCCACGGCCGCCGCCAGCGTATGAAAGTCGGCTGCCGCCGAAGGTATTTGCCAGCTTTCGGCCTGCCGATCGCCCGTCACCAGCAGGGCCAGGCGGACACGCTCCTGCACGGCGCCGTCGGCGGTTTGCGCGTAGGTACGGCCAAATTCGTAGCACTTCAGATCGGTCTGCCGGCGGTTGACGTTGTGAGCCAGCACTTCCAGCCCCGTGTAGAGCAGCGACGTGCGCAGCCCGTCGAGGTCTTCGCTGAGCGGATTGAGAATTGGCACGGCCGTTTCGCGGGTCAGCACGGCGTAGGCCCGGCGTGTGAGCGAGTTGGTGACGATCTCGTGGTAGCCCAACCCGGCTAGCACCTGCGAGACATCGCGCCGTACCTGGTCGGTGTCCACCTTGGGGAAGTTGGCCAGGTAAGAAGAACCCATCGTATCGGGCAGCGGAATCTGGTCGTAGCCGTAGATGCGCACGATCTCCTCGATCACGTCGGCCGGGCGCCGTACGTCCACCCGGTAGGGCGGTACGCGCAAGTCGAGCCACTCCTCATTTTGCTGCCAAATGTCGATGTCCAGGTCGGCTAATATCTGCACGACCCGCTCTTGCGGAATGGCGTAGCCCACCAACTGGTCGAGCTGCAAATAGGAAAGGCGCACTGCAAAGGGCTGCTCGGGCTGGGGATAGACGTCCACGACCTCGGAAGCGCGCCGGGCGCCCGCCACGGTGTGCAGCAGGTCGGCCGCCCGGTGCAGGGCCGTCAGCACCATGTCGGGGTCGGTGCCCCGCTCGAATCGAAACGAGGCGTCGGTGCGCAGGGCGTGGCGCTGGGCCATTCGCCGCACCGTGGCAGGGCCAAAGCAGGCACTTTCTAGGAATATCGTGCGGGTGTCTGCGTGCACACCCGAATGGGCGCCGCCGAACACGCCCGCCAAAGCCACGGGGCCTTCGCCATCGCAGATGAGCAGGTCTTCGATGTGGAGGTGGCGTTCGGTCTCGTCGAGGGTGACGAACGTGGTACCCGCTGCGACGGTTTGCACCGTAAGGGTGTCGCCCCGCAGGCGGTCGGCATCGAAGGCGTGCAGGGGTTGGCCCAGCTCGTGCATGACGTAGTTGGTCACGTCCACCACGTTGTTGATCGGCGTCAGGCCAATGCTGCGGAGGCGGCGTTGCAACCACTCGGGCGAGGGGCCTACCGTAAGGTCGGTCAGGGTTAGTCCGGCGTAGCGCCGACAGGCCGCCGGGTCGGCAATGGCCACCCGGAAAGGGCGATGCGTGTCGGCTACCGGAAGCGGGGCGATGGTGGGCATCCGGAGCGGACGGCCCAGCAAGGCCCGCAGGTCGCGGGCTACGCCCAGGTGCGAGGCGGCATCGGCACGGTTGGGCGTCAGGCCGATTTCCAGGATATCGTCCGTCTCTAGCTGAAAATATTGGGCGGCGGGCGTGCCGTTGGGCAGGTCGGTGTCGAGCACCAAAATACCATCGTGCCCCGCGCCGAGGCCGATTTCGTCTTCGGCGCAGATCATCCCTTCCGACACTTCGCCCCGAATCTTGGCTTTCTTGATCTTGAACGGCTCGCCGCCCTGCGGATAGAGCGTGGTGCCCACGGTGGCCACCACCACCTTCTGCCCAGCGGCCACATTGGGCGCGCCGCACACGATGGGCGCGGGTGTGTCGGTGCCGATGTCCACGGTCGTCACGCGCAACTTGTCGGCATCGGGGTGGGGCGCGCACGTGCGCACCTCACCGATCACCAGCCCGGCCAGTCCGCCGGGCACTAGTTCGAAAGGCGCAACGCCCTCTACTTCCAGCCCGGAGGCCGTCAGGCGGGTGGCGATTTCGGTAATACTTTCGGGCAGGTCTATCAACTGCCGCAACCAGGCGAGGGAAATCTTCATGGGGATGTGAACACAAGTCTGGCGTCAAAACTAACCAATTTTCGGGTTGTGCCCGGTACTGACTAAGTCACGAAAAAAACGCTGGAAGGTGTGGTAAATTCAAACGCATCTTCTACCTTTGCGCTCCCAAGATGCCGAAGTGGTGAAATTGGTAGACACGCACGTTTCAGGGGCGTGTGGGCGCAAGCCCGTGCGAGTTCGAGTCTCGCCTTCGGCACAGAGCCTTCTGCTACTAGCAGAAGGCTTTTTTGTTGGGCTTCACCGGGACGGGACGGATAAGGAACCAAATGGCCCAACCTTTCCGAAGGATCGTCTGCGCTACCAAAAACCGTTGGCGGTGGCTAACGTTGATAAACCCGTTTTGTGAGCAGAAAGGCGGTAATCCTCCGACTACCCAACCGCATCAACGCGGAAAGATGTTTGTGCGTACCACCACTGTCAATCCAATAAATTCGATGCAATGAAGTTATCCGAGGTGTTTTTTTTGATGATCTCGCTCTTGTCAGCGGCTTGTTCGGGTAACGAAGACGCCGTGCGGGACGATTCAGAAACGAGTGCCACGAGCACGCAGCAGTTTACCGTAGATACCCTTCATACCCAGTTTGCCAATCCTTGGGGGATGACGTGGTTGCCCGATGGCCGCATGCTGGTGGTCGAGCGCCGGGGCGAGATTCTGGTGTTTGAAAACGACCGTTACACGGGCACCAAGCTGACGGGCGTGCCCCAGACCCGCGAGGTCAACCAGGCGGGGATGCTGGATATCGCCCTCCATCCCGACTACGAAAATACCGGGTGGATTTACCTGGCCTATTCGCGGCCTGAGGGAGAAGGCGATGTGCTGGTGATCTCCCGGGCCAAACTGGCGGGCAACCAACTGCACAGTGTGGAGGAAATCTTCGTGAATGGCCCCGCCTGGAAGGGCGGCCGCCATTTTGGGTGTCGGATCATTTTTGACAAGGACGGATTCCTGTATTTTTCCAATGGCGACAAAGGCTCTCGCCCGGAAAATGCCCAGGAACTCGACAACGACCACGGCAAAATCCACCGCCTGCACGACGATGGCCGCATCCCGGCCGACAATCCATTCGTCAATACACCGGGCGCCCAGCCCTCCATCTGGACGTACGGCAACCGAAACCCCCAGGGCATGGTGTACGATGTCCAACACGACCGCATCTGGTCGGTAGAGCACGGCCCACGGGGAGGCGACGAACTTAACCTCATCGAAAAGGGCAAGAATTACGGCTGGCCCGAGATATCCTACGGCATCAATTACGACGGTACCGTGCTGACCCCCTACACCGAAAAAGAAGGTATGGAGCAGCCCGTAACCTATTGGGTACCCTCCATCGCCGTGTGCGGAATGGCACTCGTCACTTCCGATCGGTACCCGGCCTGGCGCGGCCACTTGTTGGTGGCGGCGCTGGCCGGGCAGCACATTGCGCACGTGGCTCTGGAGGGTACGCAGTACGTAGGCGAGGAAAAACTGCTGGAAGGTATCGGCCGGGTGCGGCAAGTAGCCCAATCGCCCGATGGCTTTATCTACGCCCTCACGGAGGGCACCGGCCTACTGATTAAACTAATTCCGCAAGACAGCTAAAGCAGACTGCCGCCAAGGCTGGCCAGCGGGCATATCCCCACCTAAAACCTAGCTTTCTGTCGGTTCTTTAGCCATGCCTGCCTATCCTCGCAAACCCTCGGCGAGCAGCCAGGCCCCCAGCAGCATCAGCAATGCGCCCAGGCTGAGCTAGCGCATCCGATTGAGGTGCGAACCAAAAAAATACCGTTTGAAAAGCCGCGGCCCGGCCGTTAACAGCACCACGCCCAGCACGAGCAGCCCAACACCTGCTCCCATCCGTAATACGTCCATTGCTTGCGCGTTTGGTTCGTGCCTCAAATTATCTTCAATACTATTTTTCCGGTGTTTTTATTGGCCTCCATGTACCGATGGGCGGCCGCTACGTCTTGCCAGTCGAAGACTGAGTCCACGACGGGGCGCAGGGTGCCGTTGGCAAAGCGCGGCCCGGCAAATTCCCACAGGGCGTCGGTCAGGGCAATCTGATAGTCGCGCGGCCGCGTGCGCAGCGTCGAGCCGATGAGTTGCAGGCGCTTGGCCAAGAAAGGCCGCAGGTCGAAGTGCTCCAGGCGGGTGCCGCCCATCGTGGCGAGCATCACCAGCCGCCCGTCCGTGCGCAGGCTCTGCAGGTTGCGCGCCAGGTAGGGGGCCGCCAGAAAGTCCAGCACCACGTCCACGCCTTCGCCGTTCGTGATGTCGGCCACGGCCTCGGCAAAGTCGGTCTGTTGGTAGTCAATCGTATGCTGGGCACCCAGTCGGCGGCAAAGCGCGTGCTTGCCCGCCGAGGCCGTAACGAACACCTCGGCCCCCAGCGCCCGGGCCAGTTGGATGGCCGCCGTACCCACGCCGCTGCCCCCGGCGTGAACGAGCAACCGCTCGCCAGGCTGCACCCGCCCGAGCCACACCAGGGACTGGAAGGCCGTCATAAACACTTCGGGTACGGCGGCCGCATCGGTCATGGCCCAACCTGCGGGCACGGGACGGAGCATCCGGTGGTGGACGGCGACGTACTCGGCGTAGCCCCCTCCGGACAGCAAGGCGCAGACGGCATCGCCTTCACGCCAGTGCCCGGCCCGCGCGCCGGCCCGTACCACGTGCCCAGCCATCTCGAGACCCAGCAGCGGACTGGCCCCCGGTGGCGGCGGATATTTACCTTGCCTTTGCAGCAAGTCGGCGCGGTTGAGGGCCGTAGTCGCCACGGCCACCAGCACTTCGTCGTCGGTGGGTTCGGGGGTAGGATATTCGCCGAGGCGGAGCTGATCGGGGCCGCCGGGTTCCGCAAGGAGTATGGCACGCATGGAAATGGGGTTATGCCTGTCCGTACGGCGAGGGCCGAAGGACGATACATCCCACAAAAAAAACCCGTGGGTTGACGGGTTTTTCGATAGAAAAGGCCAAAAACTTCAGTGATCGCTTTTTTTGCTGATGTGCAGTTCGGAGTCCGGCGCCACGGACTGGCCGCTGGCTTTTTCGTAGAGCTTCTTGTAGGCATGGTGACGACGCGCGGGTTGGATTTCACCGTTCACCACCAGTTGGTCGGCCGTCAGTTGCAGGCGGTAGGCGGCGCCGCTTTCAATGAGTCCGTCGTCCACCAGGGCCTTTTCAATCTGCCCAAGCACCGACTGCGTACGGGCCGACCCCTTGGGGGGTAGGGACCGACTCAGTTGCTCATCTACCTCCGCCCCGACGTGCAGGGCAATGTCCTTGCCCATGCGGGCCATTTCCAGGGCGAATACGGCCATTTCTTTTCCGAAAGCCTCCATCTCTTGCTCGAAGGCTTTTATTTCCTCTTTACTAAAAGCCTTCATTTCCTTACAAAAAACTTCCATTTCCTGCTCGAAAGCCTTCATTTCCTGACGATACGCGCGCATCTGGTCGTGATATTCGTCCATGGCAGCGTCAAACTCCTCGTCGGACATGTCGAAGTGAACGGGTGGCGTGGGCGGAATGGGGGGCATGGGTACCTTGCCTACCCGAGGTGGGCGGGGTGGCCGTGGCGCGGTAGGCGGTAGGGTATCGGCGAGTCCGGCTACCGTTACGATGTGGACATTCGTGCCTGCTTGCCAAATGGTGATCGTATCGCGCAGTAGCACAAGGGTGGTATCATCCGTTCGAATGATGGTCGGCCAGGGGGCCGCCTGGCCCGTATCGGCCGATAAGGACGAGGTGCTTTCCGGACACACGTTCATGATCACGATACCCGACGGATCGGCGCATGTGTCCGGCAGGGCCGCCAGCGCCCGTGGCCAGAAGGGCGAGAGCAGGTGCGGCATCGCCACCCGCGTGTTCGGACGTGCGGGCATTTGGGGTGCTGAGAAAAGCAGCCCGGCCAGCAAGGCCAGCAGCAGCAAGCTACCTAGCCAACGGGCCGTCAGTGGCCCGGCTTGGTGAGTTTGCGGCTGCACCAACCGCAGAATGCGCAGGCGCAGGGTGCTGCCGCTGGCTGCGGGCATCAGCGTAGGGGCGGGTGCGGCCAGTTGGGTCAGGGCGCGGGCCAACGTCAGCGGCGAAGTGCCCTGCCCGACGGCTTGCTGGTCGCAGCACACTTCGCGCTCCAGCCGGATTTGCCGCGCAATCCACCAGCAGGCCGGGTGGTAGAAAAAGAGGGCTTCTACTACCGACTGTAGAATATTGACCAGGTAGTCGTGCCGCCGGATATGCGCCAGTTCGTGCAGCAGCACGGCCTCTAATTGGTCAGGCGAAAGGCCCGTCAGGACGCTGGCGGGCAGCAAGATCAGGGGCCGCCAGTGTCCGATCACGCCCGGCGTACGCACGTGCGCCGACACACGTACGCGCACCCGTCGCCGCATCTGCCAGCGCTCTTGCAATGCCCGCAAACGCGCCTCCCAAGCGGGGGAAAGCGGCTGACTGGGTGCCCGTTGCAGGCGGTAGAGGTAGGCGCAACTGCCCGCCAGCCGCAGGGTGCCCAGGCCCGTGCCCAGCGCCCAGGCCGCTACCAGGTACGGAAACCATCCCTCGGCCTGTGCCGTCCACGTCGCCGTCGCACGGGTTGACGGTGCGTCCAATGGGGGCGAAGGCATTGCGGAGTAGCGCACGGCAAACGTGGGGGCGGTAGGGGTGGGTTCGTACACGTAGGTGGCCGTAGCCCCTACGCTAACCACCAAAAGACCCAGGGCAGCCAGGGCCAGCCAATAGCGGTGGGCGGAAGCAGGTACCGTACGCAATCCCAAGGCAAGCAGGCAGGCAACCAGGGCACCTTGCCAGAGCGAATGCACCAGCGCCCAGCCCAAGGCCCGCACGAGGGGCGAAGAAAACTCGGTGACGAAGGCGTTCATTGTGCACCCCCTTCCAGCCGGTCGAGCAGGTCGCGGATTTCGTTGAGTTCTTCGGCGCTGGCCGACGACTGGCCCAGGGCCTGCATCACCAGTTTGGTGGCTGACCCGCCGAAGGCGGAACGAACAAAGCGGCTGAGCAAGGCCTGCTGCGTGGCTTCCTGCTCCAGCTCGGGGTAGTAGATGTGCGAACGCTGCACCTTGCGGCGCGAGAGAAAGCCCTTTTCGTGCATGAGTTGCATAAACTTGAGGGTGGTGGTGTAGCCCACTTCGCGGACTTGGTTGAGGCGGTCGTTGACAAAGCGCACCGACTGGGGGCCGTGCGCCCAGAGAATCTGCAAAATCTCCAGTTCGGCTTCGGTGGGGCGGGGAGGGGGAGTGGCGTTCATGCGCTACGAGTTGTTTCGTAGGGCAATGATATACGAATTTGTTCGTAGTGTCAAGGGGCAGTACGATTTTTTTCGTAAAAATTTCTAGCGGCGTGCGGCGGACAGGTCGAACAAGCGGTGAAGCCAAAGCCCAAACACCGGGTCGAGCAGGGCCGGCGCGGCCCCGTAGGTATCGAGGATCTCCTTTTTTTCCAGGGCCTCTTTAATCCGGCTAACATTGGCCGAACTGCCCAGTCGGTATTGCCGAATGGTCTGTTGGCTGGCCAGCGCCGACTCGCCCGCCAGCAGGGCACGTAGAAACTGGATTTGGGTTTTGCTCAGTTCGTCGAACATGCGTCGGTACAACAGATCGTTTTGTTGCAACAAGGCCGTAGTCGCTCGTTCCAGGGCGTCGGAGGTAGCTTGCTGCGGGGCTTCGAGCCAGAGCAGGTGGGCAAGTTGCTGCACGTAGTAGGGGTGCGCCTCTACTTGGGCCACCAGGCGCTGCGCGACTGCGGCCGACAAGGTTCTTTGGGTGCGGGCAAACGCCTCCATCAGGAATGGTACCCATTCTTCGACCGGAATTTTTTCGAGCAGCAGCAAGTCACCAAATCGGTAGAAGGGCATGGAGGTGTGCTGAAACAACTCCACCATCAGGCTGCGCTTGCTGCCGTACAGACAGTAGCCCGCGTGTTGGTGATGCTGCCAGACGGCGCGCAAACGTTGTTGAAATCCGGTGGCATCGTCGAAGTGGTGCAGGTTCTGAAATTCATCTACGCACACGATCACCCGCACTCGCTTGCGCTGGCTCAGCTTTTCGGGTAGGTTCAGGACGATCTCGGCCTCGACGGAGTACTGTCGCCAGTCGAAATGCAACGTAAAATCCTGGGTAGGATCGGGACCGATGACCAGTTGCGGCCGCAAGTTCTTGAGCCATTCTCCCGCCAACTGCTGCCACTCTTCCAAGCGGGTGGCGCAGGCCTTGAAAGTGCGGTTGGCCAGTTGGTCATAAAATTCGGTCTCGTTGCGGATGCTAAACAGGTCCAGGAAGACAAAACGCACGGGCTCGGGAGCCATCTCCAGAGCCACCTGACGTACCAGGCTGGTCTTGCCCCACCGCCGGGGCGAAATGAGCGTGGTGTGAACGCCATTGCGAAAATTGTCGCGCAGCCGTTGCTTTTCGACCGTCCGGTTTACAAAAGCCGAACCGGTTACTACTTGCCCAAATCGAAAAGGAGAATTCATAAGTAACAAGTTAGTTAGTAACCAATCAGTTACCTAGTAACTTATTCTCCAACCAAAAAAAAAGCCGCCCCTACGGGACGGCTTTTCAACATACGGCAAAGGTCGGTTAGCGGCTCAGAATCAGCGGCTGCACCAGCAACCCTTCGCGGGTGGCCATGCGCACCGTGTACACACCGTTGGGCTGCGTGCTCAGGTCTAGCTGCTGCTGCCCGGCCGGGAACTGGGCCACCAGGCGCCCCAAGGCACTGAACACCTGAATCTGGCCGACGTCGGTGCGTTCGGTCTGGAGGCGGATCAGGCCCGTCGAAGGATTCGGATAGAGCCGGATGGGCTGGGCCACGGCCGAAGCCCGCAGGCTGGTGATCATACCGGGGCGGAAGTTGGCCTGAATGACGAACGTTGCCTCATCCAAATTGTCGAAGGGTATAAAAGCCGCGCCGTCAATGTTGTAAAAGCTCCGGTTAGGGGTAAAAATGGCCCCCGTAGCGGCCAGGCCAAAGCTGGCCATGCCGGGCGTTTCGGTGACGGCCACAAAGTAGCTGCCCGGCTCCAGCACTACCGTGTCGGGGAAGGTGGCCACCACCACCCGCGCCGTTTGCGCAGCGGGCAGGGCTGTGAACGTAATCCGGTTCGAGGTGGCAATCACGTCGCTGGGATTGGGCACGCCCGAAGGCAGCGTGCCGTACACCAACACGCGGCTCGTATCGCCCGCCTGGATGCCGTTTTCGCCCAGGTTGAGGTACTCAAACGATACTGAGGTGAGCGTGTCCAGGTCAAAGAGTTCGAAGACAGTGCCGAAGGTGGCCGTATTGGCCGTGGACGCTACGCCCCAGCCACCGCTGCCTTGCCCAAAACCACTGTGGCGGGCAAAGATCGAGTCGGTCACAAACAACGTGCGCGCGGCAAAATTGTCCGTTGTGTCGGTGTCGGCTTGGTCGGCCCGGACGGTCATCCGGTAGAGGTAAGCCCCGATGTTTTCGGGCACGAACGTATTGGCAAGCACTAGGGTAGCTTCCGCATCGGGGAGCAAAGCGGGTTGGGTAGGCGAGGTGAGCGTAGCCAAGGTGTTGCCGCCGCTGCTGATGGTCACTTCTATCCGCACGTTGGTGAGCGTATCGGCGCCGTTGTTGCGCACCGTGCCGATCAGCGGTACGGGGTCGAGCGACTGCGAGCGGGGCATGCGGACGTACTCGCCGATCGTGAAGCCCGTCAGTGCGAAGTCTAGGCCGGGCACGGGTTCGAGGTTGATGACGTCAATGGCCATGTTGTTGCCAAAGGCAGCCACGGCGCGGAAGGCAAACCGCACCGTCTGACCAGCGTACTGGCTCAGATCAAACTCGGCCATCGTCCAGGTAGGTACCGAGAGTCCCGACTGGAAGCGGGCCACGGCGCCCAGCCGTTCGAAGCTGATACCTCCATCGGTCGAAACTTCGGCAACGATCGAATCGGGGTTGTTGTACTGACCATCCCGCGTGTAGCGGAACGTCAGCCGAAAGGGTTCGTCGGCGGGAATGTCCGTACAAGGCATCAGCAGGCGCGACTGCGCACCCGACTCGAAAGTGTACGAATTGAAGAAGGCCGTGGCGTTGCCAAACTGCGGCGAGAGCAAGGGGTTGGCGGGCAGATCGGGGTAGGGCACCCCGCCCGGACGGAAGGCCCAGTTGCCCGTGCCGTTCACCTGCTGCACGCTAAAGCCCGCCGGGGCCGTAGGGGCGCCGGCAAAGGTTTGCTCGTAGGGTACCGCCACGCTTGGTACTGGCGCCACAGTGGCCGTAGCCGTGTCGTTGCTGGCGTCGGCGTCGCCGGCCAGTTGGGCAATCACAGCAATGGTAAAAGGCCCCGTGCCGCTCAGGTCGGCCGTGGTCGCAAAGGTGATCGTATCGCGCTCACCGAAGGCCAGGGCCGGGTCAAACACAAACGTATCGGTGGTGGCTGGGCCACCATTGACGGTGAAGGCAGCAGAGAGCGTAGCCAGCGGGCTATCGCCATTGTTGCGTACCACGGCCCGGATCGTTACGCTGTCGCCCAGGTCGCAGCCTGACGGCGGCAATACGCTCACGATTTGGGCATCCGCGCTGGCCAATTGGGCGAAGCGCACGTTATCCACGTCGAGGTTGAAGTTGCCGCTACTGCGCAGGCCCACCATCAACAGGGCGATTTCCTCGCCTGCGTAGGCCCCCAAGGGGATGCTGAAGGTGGCGTATGCTTGCGAAGCCACGTGGTTGCCGCTGTAGATCGAGTCCACCAGCACCAGCCCGCCCTCTTCATCGCAATAGTCCGTGACCAGGAACAATTGCACGACGTTGTTCGCGATGGCCGTGGCGGGCCCCAGGCCTTCTTCTACCCAGTCGGTGAGGCGATAGTCGAACGTAAGCACCAGGTTGCTGTCGTTGGGCAAAGCTACGGGAGGCGTTGCAAAACCATCGGCCGGATTGAGGACCCACAGGTTGGTGCGCAGGGCTTGCGAGCCGTCGGCACCAAATTCATCCACTTCCATATCGCCCAGCGATATCCAGCGATCGGGCATACCTCCCAGCAGGGCCGGGTTGTCGAAGTTTTCGCTGTAGGGAAATGCCAGGGCGTCGAATTTTTCGATCGTGAGCGAGGCCGTGTCGTTGGCCGGATTGCTGTCGGTGGTCAGCGAGGCAAAAGCCGTCAGCGTGTACTCGCCGGCCGCCGCGAAGGTGAAGGTGCCCAAGCTTAGGGTGTCGGTAGTGCCGGGGGTCAGGCTGGCGATCGTGTCGGTCAGGGTTTGGCTGGCCGCTCCGCTGATGACCACCGTCACCGGAACATTAGTTTGGGTACCCGCGCCGACGTTGGAGACCACAACGAGAATCTCTTCGGTGTCGTAGCAGCCAAGCTCGTCTTCAAAGGGGCTTTCAAAGCCCAGCACGGCCACGTCCGGGCTGGTCAGCTCCGACACCAGAATATTGTCCACGGCCATACCCCAGCCCCAGACGCCGCCGTCGTTGTACTTGAACCGAATCAGGACGCTGTCCTGGTTGGCAAAGGCATTGAGGTTTAGTGAATAGTTGCTGGCCCACACGTTGCCCGTCAGGGGCAGCGAGTCCACGATCGTCCAACTGGTGCCGTTGGTGCTGGCCTCAACCGTACCCCGGCCTACGCCCAGAAATTCGCGCAGCAAATAGTTGAACGAAAGCACCACGTCCGTAGCGCCCGAAAAGTCGAGGGCCGGCAAGAGGAGGTAGTCTTCGGATTTGTCGCAGTTGCAGGCGTCGTCGTTGGTGATGGCAAACTGCGTCCCGGTGGGCGGATCGGGAAAAGACCAGAAGCCCGGGCCACTGGTGACTGAGTCGGCGATTGAAGTGACAAAGCCTCCATCGGTGCCCAGTGTCGTGCTCGAGAGGCCAGTGGGCAGGGCGGGCAGCGTGGCGCCTTCAAAGTTCTCGCTGAAGGGCAACGTCAGCGCGTTGGTCGGGGCGCTTGCGGGCGGGGCGGGTGCCGAAGGTGCCGCGTAGCGGGCAGCCCGTTGTTGGTACCGGAGGTAGGCTTTGGCCTGGGCCCGGGGGTCAGTCAGCCCGTTGTCGCGCATCTTGAGCGCAAAGTCGTTGGGCACGGCGACCGTTTGGGCACTGCGGGCTTGTCCGGACGAAGGCGCGGCTTGCCATGGGGCCACAGGAGGAGACTTGGGAAACCAGGCGGGCGTGGTTTGGGCATGGGCCACCGTGGCCGCTCCCCAGATCAATAGACCCGCACCGACTTGGCGGCAGTGAGCCGTCCAGCGATGTAGTGATGTGTGCATAAAATGAAGTAAATGGTGAAGTAAACCCGCAAAAAATTGGATGCTCTTTGGATTTTGTGTCTAATGCTTTACTACCCTTTGGCGAAAACACGCGACAGTTTTAAAAATAGAAGCGGTAATTTAAAAGTATATTTTTCAAAAATAATAATACGAGAATTAAAAAAGAGTGTAAGTTTTTGTAAACCAAAAAATACTATATTTGCAGCCCTGTTTCGACGGACGAGATCCGTCATTGACAAAAATCCAAGCTCATGGCTGTTAAAATTCGCCTGGCCCGCCGTGGCCGCAAAAAATTGGCCCTCTACGACGTTGTCGTGGCCGACGCCCGCTCCCCCCGTGATGGTCGTTTCATCGAAAAGATGG
This sequence comes from Catalimonadaceae bacterium, assembly GCA_036804165.1. Taxonomy (GTDB): domain Bacteria; phylum Bacteroidota; class Bacteroidia; order Cytophagales; family Flexibacteraceae; genus DAIMZG01. The sequence continues at coordinate 11,720 of DAIRSZ010000015.1, read as the reverse complement.
GCACCTACAACCCCAATACTAATCCGGCTACCATCGTCCTCGACGACGAGCGCGTGCTGCAATGGGTGATGACCGGGGCGCAACCCACCGATACCACCCGGGCGATTCTTTCGTACCGTGGCGTGATGTTCCGCAAGCACCTCCAGATGGGGGTCAACAAAGGTGCCATCACGCAAGAACAAGCCGACGAGCGCTTCAACGCCTGGAAAGAAGGCAAAGAAGGCCGCATCCAGACCAAAGTGGGTGGCCTGGCCGACAAGAAAGTGGCCGACGCCCAAGCGCGCCTCGAAGCCGAGCGCAAGGTGAACGAAGCCCGTGCCGAAGCCCGCCGCCAGCGCGAGGCCGAGGCCCTGGCCGCCGCCAACCCGCCTGCCGAAGAAGCCAGCGCCGAAGGCGAAGCCCCCGCCGAAGAAACGCCGCAGGAGTAAGCCTCATGCGCCGGGAAGACTGCTTCTTGCTGGGTCGTCTGCTCAAAGTACACGGCCTGCACGGCGAGCTCATCGCTCGCCTCGAAGTAGATCAGCCCGATCAATACGCACAACTGGAATCGGTCCTGGTGGAAACACCCCAGGGACTGGTTCCTTTTTTTGTGCAATCCTGGCAACTGCGCGGCGATGAGGTGCGCCTCCGCTTCGAAGACATCGCCGATGCCGATGCGGCTTCGGTCTTGCGCGGCGCGGCCCTTTGGTTGCCTTTGCAAGCCCTTGCGGCTGCTCCGGACAATACTTTCTATTACCACGAAGTGGTGGGCCTGACGGCCTTCGACGAGGCGCTGGGCGAGTTAGGCCCCGTCGAGACCCTCTACGAACTGCCACACCAGTACCTAATGGCCGTGCGCCACCAGGGCCGCGAGGTGCTCGTCCCGATGCACCCCGACGTGGTGCTGGGGCTAGACCGGGCCGCCCAACGGGTACGCACGCGCCTGCCCGAAGGGCTGCTCGATATTTATCTGGCCGACGACGACAAAGAATCGCCTGACGATGCGGATTGACATCATCACCTGCCAGCCCGATTTGCTGCGCAGCCCTTTTTCGCACTCCATCTTGCAACGCGCCCAAGACAAAGGACTGGTGGCAGTGCACCTGCACGACCTGCGCCAGCACACGCCCTACCGCCACGGCCAGATAGACGACTACGCCTACGGCGGCGGGGCGGGCATGGTGCTGATGGCCGAACCCATTGCCCGTTGCCTCCGGATGTTGCAGGCCGAGCGAGCCTACGAGGCCGTGATTTATTTGACCCCTGACGGCGAAACTTTTCATCAGGCGATGGCCAACCGCTTGTCGTTGCTGAACAACCTGATCCTGATTTGCGGACACTACAAGGGTATTGACGAGCGCATCCGCCAGAAGTACGTCACCCACGAAATCAGCATCGGCGACTACGTGCTGTCGGGGGGCGAGCTGGCCGCCGCCGTGGTGGCCGACGCGCTCATCCGACTGCTGCCCGGCGTGCTGTCGGACGAGACCTCGGCCCTGACCGATTCTTTTCAGGATGGCCTGCTGGCACCGCCCGTCTATACCCGCCCGGCCGAGTTTGAGGGCATGCCCGTGCCGCCCGTGTTGCTCTCCGGCCACGAAGCGCGCATTGCCGAATGGCGCACCGAGCAGGCCCTGGCCCGCACGCAAGCCCGCCGCCCCGACCTTTACAGCCGCCTGACGGGCGAGGAGTGAGGCCCCAGCGTAGGTGACTAAAAAAATGATCAAGAAAAGAAAACGACCCGGACGAGCCGCTCAAAGCAGTTCCATACAGATAAGCTGTCTAATAAATCGGCTCAAGTGATGGCCATGCTTCCAGGGCGAATCTTATAGAAATGGCGGTTCGTCAGCAGCTCTTCATGCGAGCTAATAAATCCTTTACCTTAACGGTAGCAATGTTAGAGGATATGTCAGACATCGCATAAGGAATAATAAGTGTGTTGTTGTGTATCAAAGAGCCACACGAATACACCACGTTCGGAACGTAGCCTTCACGTTCTTTTTCATTGGGCGTAAGGAGTGGTGCTTCCAGGCGGGCAATTACTTTCGTCGGATTGTCGAGATCTAGCAAAACGGCGCCTATAGAATATTGCCTCATTGGTCCTACGCCGTGCGTGAGAACCAGCCATCCTTCGTTGGTTTCCAGAGGGGAACCACAATTGCCAATCTGCACAAATTCCCACGGCATAGTGGGTTCCTGGATGAGGGTTGACTCATTCCAAAAGTGCAACTGGCTTGAAAACATAATGTAATTGTTTTCGCCGTCAAGGCGAGAGAGCATCGCGTATTTGCCCTTAATTTTTCGCGGAAACAGAGCCATTCCTTTGTTCTGTACGGCCTTACCATTCAGTGTGTGGATGGAAAAGGATATAAAATCTTTGGTCTCCAGCAATTGGGGCAAAATACATCTCCCGTTGTATGCCGTGTAAGTTGCATAATAGGTAGATTGCCCGCCTTCGTCGTAAAATTTAACAAATCGCGCATCTTCAATGCCTCGGGACTCATTTTCAGAAACGGGAAATATTACACGTTCGGCTATTAAAGAATCTGAGTCAAATTTTATTCTGTAGTTAGAATTTGCCAGCCATTTTATGTTCGTAATGGTTTGTTCGTTATGAGCAAACGTATCGTTTTGGTGTACCTTGCCGATGCTCGCCCGCAATTCCTCAGGAGTGAAAGTATAGGGAAGTGTTTCCATAATTTGCTTACTGGTTTCGTCCCAAGACTTCATATCCTTTAGCTTCAGGCTAAACAGATGGTTGTTGTACGTGGGATCGTTCAAAACCTTGGCAGTTCCAACGAACTTGGAAGTGTCCTCAAAGAGGAAGGTGCTTCTGTCTTTTATTATTCCACTTCTAAAAACAATGCTCGAGATGTGCCCTTCGCCCGTAGCCCGTAGGCTCATGATGAATCGAAGCTCCCCCGGCGAGATCCCCGTTTGATCAGGGTGGGCTACTATCGAAGGGTTGAATAAAGCCGCCGATTCAATAGAATACTCCATACTAAAATAAGCACCGATTATTTCTTTTTTCGCATTACTGATGGTAGTGTTTTTGGGTAAATATTCTCTGACCTTGTCAAAATGATCCATTAAGCGCTGCTCTATGTTTTTGTGGCGGCTGTAAAAATCTTTTATTACATTTTTCAGTAATTCTTCGGCGGTGCCTTCCGAAAGACTTATTACCCTGTTGATTATCTTGCCAACACGGGACATGTCGCTCGGGATGTGAGCCCTGATAATTACTCTCGAATCCTCGCGCTCAATTTTTTCCTTTATTCTTGTGATGAGGGGCTTGACTTTCTTGGTCTTCGTGTTGTCCATAGGAGTGTTTTTAATGAGGGTTGATGGTGCCGTTTAGAATTCCGTTATACACGTTTACATAAGCACTAATCATTTGTTTCTTGCTAAATTTTGATAGGGCCCATTCTCTACAAAATTTCCTGCGTATTGTATGTACCCTGCCAACTGCTTCGGACGCCGCCTCAACCGTGTTGACTAGAAAGCCCGTTTTCTCGTGTACGATCAACTCGGGCATGGCGCCAAGCCGGAAAGCGATAACCGGCGTGCCGCACATCATGGCTTCGGCCACGCTCAATCCGAAGGGCTCTTCAAAGCTGATAGGATGTAAAAGCGCATATGCTCCGCCTAAAAGTTTGTCCCGTTCTCTTGGCCCGGAATTGCCTACGAAGACTATGTCATGATCGTTGAGGTGTGGCTTCACCTTGCTGTCAAAATACTCTTGGTGCTGTATCAAGCCCGAAATGATCAGCTTTCTGCCAGTTTTTTTAGCTATTTGAATGGCCTCAGAAGCTCCTTTTTCGGGATGTATTCTGCCAAAAAATAGTAAATAGTCGCTTGCCTCTTCTCTAAAAGTGAATTGAGTCGTGTCAATACCGTTATAAACCGTAGCGGCATAATCAAGCTCCGGACTACGGTCAGCGTTGCTAATGGAGGTATAAAAGCTTGAGTCATTATATTTCTTGTATACCTCAAGAATTTTTGGCGAAGAAAACCCGTGTATGGTGGTCAACATGGGCGTTCTGATCAGTCTTGAGTACGTAAGGGGAAGATAGTCAAAATGATTGTGTATCAGATCAAAGTTATCTGCTTGCTCCATCAAGTTGCTGATATGCAAACACTCCCAGACCTTGGGGTCCATGTCGGGATTTTCGCAATAGGCTTCCTGAGCCACGTATTGTAATTTTCCCTTGGTAACGGAATTGCCCGTAGCAAACAGCGTGACGTCAATATTTTCCTCCACGAGCCCTTCCGTAATGTTTGAAGCCACCTGTTCCCACGGCCCATATTGGGCAGGCGGGGTTTTCCAGGCAATAGGAGATAAAATGGCGACTTTCACATTAGTGGATTTTGTTTGTTTTATTTCGATCCCGAATGGTTATAGTCATACGCTTTCCATATTTGCGTATAACTCAGTTCTGGTCTCGAAGTAAGCTAGGCTTTTTTTAACCGCCTTTGGATCACCACGAAACAAATACAACGATTGAGGATAAAAATGCACCGCAAGCGCATGCACATCGTCGTACGAACAAATGGTCGTAGTCACGCGGAGGAGGACTAACTGGCCATGTCTTTTTGTTCGAAAACCTCGAAGGCTTCCATAAATACAAGGTACGAAATCAGATATGCCAACGAGCTTTCAGCGCCCTGATTGCGGTTTACGCCGTAGCTTTCGATGCCATCACAACAGCCCTTGGTTTCAAAATCAAATAGCGTCATTCGGATGTCGTTCTCCCCCAAAAACCACATGAAGCAGGTATATAATTTGGAAAGATATTCCCTGTCTTTGGTTAGCTGAAAAGCCTGACGGTACATCAATACCATGGCAAGTGCATCTACGGGTTGTTGGGCAAAAAGCGAGCGCTCGCGTTCTTTTTTAAACCAATTTTGGTTGCCAATGATGGACAGGACGCCGTCCTTGAGCGAAGTTTCTGTCAGGAAATTTGTCGTCTCCAGGGCCACTTCGTACAGTCTATCATCTTTGATTATTTCCGCTGCGTGCAACAGCGCCAAGGGCAATATGCCATTGTCGTAAGCCAACAGCGATTCAAACCATTTCCAGTGGGAAGAACTGTTCTCTTCATAATGCCTGACGAGCTTATTGGCAAGGCCCGCCAACCTTTCTGTCATGAGGTCGTCCGACGGATTACTTTTTAGATAATAACTGATGCCAATTATGGAGTTGGCGATGCTTCTGATAGATTTGAGTTTCTCAAAATTAGGAGCCGCATCAAAAAATATTAATTTTCCCGTCTGATAATAAGAGTCGTTCGGCGGATAGCACAACAGATAGCCAAGCGCCCATATGGTCCTTCCAAAGGAATCTTCCGAGCCAACCTCGTCCAGAAATTCTCGACTAAAGCTGAGAAAGTTTCTGAATGTGCCGTCTTCATTTTGCATGTAGTGGATGTAGCTTAGGTATATTGGCGCTAAAGTAAGCGCAACTTTATTCTTTTTCTGCCGGAAGGTCATCAGTATCAAAAGCAGCGCCCTTGCATTGTCATCGAGGCAATAGCCTTCTTTTAGGTTGGGAATGCCGTATCTGGCGTGCTGGATGATGCCCGTATCATCCGTGAGTCGCTCGATGTGGTCTAAAGAAAACGGAGGCAGCAGCAGCGGATCAATGGCGGTTTCTTTTTTGGGCAGGATTTCGGGCTTTTCGGCCAGCACTCGTTCAAAAAGAGAGATATATTTATTTCCCGATTTGGGCCACGTGATGGTTCTGCCGTAATCGAAAGCTTTCTTGCGGAGGTTTTTAAGCATCTCGGGGTTATCGAGCAGTTCCATCAAAATTTGGGAAAGCTGCTCTGCGTCGGCAAAGTCGAAAAGCCGACCTCTTCCTTCGTCTAGCAACTCCAAAGCGTGCCAGAAGGGCGTCGAAACCACCGCAGACCCAACACCCACTGCGTAAGACAAGGTGCCACTGGTGATTTGCGCCTCGTTGAGGTAGGGAGTGATATAAATATCGGATGCGGATAAATATTTGAACAGCTCTTTCTGATTGATAAACTCGTTGATAAAGATTACATGATCGTTGAGTTGGAGCTTTTTTGTTAAAAGCTGGAGCGCATTCCGGTATTCTTCTCCCGCATGACGAAGCACGTTGGGGTGGGTTTTGCCCAAAACCATGTACACTACATCGGGATGTTTTTCGACTACCTTAGGCAGGGCTCTTAGTACCGTCTCGATCCCTTTGTTGCGACTTAAAATTCCGAAGGTGAGCAGTACTTTTTTGTCTTCTAGGTTGTAAGCTTTTTTGGTTTGCTCCTTGCAGAAGAGAATATCGGGTACGCCGTGTTCAATAAATTCAATTTTGTCTTTGATTACGTCGTAAATATCAACCAAAAAACCAATGGCCTTGCGGTTCATGACGATGACCCTATTGGCCATCTTGCAAATTTCTTTTAGTACAGCTTTCTCGTTATAAGAAGGTGCCTTCAATATGGTATGGAGGGTTACTACGAGCGGAATTTTTAGACGGTAGAGTAATGGCAGAATATATATGCCGTTTTGCCCGCCATATATTCCGAACTCATGTTGTAAAACACAAACGTCCGCCCCGCTGTGGTTAATAAATTTTACCGCTTCCAGGTAGTCACGTTGGTTTTCTTGGTTGATGATGAGTTTTACCTCTTCAGGATAATTGTAGGTTAAATCGTTATCGCTCAGCGCCACGACGAATCCATCAATTGCCTCTCCAGATGTATCATCATGAGTTACAGTGGAGTGATACAGATTCTTGGTGAACGTACCGATGCCGCATTCCCGCGGTGGATACGTTCCAATATAAGCGAGTTTCATAATACTAAAAGTAAACTTCAAGGTGAAAAAGTAATGAGACTGAGGTCAATGAAAGCCACCAAACGCTCGTAAATCCGGCTTTCTAGGAGGGTATAATATCCCTTTTTTTAGCTTTTTCATTGAGCCCCCTTCTAACAATGCTCTAACGTGCAATACGCGCTACGAGTTGGACTGCTGGCTACGCGAAGTCGACACTGTTCACAAGGCGAAAAAGATTCGCAATTCGCCCAGCCAAATTCTAGGCTCACGCGGTACTTGGGGCAGTGGGAGTGCTCGTAAAAGTATCGCCCCGCTGCCGTCGGACGAACTGTGTCCGCCCCGCCAGGGGGAATGTAATAGCTACACGGCCAGCACCTGTGCTTTCGAAAGTGAAGACGAAGGGTAGTGGTAATTTGTAACATTGGCCGAAACGCTCCTCGCACATCTCCGTTGCCGGGGCGTGCTCAGCTACCGTAATGCGGCGCGTGTCGAGGGCATCGAACAATGATCTCTGTTCGGACAAAGAAAAAAAAGGCCTTCCTGCTTTCGGGAAGGCCTTTTGGGCTGGTTGATTGAATGCCTCAATTTACTGTCAGCACAAACTCGCGGACGGCCAGGTTGCCGGCCGTGTCTTCCACTTCGAGGCGCAACGCGCGGCCCTGGTCGGAGGGCTGCAGGGTGTAGTTGCCCAATACCTGGTCAAGCATCACGCGGTTTTTATCGTCAAAAACGGGCAGGGCGTCGCCTTCCATAAAACCACCCGTATTGTCACGCAGGAAAATCGAGCGTCCCCACATCTGTACGTAGCTGGCGTTGGCCCCCCAGTTGCGGTTGTCTTCGCGGTCGGTGTTGGGCACAATCGAAACGCGTACGAACGAAACACTAAAGTCGCGCTGGGCGCGGCGCTGCTCCAGAAAACCGTCGAGAGCCAGCGGCGCACCTGCCGCAAACGTAAGGCGGTCGAGGCTTTCGGTTTCGTCGCCCGCGAGGGCGATCAAAGGCATGTAGGGCCGCTTTAGGTAGATGCTGCGCACCACGTTGGAGCCGTCGGCGTAGCTGGTGGCGTTGCCCGCCTGATCTACGGCCGTCAGGATGACGTGGTAGGGGCCGGCCTGGTAGTCGCGGTCGTCGTAGTAGAGGTCTTTGTCGAAGTTGACTGCGCGTGCTCCCACCAAATCCACAACGGAGTCTATCAGAAAACCGGGGAGCAACTGGCTGGTGGTGCGGCCGTGGGTGTGGCCGTCGTTGGAGCCGTGAATGTCAATCCGCATCTGGCCCAGGGCCACGTTGTCGGTGAGGGTGCCGCGTACGTGCAGGTGGGTGCTGGTTTCGGAACGGACTTCCATCCATTCGCCCCGAACCTTGACCGTGCCGCTACCGCCCTGCGTGCGGGGGCGGGTTACTTCGTCGAAGGAAGGCGCCTGCAAGTCGGTGTTGATATCTTGTTGGTCGTCGTCGGTTTGGCAGCTCCAGAGCGTGCTGGCCAGCAACAGGGCACAAGTGCGGGTAAGTAGTGTGTTCATCGGAAGTGGGTTTTATGCAACTCAGTTGCAAATATAAAAAAAGCCCACTAAAGCGCTCAACTTATTCGGCTTTCTGAAGGATCACCCGAAAGGTAGTGCCCTCACCGGGTTGGCTGTTGACTTCGATGCGGCCGCCCATGGCTTCCACCTGGTTTTTGGTCAGGTACAGGCCGATACCCCGGGCGTCGGGGTGGCGGTGAAACGTTTTGTACATCCCGAACAGCCGGTCTCCGTACCGCTTCAGGTCAATGCCCAGCCCATTGTCGGCCACGGTCAGCAGGCAGTGGTCTTCTGCGACCTGACAGTGAACTTCTACGTGGCGCGCGCGGTCGGGGGCGGCGTATTTGATGGCGTTCGAAAGCAGGTTGAGCACCACGCTGTCCAGGTAGGCGGGCACCCCGTATACCCAAACGGGCTGTGCACTATCGCAGCGGATCGTCACGTGCGCTTTTTGGGCAAGTGCAGCCAGGTTTTGGTGCGCCCGGCGCACGACTTTGCCCAGTTCGAGGCGCGCCAGGGTTTCGTCGCTGGTCATGTGCATCAGCACCACGTCACTGAGGTGCTTGATAGTATCTTTGAGGTTGCCCGCCGCGTTGCCGAGCATCTGCACGATCTGGTCGTTGGCTAGTTCGGGATGTTCGGCGCAAAAAAGCTCGATGAGGGTAGAGAAGTTGCCCGAGTGCGAGCGCAGGTTGTGCGAGACGATGTGGGCGAAATTCTTGAGGCGAGCATTTTGTTGCTGCGAGAGGCGCAGCAGGCGTTCGTTTTCCTGCTTTTGGGTACGCTCCTGGGTGATGTCGCGCGTAATGCCATCAATGCGCGCTTCGCCACTTACCGGATCGGTCACTACTTTGCTCTCGTTCTGTACCCATTTGATCTGCCCTTCGCGCGTGACGATGCGGTACTCGACCTTACTGCCTTGGCTGTGCATTATCTCGCGTTGGGTGTTGGCGATTGTGGGCCAGTCATCGGGATGAATGACCTTTCGCCAAAGCTGATCGTCCTCCATCCATTCGGCAGCCGAATAGCCGAATAGCTTTTCGGCCGCCGGCGAGGTAAACAAGGTTTTGTAGTCGGGGATGCGTACCGACCAGATCACATCCGATATTTCGTGCAGGATGCTATCGAGGCGTTGCTGGGTGTGCTGCAATTTGGCCTGGGCCTGCTTTTGCTCGGACAGGTCCTGTACAGTGGCCAGGATGCTCGTGACTTGGCCATCGGCATTTCGCAGGCTGGCGCAAGAAACCAGGGCCGGAAACAAGGTGCCATCTTTGCAGCGCAAGGTCATTTCGAGGCGCCCTTGGCCAATTGCACACATGCGCTGAAAATCGTTCCACTGGGCTTGGTAGGGACGCGGGTCGTAGGGAAGGGGATAGCCCTTACCGACCAATTCGGCGCGTTCGAAGCCCGTCATGCGGCAGAAGGCCGAATTGACTTGGGTCTGGATGCCCTCGGCCGAAACGGCGATGAAGCCATCGAGGAGGTTTTCGACGATGGATTGCGAGAAGTTGCGCTCGTGCCGCAGGATCTCTTTGTCGGCCTCGGCCTGCGTAACGTCCTGCATGGTGCCGATCAATTGCGTAGCGACCCCGTTCTCGACCACAGTTTGGCCCGCCAGGCGCACAAAGCGAGAATTGCCACGGGCAGTTGTAAAAGGGCAAACCAAGTCGAAGGGCTGGTGCGTACGGATCGTATGCGCGAGGGCCTTTTCAATGCGCTGCTGCGTGTCGGGATCGTAGAAAGCCATACAAGCCTCGTGGGTAGGGTTAAAGTCGGGCCCCACTTCGTGGATGATGTACACCTGATCCGTCCAGATTGTGCGCTGGGTGTGTAGATCTTTGGTCCAGCCACCCAGCCGGGCGACGCGCTGGGCACCGGAGAGCAAGTTATTGAGCAGTACGACCTCGTCTTGGGCGGCCCGTTTTTCGGTCACATCAATGCCAATGCAGAGCAATTCGTCGGCCTCGCCACGCGCGTCGTGCAGGGCCTTAACCTCCCAATCTACGACCAAGATGCTGCCGTCGGCGCGTCGTTTGCGCATGGACAGCGACTGAGCGGTTTGAGGTTGCTCCCAACAACGTACGGTCACCTCGCGGCTATGTGCCAAGTCTTCAGCCAAGATATGGCGGTAGGCCGATTGCCCCAGCAACTGTGCTTCGCTGAAGCCCATCGCTCGGCAGTAGGCGGCGTTGACGAACGTGTAGCAGCCCGAACGGCTTAGGCGAATAATAAAAGCCGACTGGTTCTGCAGAATAGTGCGGTAGAACGCGGCCGAATTGGCGGCCTGGGCTTCGGCGTGTTTGGCGGCCGTAATGTCCGTATGGATGCCCAGCATCCGCAAGGGGCGACCAGCCGCGTCGCGCAGCACACTGGCCCGGCAGCGTATCCAGACCGTGTGGCCCTGTTGGTGCCGAAAGCGCATCACCTGATCGTAGGGAACAGACGGGTCGGCCAGGTGGCGACGCACGGCAGCCTCGACGGGGGCCAGGTCTTCTTCGAACACCAACCGATGCCAGGCAAAAGGTGTCCGTTTCATCTCGGCGGGCGGATAGCCCAGCACCTCCCAGTAGCGGTCGTTGGTCCACTCTTGCTCGGGGTTTTCCAGGTCCCAGTACCAGAGGCCATCCAGCGTAGAAGCCTGTAAGAAATCCATCAGGCTGGCATCCGTCCGAAAGCGTTCGTAAAGCTCTTCTTCCAAATAGTGCATGGTGGTCAGGTGAAGGGTTCATTTTCTGGTGCGCACTTCAGCAGGTAATATTTAACGGTAAAATACTAGCTGCTAGCCAGCACAAGCATAGCTCCTTACTACCATGCAAGTAAGAAAATTGTACGAAAAAGTGGCAGATTGAAACATGCAAACGCGTGCGTACGGCCAGTAGAGGCACCCCGTTTACTCCCAAATCCAGCGCAAAGTCAATATGATATTGCGCCCTTGCTCGGGCAGGTTGAGCAAGCGGTAACGGCTCAAGTGGTGGAGGTACGTACTATTTAGCAAGTTATCGGCGTAAGCAGACAGCCAGAAAGTCTGCCTACCCAGTCGCCATTGCGTTTCGGCCCCTAGCCCCACGAGGTGGTAGCCGGGCGTAGGCCGCTCGTTGCGATCCGTGCGGTGCTGTGCGGCCGTCGCCCGGTGTCGTACGGTAGCGCGCCAAGACTGTAGCCATCCCCCCTCGAACGTCCGTGCGTAGCTGCCCTCGCTCACCACCGAAAGGGGGGGCGTCAGCGGCAGGGGCAGCCCCGACTGCAGGTTGAAGCTCCGCACGTATTCGAGGCCACTTTGCACCCGCAGCCCTTTGCCCAGCGCGTAGGCAGCCGTCAGTTCGCTGCCCACGAAGGTGCTGTTGGCCTGCCGAAACTCCCACGTGAGCTGACTGCCCGAAGGCAACCGTGTGAAGCGGGCCGTCGGCGCTAGGTAGATGT
>DAIRSZ010000014.1:0-25821 GCA_036804165.1 Catalimonadaceae bacterium | reverse complement strand
AAGAAAACCTGTTCCCTTCGCAGATGATGCTCAACAACCGCGAAGACCTCGAAGAGGAGCGGCGCCTGTTCTACGTGGCCTGCACCCGCGCCGAGAAGCGGCTGGTGCTCTCTTACGCCACCACGCGCTACCGCTACGGCAACCTGCACCATTGCGAACCGAGCCGCTTCTTGCAAGAGTTGGACGCCACCTATTTGCAAGCCACCCGCCGCTTTGGCAGCGTCGGTACGGCCAGCAACGGCCACGGGGCCGACACCGACATGGCCCCGCGCACCGTACGGCTGGCCAGTCAGATGGGGCGCAACCGCACAGCCAGTCGGCCAGTTCCTATTCGGCACCAGCTTTCGCCCAACTTCCGGGCCAGCGACCCAAAACTGCTCCGCGAGGGGATGCGCGTGGAGCACGCCAAGTTTGGCTTCGGGCAGGTGACGCACCTGGACGTGAGCGGCCCCGACAAAAAAGCCCGCGTGGCCTTCGAACAGGTCGGCGAAAAAACCTTGCTGCTGGGCTTTGCCCGCCTAATGATTCACGAGCAATGAAGGGGAGCGCTCAGCGCGTACCGCTTCTTCGATCATACTCACCTATGGAAATCTACACTGACCTCCGGTTGGGCGACTGCCGCCAAGTGCTTCAGCAGCTTCCCGACCATTCGGTGGACCTCATCTTTACGTCTCCGCCCTACGCCGATCAGCGCAAAAAAACCTACGGGGGCATTCAGCCTGATGCCTACGTAGATTGGTTTCTGCCCATTGCGGCGCAGTTGCTGCGGGTGCTCAAGCCCTCGGGCACTTTCGTGCTGAACATCAAGGAGAAAGTGGTGGCTGGCGAGCGCAGCACCTACGTCATGGAACTGATTCTGGAAATGCGCAAGCAGGGCTGGCTCTGGACAGAAGAGTTTATCTGGCACAAAAAGAATTGCTACCCGGGCAAATGGCCCAACCGTTTTCGGGACGCCTGGGAACGCCTGTTGCAGTTCAACAAGCAAAAGCACTTTAACATGTACCAAGAAGCGGTGATGGTGCCCATGGGTGATTGGGCCAAGACGCGGCTGAAAAATCTTTCGGATACGGACAAAATTCGCGACGACTCGAAGGTGGGCAGCGGCTTTGGCAAAAATATCTCCAACTGGCTCGATCGGGACATGGCCTACCCTGCCAATGTGCTGCACCTGGCCACCGAATGCAACAATAAGAAACACAGCGCCGCCTTTCCCGAGGGACTGCCCGAGTGGTTTATCAAACTTTTTACCCAGCCGGGCGATACGGTACTCGATCCCTTCATGGGTTCAGGTACCACCAACTTTGTCGCCCAGCGCATGCACCGCAACTCTATCGGCATCGAACTCTTGCCCGAATATTACGAGATGGTGAAGGCAGAAATAACCCCCATTAAACTCACCCTGTTCGAGCCTGATGAAACCCCTGGATATAACGGTCGTCGAACAGTACGTTAGGGATCACATCGCTATTTTTCACCAGAAGCGGATTGATCGGCTCGGCAGTCTAAACTTGAAGACCGTTCTGCGTAAGAAGAATCCGTACTTGTTTCGGGCCAAACACCTACTGACAGCCGAAAACATCGTCCGCGGGCTGACGGATGCCTTCATCTCCTCCCACGAAGAAACCCTTTTTGGCGATTGGCTCGAAGGGTTGGCCATCTTTGTGAATAGTCAGGTGTTCGATGGTCGAAAATCTGGTATCAAAGGCATTGACCTTGAATTTGATCACGGCGGCGTACGCTACATCGTGGCCATCAAATCGGGGCCTAACTGGGGCAACAGCAGTCAAATCAATAAAATGATAAGCGATTTTCAGATGGCCAGACGAACCCTCCGCACCAGCGGGGGCCAAACGAACGTGGTGGCCGTCAACGGCTGCTGCTACGGACAGGACGCCCGGCCAGACAAAGGCGAATATTTAAAATATTGTGGTCAGAGGTTTTGGGATTTTATTTCCGGCGATCCCAATATGTATCTGGACATCATAGCACCGCTCGGATACGAAGCCCAAGCCCGCAATGAGGCCTTCATTACCGCTTACGCGGCAATGGTCAACCGCTTCACGCAAGAATTTGCCCAGGACTTTTGCAACCCGCAAGGTTACATAGACTGGCCCAGGCTGGTGGCGTTCAATGCGGGCATTCGACCTTAACCTTCATACCCTACTCCCCCGCAGCCGGCTCGTAGAACGGTGGGCAGGCACCGGGGCGCAGGTCGGCCCGGCGGTAGCACACGTGGTACAACGTGTCGCCCTGGGTGTGGGGCGATACGTAGCACGTCTCCTGGCCCGGCCGAGTGATCATGGCAAAGAAGCCCTGCGGGTTGTGGTCTATGCGTACCCGCACGCCCGGGTCGTCCGCCCCCTCGCCCACGTACGAGCGAATTTGCGGGAACCGCGCCGCCAACCCGGGCGACATGGTGCCCGATCGCAGCAGGTAGGGGCAGAATCAGTGAGAGAGCTTGCCGAGGGATCGGCATGAAGGTATTTGGCAGGGCTGGCAAACCGACAAGTAGCTTTAGAACCCTCGTGAAGAATCTACGCTGTTAGGCAACGGCTTTTATGCTTTTACGATCTCCACTCCGGCTTTTAGACCAGACTTTATCTTTTTGTTTACGAGGGGCATCAATGCTGTCAAAGTTTTATATGTGTTGTCTTTTGCTGACAGCACAAGAACCGCTATAGGATATTTATTAAGGTTTTGTTGATACTGAAGATTTTTGTCGAAAGTGAGCAGAACGTCGAAGTTGTTGTCAAACATCAACTTCATCAACTCTCCGTTCTTTTTTCCTGCCCAACCATTCTCTGCAACGGTATAAACCTCAAACCCTGTTAAATCTAATTTTAGTCGCTTGGGTAGGTTTTCGTCAAGCAGCAGTTTCATACAACTTTTGAATATCTTTTGAAGATATTATTTTGGCTGCAATCTCGAGCACCGCTATTGCTTTTTCTTTAGACACCGTAGGATAATCGTCTAAGAACTCGTCCAAGGCTACCCCATTTTCTAGATGATCGAACAGCGTTTCTACGGGAACACGGGTTCCTTCGAAAACAGGATGACCGCCTAAAATTTCTGGATCTGTGGTGATATATTCTTTAACGTTTTTCATAATACCAATTTAACGATTTTACGGTGAATCCTTCTTCTTTTTAGTGTTGCCTAACGTAGCCACCAAATCGGGTTCCAACCGGGGCAACGGCAGCCAAATCAGTAAGATGATAAGCGATTTTCAGACCACCAGACGAACCCTTCACACCAGCGGGGGCCAAACGAACGTGGTGGCCGTCAATGGCTGCTGCCACTGTGCTACTCCCCCGCAGCCGGCTCGTAGAACGGCGGGCGGGCGCCGGGACGCAGGTCGGCCCGGCGGTAGCACACGTGGTACAACGTGTCGCCCTGGGTGTGGGGCGATACGTAGCACGTCTCCTGGCCCGGCCGAGTGATCATGGCAAAGAAGCCCTGCGGGTTGTGGTCTATGCGTACCCGCACGCCCGGGTCGTCCGCCCCCTCGCCCACGTACGAGCGAATTTGCGGGAACCGCGCCGCCAACCCGGGCGACATGGTGCCCGACCGCATCACGCGCACCCGCACGGTGCCTTCCGCATCGGGCAGCGGCAAGGTGAGCACGGGTGCTTCGCGAGGAACTGCCCCCGCCACGTAGGCGGGCGCGTCGGCCAGGTGCTGGTCAAGGCGTGCCAGGTCGGCCCGCACTACCCGGTACTGCATCAGGTCTAGATCGGGACCCGCAGCCGGGGCCTGACTAACCGATTGCCAGTATTCTTTTGGGGTGGTATCCATCCGGGACGGGCGACAGGCCATTCCGAAGAGGAATATTATTCCCAACCCAACAGCCCAAGCGTACGCAAGTGCTCCGCAACAAAGTCCTTTTCTCAATTTCTCCATCTATTTTCGTGTTACCAAGCGTATGCAGATTTACAAAACTCGCGTAGCCGTGCTTCACAACTTATGAAAGATTTCTTGTTACTATCCGTTTGCCTGCTTTTGATACGCGGCGGACTGCACGCGCAGCCTTCGGGCCAATACCTCCGGGCCGAAAAGCCCTTTTACCAACTCTACGAAGCCACGGCCACAACGGCCATTCGACTGCCCGAGGCCGCTTCGGCCCTGGTGCTCGAAGCCGACACGTTCATTGGGCTGGCGGGCAGCTTTGTGGTGGCGGGGCGCGATACCCTGTGCCTGCAAGCCGATCCCCACGACGAATCGCCCGACCGGGGCCGCCGCCGCAGTGCGCTGCTGCTGCTGCCCCCCGGCACCACGGGCTGGCGCTGGCACCCGGCCCAAGACCAAGCACCCCAAGCTGCCGCAACCCTGCACTGGCACGTGCTCTTTGTTCCTTCCCTTGAAACGCCGCTCCCGGCTATGGCACCTTCTACCGAAAGCGCTTGCACCGAGCCGCCCGCCGTGCCGCCATCGGTCTGGCGAGCCGGGCTGCCCGTGCCCAACTACACGCGCTTGCTGCACACCGTTCGCCACGTGGCTGTCCATCATTCGGCCACCGACAACAGTTTCACGGACTACGTCAACGTAGTGCGCAATATCTACCTGTTTCACCTTCAGACCAATAACTACTCGGACATGGGCTACAACTACCTCATAGCCCCCGACGGCACACTCTTCGCCGGGCGCGACCCGGGTGCCTTGCCACAATCGGACGTGATCGGGGCGCACTTTTGTTCGAAAAACACGGGTACGATGGGCGTTTGCCTACTGGGGACTTTTACGGAGGCGCCTCCCACTGATACGGCCCTGGGCACGCTGGCTTGGCTTACGACCTGGAAGCTCCACGCCGAAGGCCTCGACCCGCTGGGTAGTTTTCCGCACCCGGCCAATAGCCCCGATGCCCAGCCCCTGGGCGTCATTGCCGGGCACCGCGACGGGTGCGCCACCGAGTGTCCGGGCACGGCCACCTACGCCCTGTTGCCCGCTTTTCGCCTCACCGTAGCCCAGCAGTTGACTACCTGCGCGCCTACCTCCCTGCCCGTGACGAGCACCGAAGAATGGCGCCTATTCCCCCAACCCGCCCGGCGTCGGCTATCGGTGGTGTTGCCCGAAACTGTCCAACTCAGCGCGGCGCACCTCACCGACGCCACGGGCCGCCGATACGCCCTCGACGTGGCCAGCCAGGCCGACGTCAGGCACGACTTTCGACTACCCGCCCTGCCGCCCGGCCTATACGTGCTCGAACTGCGCACGGCCACCGCACACTATGCCCGGCGGGTGCTCGTCCGATAGATCACTGCGTTAGGCTTGCTGGATGCTGCGCAACTTGTGGTACACCCCACCGGACTGTTCGCTGAGGGTGTCGTGCGTACCCCGCTCGACGATGCGCCCACCCTCGACAACCAGTATCTCGTCGGCGTGGCGAATGGTGCTCAGGCGGTGGGCAATGACCAGCACCGTGCGGTGCTGCATGAGGTTGAGCAAAGCCGCCTGCACCATCTGCTCCGACTCAGGGTCGAGGGCCGAAGTGGCTTCGTCGAGAATGAGGATGGGCGGGTTTTTGAGGATGGCCCGGGCGATGCTCAGGCGCTGGCGTTGCCCGCCCGACAGGCGCGTGCCCCGCTCGCCGATCACCGTGTCGTAGCCCTGCTCGGTCGCGACGATAAAGTCGTGAGCAAAGGCAATTTCGGCCGCCCGTTGCACCTCCTCGCGGGTGGCCTCGGGCTTGCCGAAGGCGATGTTGTGAAAAATGGTGTCGTTGAACAAGATGGACTCCTGCGCCACGATGCCGAGCTGGGCCCGCAACGAAGTCAGCGTCAGGTCGCGGATGTCGGTGCCGTCGAGGGTGATGGCCCCGCCCTGCGGATCATAGAAACGCGGAATCAGGTCGGCAATGGTGGACTTGCCGCCTCCCGAAGGACCTACCAACGCGATGGTTTTGCCTTTGGGCAACGAAAAACTGATGCCGTCCAGCACGGGCCGCTCGCCGTAGGCAAACCGAACATCTTCGAAGCGCAGTTCGCTTTCAAACTGCGCCAGTGCCTGCGCATGGGCGCGTTCGCGGATTTGCGGGCGGGCGTCCACCACCTCGAGGGCCCGCTCGCCCGCCACCAGCCCGCGCTGAATCTGGCTGAAGGCCTGCGCGATGGCTTTGGCGGGTTGCATCACCTGCGAAAAGATGGCCAGATAGCCAATAAAAGCCGATGCCGTCAAGCTGCTGTCCTCGCGCAGCACCAGCGAGCCGCCATAGAGCAAGATGATAGCCACCACCGTCACGCCCAGAAACTCCGACACGGGCGGGGCCAGTTCGCGCTTGACGCTCATGGAGCGGATAAAGTGGACATAGCGAGCGTTTTCGTCGGCGAACTTGCGCCGCAAATAGCCTTCGGCCGAAAAGGCCTTGACGATGCGCAGCCCGCCGAAGGCTTCGTCCATCAGTGCCGTCAGGTCGCCGAGCGACTCTTGCCCGCGCTGGGCGTCGCGGCGCAACCGCCGCACGATGGCCCCGATGGCCAGTCCCGACACGGGCAGCACCAATATCGTGAAAAACGTCAGTTGGGCCGAAATGGCAAAAAGCACCACAAAATAGCCTATTAGCGCAAATGGCTCGCGAAACACCGCCTTGAACGTGCTGGCAATGGCCCCTTCCACCTCCATCATGTCGGTGGTCAGGCGAGCCATCAGGTGGCCCTTGCGTTCGTGGGTGAAATAGGCCAGGTCGAGGGCTAGCGACTGGTCGAAGGCTGCTTGTCGCAGGTTGTAGATCAGGCGCATGCGGGCCGTCTCGATCACGCGCTGGGCCAAGTAGCGGAACACATTGGCCAGCAGCACCGACACGATGATCACCAGGCTGACAAACTGCAAGGCCCCTGCTTTGCCCCGCGTGGCTACCATTTGTCCGAGGTAGTAGTTGAACGTATCGCGCACAAAGTCGCCGTCGAAAGCAAACGGAGGCGGCGCCACGGGCGGCTGTGGCGGCACCGTGCCGAAGAGCACGTCGAGCAGCGGAATGATCAGGGTCAGGTTGGCCAGGCCAAAGACGGTGCTCAGCAGGGCAAAGAAAAAATAAGGGGCGGCGTAGCGTCCGAAAGGACGGGCATAGCCAAGAAGTCGAAAATAAGTGCGCATAGGGGCAGACAAAAGCCGCTGGAAGCCGACAAAGGTACGAACGTCGGGGCGGATTGAAGCCGTAGTTCAAGAACAAAGCGTGGCCTTTTGTTGAGTGCAAAAAAAGTTCCCGGGGCGGCCCACGCTTTAACAAATACTAATCTTTAGCGTTGTTAAAGAGACGGATACTTACCTTTTTTGGGCATACATTAGCCACGAAAAACCCCACCTCGGGGCAGTGCACGGTACTAGCTATCTGCTAAAGCAGTTATCGAGATGAGCGAGAAAATCAGAAATACAACCGTTATGGACAAGGCGCAAAAAGACGCCCTGTTCGAGCGGGAGTTTATGCCCTACATTGATGCCCTCTACAACTTTGCCTATCGGCTCACGCTCGACGAGGACGATGCCAACGACCTGGTGCAGGAAACCTACCTGAAGGCCTACCGGTTTTTTGCCTCCTACGAGCCGGGCACCAATGCCAAGGCGTGGCTCTTCCGGATTCTGAAAAACAGCTTTATCAACGAGTTTCGCAAGAAAAGCAAGCAGCCCGCCAAAGTGGACTATCAGGACGTCGAGACCTATTACAACTCCGACGACGTGGACGAAAGTATCACCACCGATTTGCGGATTGAGTCGGTGCAAGACATGATCGGCGACGAAGTCGCTACGGCCCTCAACGCCCTGGCGGTGGACTTCCGGACGGTGATCATCCTCTGTGACCTAGAGGGCTTCACGTACGAGGAGATGGCCAAGATTCTCAACATCCCGATCGGGACAGTGCGCTCCCGCTTGCACCGCGCACGAAATTTACTGAAAGAAAAACTGCGTGCCTATGCCCGAACCATGGGCTATAAGTCTCCGTAGCAGAACGGGAGTTTGACCCGCACGGCTGCATTTTAGCCCCGGGGTTGAACTAAAATACGCGTCGTTTTCTTTGTAGAGGCGTGACAAAACCTTCTGTAACCGAACTTGAACGATATTGTTATGAATCCACCCGCTACGAATGCACCGCTCACCGCAGAGAGTCAACAGCCCAAAGGCCCTGTGGAAACCCGCTGCTTGGAGTTGCTCTCTTTGGTGATTGACGGACAGGCCACCCCCGAAGAACTGGCCTACTTCAACCAGCACATTGCCCAGTGCATCCCGCTCTATCAGTACTTCAAGCTCGAATCGGCTATCAAAGAAATATTGTCGCGCAAAATGGAAAAGAAGTGCGTCCCGCCTCATCTGATAGCCGCCATCAAAGACAAAATCGGATATACGGCCTGATGTCTGACGTTTCTTCCACAGGCAAAATCCTCATTTTTTCTGCTCCCTCCGGGTCGGGCAAAACCACCATCGTGCGCCATTTGTTGGCGCAAAATCCTCAACTGGCTTTTTCAATCTCCGCCTGCACGCGCGACCGCCGGGGACGCAACGAAGAAAATGGCCGCGACTATTACTTTCTGACGCCCGAAGATTTCAAACGCAAAATTGACCAGCAGGCCTTTGTAGAGTGGGAGCAAGTGTATGAAGGGGCTTTCTATGGCACGCTCAAGGCCGAAATAGAGCGCATCTGGGCCGAAGGCAAACACGTGATCTCCGACGTGGACGTAAAGGGCGGCCTTAACCTAAAAAAATATTACGGCAATCGGGCCTTAGCCGTCTTCGTCAAAGTGCCCAGCCTCGATACCCTCGAATCGCGCTTGCGCAAACGGGGCACCGAGACCGAAGAGAGCCTCTCGCGGCGCCTGTTCAAAGTTAATTTTGAAGCCAGTTTTCAGGATCAGTTCGACTGCGTGCTCGTCAACGATGACCTGAACACGGCCTTGGGCAAGGCACAGCAATTGGTGGACGAATTTCTGGCCACGGGCCGCGTAGCCGCCACTATCTGATGAAAATCGGGCTTTTCTTTGGCTCCTTCAATCCGATCCATATCGGACACCTCATCATCGCCAACACCATGCTCGAGTTTACTGACCTGCGCAAGGTGTGGTTTGTGGTCTCTCCCCAAAATCCTTTCAAAAAGGCTGATCATTTGCTCCACGAGCAAGACCGCCTCGACCTGGTGGCGCGGGCCGTGGCCGACCACTACGACCTGGCCGCCTGCGACATCGAGTTTCGTTTGCCCCGCCCCAGCTACACGGCCCACACCCTGGTGCATTTGCAAGAAAAATATCCTGACCGGGAGTTTGCCCTCATCCTCGGCGAAGACAACCTGGCTACCTTTCACCGCTGGAAAAACTACGCCCACATCTTAGAACACTACTCGCTCTACGTCTATCCCCGCCCGCAAGCGCGGGACACTGACCTGCGGCACCACGAAAAAGTGACGTGGGTAGAGGCCCCGCTGCTCGACATCTCGGCCACCTTCATCCGCAAGTGCATTCGGGCGGGCAAATCCGTCCGTTACTTGGTGCCCGACGAAGTAGAAATTCGTATTCGGGCCAAGAAATATTTTGTATGATTGCCTGCCGGGGGCTATTCTACCGCCCGCGCCGGATTGCCAAACACGGTGGCTTTGGCGGCTACGTTTTCGATCACTACCGAGCCAGCCCCGATGCGGGCCCCCTTGCCCACCTTGATGCCGGGCACAATCACGGCGCCGCTGCCCACAAATACCTCGTCGGCCAGAGTCGCCCCGGCTCCTACCACACTGCCCGCCCCAACTTGCACGAAGTCGCCCAGCGTGACGCCGTAGTCGAGCGTGGCCCCGGCCTGGACGAGGTTGTGGTGGCCAATCTGGACGAACGCCCCCAGCGAGGCCCCCACGTTGACGAAGTTGCCGTGGCCCATCGTCATGGAGCTGGCCAAATAGGCCCGTTCGTGCAAGGCGTTGACGGGCATCACCTTGCGGCGCTCGTTAAGCATACTGACCAGCGTTTTGCGGTAGCGGTTGTCGTCCACGGCCACGAAAGCTTCGCACTTGCGGCCAATGAGTTTGAGGAAGCCGTCGTCGTCGGGGCGGCCCAGCACGGCCACGTGGTCCACCTCGGTGCCGTGCAGGCTGGCGTCGTCGTCGAGAAAGCCGTACACCACCACTTTGTTTTGCAAGAAGATGTCAAGGGCCACCGGACCGAGTCCCTTGGCACCAAAAATAATCACCGGATTTTCCATACCCGCGAAGGTAGGCAAATCCGGTGATGGGCAAAGGAGGCGCCTGTCGGGCCTGTTTCAGAAGAAACCTGCCTGCTGACTTAGGAAGCGATCCAGCTCCCGCACGCTGCTGCTGAAGCGAAAGCCCTCGTTGACGACGTAGTAGTTTTCGGGATCGGTGGTGCGGGCATAGGCCATTTTGGCAAAGGCCAGCCGCGTATCTTCAAAGCGAAACAACGCCAGCAAATCGCGCACATCGGCCGCGAGCAGGGTGTAACTACGAATGCCCTGCCGGGCAATGCCGAGGCGATTTTCTTCGAAGCCCTGCGCCCGGATAGCCGCTTGCAAGCGGGCCAGCTCGGCATCGCCGATCAGCGGTACGAGGGGGGCACCATCGGCACACTCGCCGGCCGATACGAGCGGATTGTGGTTGTAGGCGCCACCCGAAAAACCGCCCGGAGAGCTGCCGGGGTATCCACCGGGAGACAACCCTCCCGCAAAGCCCGGCCAGGGCTGAAAGCCAAGGGGCTGCAGTTGCCAGCCGCCCTGTCCGTGCCGACCGCCGCGCGTGGCCAGCAGTTGGAAGGCGCTCTCGTGCCCACCCAGCAGTTGCACCTGCTGGAAAATCGGGCGTGGCCGTCCCGGAAAAGCAATTTCGAGTTGGTGTATGCCAGGGGTCAGTCCGGCCGTGCGGATTTCGTGTTGGGTCGAGGCCACCAGCCATTGTCCTTGCAGGCGAATCCGAAAGGGCTGGTCGCTCCGGATGAGCAGGGCAGCAGGCGCCGCAGCCTGCGGATAGTAGCCGTAGCCCGTGCCGTGCGGAGGAAAAGCGAAGGCAGAAAAGCTGATCAGTATGCCTAGCAAACCGAACAACGCGTGTACATTATTTTTCATAACCTTGATTTTTTAGTACTTGTCTGGCTTTTTCAACTTTTGTGCCAAATCTTTACTTGCTGATTTTTGCACAGGAAAAGGCCGCCGCCCACTGTCCGCAGCCTGGCTTTTATCATTTTCCGGGCGAAGCCCGTATATTGTCCGAGTCACTTTGGTAGGATGCGCAAAGGCTTTTTCCTTATCGGTATTTGGTTTTTTTTGGCCACCCCAGGCTGGGCGCAGTCGGCCGAGGCTCGTTGGCGCAAGGCCGAGAAGGCCTTCGAAAAGGCGCAGTTTGCCGAGGCGCGTATGCACTACGAAACCCTGTTGCCCGAACGGCCCGACGACGCCACCCTTCACCATCGACTGGCCGACTGCTACCTGGCCACCTCCCCCAAAAAGCGCGCATTGGCCCACGCCTTTCGCAGCGTCGAACTGACCGAAGAACCCTCGCAGGCCCAACAGTTTACGCTGGCCCGCGCCCTGCACCTGCATCACCGCTTCGACGAGGCCATCGCCGCCTACGAAAAGTCTGACCCGGCCAACCGAAACCGGCGGGCCATTTCCGAATACGTACAGCAGTGCCAGCACGGCAAAACGTACGTGGCCAACCCCCAGCCCTACCGCATCACCGGCGCGGGCGACCAGATCAACACGCCGCATCCGGAATATTTGCCGCACATCACGGCCGATCGGCAGTGGTTATTTTTTACTTCTCGGCGACCGGGCGGCAAGCAGGATCAGGACGGCCGCTACTACGAAAACATCTACGCCGCGCCCGCCAAAGGCGGTGCCTGGGACACGCCCCAGCGCCTCGGCCCGCCCCTCAACGCGGGCGACCAGCACGACGCTTGCATTGGCCTTTCGGCCGACGGGCAAACCATGTTCGTCTATCGGGGCAGCAACGGTGGGGATATCTACATTTCGGAGCTGCGCAACGGCCGCTGGGGCAAGCCCGAGCCTTTTGTACATAACTCGCCCGCCTTCGAATCTTCGGCCACCCTTTCGCCCGACGGGCGGCGGTTGCTCTTTGTCAGCGACCGGGCGGGTACCAAAAAGATTTATGCCTGCAGCCGCAACGTCGGCGGTGCCTGGTCGAAGCCCCGCCCGCTTGGCCCCAACGTCAACTCCGACAAAGACCAGGAAGCGCCCTTCCTGCACGCCGACGGCAAAACGCTCTATTTCAGCTCGAAGGGCCACGCCTCGATGGGCGGCTACGACATCTTTCGCATTGATTTTGAAAACGACCGCGCCGTGGGCCAACCCGAAAACCTGGGCTACCCCATCAATACGGCCGACGACGACCTCTACTTCGTGCTGGCTGCCGATGGCCAGTTGGGCTACTATGCCACCGTGCGCGAAGATGGGGCTGGCCAGCACGACATCTACACCGTCCGGATGCCCGTCAAGACCCAGCCGCGCCTGGCCCTGCTGAAGGGCAGCGTTCGGGATGAGGCCACGGGCCAGCCCGTGGAGGCTGTGATTTCCATCACCGACAACGTGGCCGACGAGCTGGTGGCCCAGTTTCGGTCGCGGGCCGAGGACGGCCAGTACCTGATCGCCCTGCCGTCAGGGCGCAACTACGGCATTGTTATCGAGCGCGAAGGCCACCTGTTTCATTCCGAAAACGTATTTTTGGCCGAGCGCGACGGCTACCGCGAAGTGCGGCGCGAAGTCGAGCTAGTCACGATCCGGCCCGGAGCCACCATTCGTCTCAACAACGTATTTTTCGACGTGGCCCAATTTGCGCTTCGGCCCGAATCGAAGGCCGAACTGCAACGGCTGGTCAAGCTCATGGAGCAGCACCCCACGATGGAGGTGGAAATTGGCGGCCATACCGACAGCACGGGCAACCAGCAGGCCAACCAATTGCTCGCCGAGCGGCGGGCCGGGGCTGTTCGCGACTACCTCGTCGGGCAGGGCATTGGGCAGGCCCGTCTGCAAGCCATCGGCTACGGCAGCCAGCAGCCCGTGGCCGACAACCGCACGCCCGAAGGTCGTCAACGCAACCGCCGAACCGAATTTAAAGTCATCCGTCCCTAGTATGTCCCAACCTGAACGCGCGACCGACGAGGCCGCTACCCGCGTGCGCGAAGAAAAAATTAGCGGGTATTATTCGTTGCACCTGCGCCGCACCGTCGAGGCGACCGTTTTTTTGCCGCCCGGCTATCCCGACGGCGGCCCCTATCCGCTGCTGCTCAGCAACGACGGACAGGACATGCCCGCCGTTGGCACGCAAGGCGTGTTGGAAGGCCTACTGACAGCCAGGCACGTTGCCCCGCTGGTGCTGGTGGCCATCCATTGCAACCACGATCGGATGCACGAATACGGCACGGCGCGCGTCAAGGACTACGCCGGGCGGGGCAGCAAGGCGACCCGCTACACGCGCTTTGTGCTCGAAGAGTGGCTGCCGCACATACGCACGCGCTACGCCGTCACCGACGACCCGGCGCAAGTGGCTTTCATGGGCTTTTCGCTGGGTGGGCTGTCGGCCTTCGACATCGTGTGGCACCATCCTGAGCACTTTGGACAGGTAGGCGTATTTTCGGGCTCGTTCTGGTGGCGACGCAAGAGCTACGAAGACAATTACCGCGACACCGACCGCATCGCCCACCGACTGGTACGCGAAGGAACCTACCAGCCGGGGCTGCGCTTTTGGTTTGAGGCCGGCACGCTCGACGAAGAATCGGACCGCGATGGCGATGGCCTCATTGACGCCATCGGCGACACGGTACACCTGCTCGAAGAGTTGGCCCAGAAGGGGTATCGTCGGGATACTGACCTGCACTATCACCAGGAAGAAGGCGGCCGGCACGACCCAGCCACGTGGGGGCGTACGTTGCCTCATTTCTTGCGTTGGGCCTTTCCGGCGTTGGACCAACGGCCAGTGCCTGAGCATTTATCCACAAACGGTCGCGCCACGCCCAAACGCCCCTAAATGGCTGATTGTCAACGCGTTGCGACTAGCTTAAAATTGTCCTTTGTGGACAATTTTAAATTATGTGGACAAGTATTTGGTTATGTTGCCTGAAAATTGTAAGGTAGTTGAAGTCGTAAAATTTCCTTTGGCCTATTCCGACCTATCCTAACAAAATTGGTAAACGAGGTGGGTGCGTAGTGCCAGCTTCCACAAAATATTTTCTAAGCGTATGCGCCTTGTCTTGCCCACCTCCTACGGCCTGTGGCTCATTGGCCTTTCCCTCGTGCTAGGGTCGCACCGTCCGGCCCGGCCACTGGCCCCCGTGCCCGTCGTGAAGTGGGACGCCCTGGCCAGGGTGCTCGACAGCCGAGCCGATACGGTGTACGTGGTCAACTTCTGGGCGACGTGGTGCAAACCTTGCGTGATGGAGTTGCCCGCCTTCGAGCAAAATGCCCGGCAGTTTCGGGATCGTCCGGTGCGGTTTCTGCTGGTCAGCCTCGACTTTCGGCAAGATTTGGAGAAAAAGGTGGTGCCTTTCGTGCAAAAACGTCAGCTCAGGAGCGAGGTCTGGCTGCTCGACGAGCCGGACTATAACAACTGGATTGACAAAGTGGACAGTAGCTGGGAAGGAGACATCCCTGCTACCCTAATTTTTCACGGCAGTCGTAAAAAACGTACCTTTCTGGCGCAGGAACTCACTGCCGACGCCCTCGAAAGGCAAATTATTCAACACCTAAATTGACCCTTATGATAAGTCTGAGTCGTATTCTCTGGAGTTTTCTAGTGGCAGGGCTGCTGTTTGCCAATGCGCAAGCCCAAGGCCACAACGTCGGCGACAAAGCCCGCGATTTTCAACTCAAGAACGTGGACGGCCGTACCGTCTCGCTGCAAAGCCATGCCGGCGAGCAGGGCTGCATCGTGGTCTTTACGTGCAACCACTGCCCCTTTGCCATCAAGTACGAAGACCGCATTCAGGCCCTGCACGAAAAATTTGCAGCGCAGGGCTACCCCGTGATCGCCATCAATCCTAACGACCCGACCAAGCAGCCCGAAGACTCGTTCGAAAATATGCAGGTACGTGCGCGCGAAAAAGGATTCACCTTCCCCTACGTGATGGACGAAACGCAGGCCATCGCCCGCGCCTACGGAGCCACCCGCACCCCCCACGTCTATTTGCTCCAACGGCGCGGCAACGACTTTGTGGTGCGCTACATCGGTGCCATTGACGACAACGCCAATGATGCCAACAAAGTCCAGAAGAAATATTTGGAAGACGCCATTGGCGAGTTGCGCCAGGGTCGGGCGGTGTCTGAGAGCAAAACCAAAGCCATCGGCTGTACGATCAAATGGTCAGACGCCTGAACGGCAAATCGCCTTCACAACCGCTGCCCGACACGGGGAGCGGTTTTTTTGTGGCCACACCCGCTATTTTTCCTCGGCCCGCACCTGATTTTCGAGCGTGCGTCCGGCGGCAAAGTCGGCCACGTTTTGCAACGTGACCTCGGCGATGCGCTGCAAGGCATTGCGCGTAAAGAATGCCTGGTGGCCCGTTACGAGCACGTTGGGAAAGCTCAGCAACCGCGTGAACACGTCGTCCTGAATGACCTGACTCGATAGGTCTTCGAAGAAAATATCGCCTTCTTCCTCGTACACGTCCAGCCCCAGGTGACCGACGTGGCCCGTCTTGAGGGCACCGATCACGGCCCGGGCATCTACGAGCGCCCCCCGGCTGGTGTTGATGAGCATCACGCCGGGCTTCATGAGGCGGAGCGTATCGGTGCTGATGAGGTGGTAGGTGTCGGGCGTAAGGGGACAGTGCAAGGAAATGATGTCGGACGACCGAAAAAGGGTCTCCAGCTCGACGGACTGCACACCCAGGCGCGTAGCTTCGTCGGGAAAGTGGACGTCGTAGCCGAGAACTTTGCACCCAAAACCGAGAAAAATGCGGGCCGTGGCCAGGCCAATTTTGCCCATCCCTATCAGCCCCACCGTTAGGCCGTGCAGGTCGAAGCCCATCAGGCCATCGAGCAGGAAGTTGTTTTCGCGCACGCGGTTATAGGCCCGGTGAGTTTTGCGGTTGAGTGTCAGCACCAGCGCTACCGTATGTTCGGCCACCGAATAGGGCGAGTAAGCCGGCACCCGCACGACGGGGATGCTGTGACGGGCAGCGGCCCTAAGATCTACGTGATTGAAACCTGCCGAGCGCAGGGCCAACAAGGGCACAGATCGCTCGGCCATCGTGGCGAGTGCGTCGGCGTCGGCCACGTCGTTGACAAACATACAAACCACTTCGCCGTTCTCTATGAGGGGAGCCGTTTCGGCGCGTAGGGGCAACTCGGAGAAGGTCAGTTCGAAGCCGTGGGCCTCGTTGGCAGCGGCAAAGAACGTTTGGTCGTATCTGCGGGCACTAAAAAAGCGTATGCGCATTGGGCAGCGATAAAGTAGTCAAGATGGTAGCACACAAAACTCCGTGCGGGGCATACTGTCCGGAACACCCCGGTTGGGAGGGGGCACAGACGATGAAGATGACCTCGACGGTTGCTTACGCGAACAGGCGGGCAAAGGTCGTTTGTCTGGCCTAAGTTATTTCCCCAACACTCCCGCGAATCTTCGCTTTTTTTATATTTTCGCTTCGACAAAAACCAATTCAAACGCAAGTTAACCCTCTCTGATTATGGCCGAATATGCCAAAATAACCCTGAACGGCGGAACCACGCTCGAGCTACCTGTAGTGGAAGGTTCCGAACAAGAAAAAGCCATTGACATTTCAGACCTTCGTAGCCAATCGGGCTACATCACACTCGATTACGGCTTCAAGAATACGGGAGCTACTGAAAGTGCCATCACCTTTCTGGACGGTGAAAAAGGCACGCTGCGCTATCGGGGCTACTCTATTGAAGACCTGGCCGAGAAGTCCACTTTTCTGGAGGTGGCCTACCTGCTTATTTACGGCGAGTTGCCGACCCAAGCGGAGCTAGACGGATTTCAGCACGAAATTCGCATCCACACCCTGGTCAACGAAGACGTCAAGAAAATCTTCGACGGCTTTCCTGTCAATGCCCACCCGATGGGCGTATTATCGGCTATGATCTGCTCGCTGACGGCTTTTTACCCTGAAGCATTGCAGCCCAACCTCTCAAAAGAGCAAATTGACCTTTCGATCGTGCGCCTGATGGCCAAGATGCCCACGCTGGCGGCTTGGTCGTACAAGAATGGGCAGAAACATCCCGTCAACTACCCCAAAAACCACTACGACTACTGCTCGAACTTTCTCTATATGATGTTCGCGCTGCCCGTCGAAGAATACGAAGTAGATCCCGTCGTGGCCCGGGCGCTCGACCAGCTCCTTATCCTCCACGCCGACCACGAGCAGAACTGTTCCACTTCTACCGTACGCATTGTGGGTTCTTCGCAGGCCAGCCTCTATTCGGCCGTTTCGGCCGGGATCAATGCCTTGTGGGGTCCGCTGCACGGCGGTGCCAACCAGAGCGTGATCGAAATGCTGGAGGCTATCAAGGCTGACGGCGGTGATACCAAGAAGTTTCTGGCCAAGGCCAAAGACAAGGACGACCCCTTCCGCCTGATGGGCTTTGGACACCGGGTGTACAAAAATTTCGACCCCCGCGCCAAAATCATCAAAAAGGCAGCCGACAGTGTGCTCGACAAACTGGGCATTCAGGACCAGGTGCTCGACATTGCCAAGGAGCTTGAAGAAGCCGCCCTGCGCGACGAATACTTTGTAGAACGCAAGCTCTACCCCAACGTGGACTTTTACTCGGGCATTATCTACCGCGCCCTGGGCATCCCGGTCAATATGTTTACGGTGATGTTTGCCATGGGCCGTTTGCCCGGCTGGATCGCCCAGTGGAAAGAGATGCGCGAGAACAAAGAACCCATCGGCCGTCCGCGCCAGGTCTATACGGGGGCGCCGCATCGGCCCTACGCCGAAATAGGCCGCCGCTCCTGACCTGGCCTACTCGCTCCGCAAGAGCTGCTCTGGTAAAGAGCAGCTTTTTTTGTGACCAATCCTTACGTAGATACCCTACCAAAGCACGTCAGGACTTGATATCCAGTCATTTTGTATTTAACTTTTGCTAGTTCGTTCGAACGAAGCCTGCCCATCTAACGGTACTGCATGCGCATTACTACTATTTGTTTTCTGTTTTGCTGGCTCTGGCTCCCGTGCGTGGCCAACGACAACCCGTTGCCAGATAGCACCCGCCAGCAGCTCGACCACCTGCCTACCGATGCGGCGCGCGTGGGTTGGCTTATCCAGAAGGCCAACTATTGGCTAGACAAGGGGCAATCGCACCTGGCGCAGCCGCTCGTTGAGGCGGCCGAGCATTTGGTGGCTTCCCCGCCGCACGCCCGGCCTTTTCACCTGGTGGTACTGCAGCGCGGGCAGTTGTTGTTCTTGCAGGGCCACTACGAAGCCTCGCTGACCCACTACTACACCGTGTGGCAGTGGGCCAGCGAGGCTGCGGAGCAAGACTCGCTCGTGGCCCACTGCGCCCGGAGCATGGCCAATGCCTTCGCCCAGCAAGGCACACTCGATTCGGCCTTTCACTACTACACACAGGCCAGCGAGCGCTTTGGCCAATTGGGCTTTTCGGACGAAGAAGCGGGGGTGTACAATAACCTCGGGATTACCTACCAGCGCGTGGACAAGCCCGATACGGCCCTGACGTACTTTCGGCGGGCACTGCGTGCTTTTGCCGTGGCTGGTCAAGAAGAACGCCGGGCTGTGGTGCTCAACAACATCGGCGAGCTTTACCGCAAAAGTTTCCGAGATCTGGAAAAGGCCCTTCGCCATTATCAGGAGGCCGCTGAGATCAATCGCCGACGGGACAACGCCCGCGAACTCGCCTCCAACTACAACAACATTGCCAATGTGTACCACGCGCAGGAGCAATATCAGGCGGCCATTCAGCACTTGGAGCAAGCCCTGGCCCTGCAAGCGCGTGCCGGCAACCTGAGCTTTCTGGCCAAGATACACTACAACCTAGGGACGAATTATCTCAAGCTCGGGAGTGCGGCCGAAGGCATCGCGCATTTCAACGAGACCATTGCCCTCGGCGAAAAAATTGATTACCCGATGGCTGTTTTTCATGGTTATCTCGGCCTGAGCGAGAGCTACGCCCAACTGGAACACTATCCGAAAGCACTGCACGAGCTTCGTCAGGCTTTGGCAGTGGCCCGAGCATTGCAAACTACCAGCAGCCAAGACGCTGCTTACGAATATGCCTATCGGCTCTACCGCCAAGCGAACCTGCCCGATTCGGCCCTGTACTATTTCGAGCAACTCACGGCCCTGCGCGACAGCCTCGCGGAGGCCACCAACCAGCAGCACCTGGCCGAATTGCGCACGGCCTACGAAACCGAAAAAGCCGAGTACGAAAACCGGGTGCTACGCCTGCAGGCCATCGAACAGGAAGCCAGCATCGAACGGCAACGATTGCGCACGTTGCTGCTGGGCGCCGTCTGCCTTTTTGTGCTAGCGATGGCTTTTGTGCTTTACGGCCTCAACCGTCAGAAGCAGAAAGCCAACCACCTGCTGCGGCAGCAGCGCGACCTGATCGCTACTAAGAACGAGGCTTTGGAAGCGCTGCATACCCAAGTTTCGGAGCAAAATGTGACCTTGGCCGAGACCCTCCGCACCAAAAATCGGCTATTCATGCTCATTTCGCACGACCTGCGCAGTCCGCTGGGAAGTCTGCAAGGTATGCTGACGCTCTTCAACGCCGAAGCCATGTCGGAAGCCGATCGCCGGCAAATGGGGCATACACTCGAAACGCGCCTGCGGCACACCCTGCATTTTCTCGACGATTTGTTGCTGTGGGCGCGGTCGCAGCGAGAGGGACTGATCCCGGCTCCCAAAACTTTTCGGGTTGGGGCTCTTTTTCAAGAAGCGATGGCGTTGCTGCAGACCGTCGCCGATCAGAAAGCCGTGGTGCTGCTCAACTTGGCCGAGCCTACTCAGGAGGCTTTCGCCGATGTGGACATGGTGCTGGCCGTGGTGCGCAACCTGCTACACAATGCCATCAAATTTTGCCGCCCCGGCGACCGTGTCTGCTTGCGGGCCGAGCCAGCGGGAATGTACCTGCAGCTGGGCGTCTGCGACACGGGCATAGGCGTTGAGCCGGCGCGCCTGGCCACCTTGTTCGACTACGGGCACCCGAGCACCCAGGGCACAGCCCGCGAAAGAGGCACCGGCCTGGGCCTTTCGCTCTGCCGCGATTTGGTAGCCCAGCAGGGCGGCCGCATCTGGGCCGAAAGCAATCCCGGCGGGGGCACTTGCTTTTGGTTTATGCTACCGCAACACTCAGCCGCGCAGGTTCTTCCGCCCCGCGTAACTCCGCTCTCGGTAGTGATAGGCCAGTAGGATGCCGACTAGAAACCCGGCCAGGTGGCCCTCCCATGACACGCGGGGGTGCGTGGGCACCAGGCCGTAGAGCAGCCAGCCGTAGAGCAAAACAGTGGCGATGGACAGCAAAGCCGCCCGGAAGCTGTTGCGCATGAAGCCGCTCAGCATCAGGAAACCCGCCAAGCCGTACACCAGCATACTGGCCCCGATGTGTACGGCCGGGCGGGCAAAAAGCCAGACCAGCGTGCCGCTGCCCACCACGCACAAAAAGATGATCTCGGCGGCAATGGCCGGATAAAAAAATTGCATCGCCAACAAGAATACCACCAGCGGCACCGTGTTAGAGACAAGATGCCACCAACTGCCGTGCACAAAAGGAGCCAACAAAATACCGATCAGGCCGAACACACTTCGGGGGCGCACCCCGAAGATGCCCATTTCGAGCGAGAAGATGTGCCCCAGCAAAAACGCCGCCCAAACAACCAAGACAAAGCGCAACACAAACCAAATTTTTGCCCACATCTGGCGGTACCTTTGGGTTGACCTACGCAGACAAACCTCTCCGGTTGGGAGTCCGGGCTGTTGTGCGTATGCACGCTGAATCTTACACGGCCGACGTGCCCGTAGCCCAATCGGCGCGGAATGGTCATAAATTTGCTATCCTTTTGCAGTGCCGACACCCGAAAAGTTCGGTATTTTCGCAGCGGGTCTTGCTTGTTTGCCAAATTCTTGTGCCCGCCGCACCGTTTCGCCGCCGACCGACCATGTCGTTTTTCGTCCTTAGCCTGTTTCGTTCTTGACACCCCTCAGCCGTTTTTTGCTTCACCGCTTGCCCATCGTGCTGCTGGGGCTGCTGCTAGGTGGTGTCCTGCTGCTGGGCGGGTTGTGGCTGGTTCTCCGGCAGCCTGAAGTACAGACGCGGCTGGCCCAATGGGCCGCCCATCAGTTGTCGGAGCAGTGGGGCCACCAAGTCACGGTGGACGGCGTGGCCATCCGCGGCCTGGGCCTTGCCGAGCTCCGGGGCGTGCGCATCGAGGACGTCGCCCATCGGCCCATGATCGCCGTAGCCACTCTGGAAGCCGACTTTCAGTTGCGTACGCTCTGGAGTCCGCACGGGCTTCTGCTCGACGAGGTGCGCTTGCACCAGCCCGACGTGTGGCTGTATGTGGACTCGGCCACGGGCGAGATGAACCTCAACGCGTTGATAAGGGCCGTAAGTCCCCCGCGTACGGACACGACCACCACTGGCGGCGCCACGTTGTTGCGCGTGGGTAAGGTATCGCTGACGGCGGGGCGCTTTCGCTACTACGACGCTACCCAGTCTGCCCTGGACGAGGGCTTCGATTATTATCACATGG
Source organism: Catalimonadaceae bacterium (assembly GCA_036804165.1). Classification (GTDB taxonomy): domain Bacteria; phylum Bacteroidota; class Bacteroidia; order Cytophagales; family Flexibacteraceae; genus DAIMZG01. The sequence continues at coordinate 4,163 of DAIRSZ010000014.1, read as the reverse complement.
ACTTCGGCCAGCTTGAGGGCGTGGCGCGCCACCTGCGCGTGGCGGGCGACACCTTCGAGTTGGCCGTCGAACACCTGCGCGGCCACGAGTTTGCCACGGGTATGCCCATTCGCGAAATACGCACCTGGCTGCGCTACACCGCGTCGTCTTTGCACCTGGATGGCCTGCGTGCCCACGTAGGCAACAGCTACGTGGGCGACACCCTCCGGCTTACATTTGATCCCGAAAACGGCTTTGCCAATTTCAACGAGAATGTACACCTCGATATTCGCTTCGACAGCACCACGCTCGACGCCTGCGACCTAGCTCATTTTGTGCCCATCCTGAACGAATATCCCGAAATCTATCGTGTTCGGGGGCGGCTAACGGGGACTGTGCAACGCTTTTCGGTGCGTGACCTGCACGCCCAGTTCGGCCAGGGCAGCTACGTGCGCGGCCTGGCCAGCTTCACGGGCCTGCCCGACGTGAGCGAGACGTTTATCGAACTGGAACTGGCCGATGCGCGGGTGCTGCCCGCCGACATCCGGGCCTATTTGCCAGCCAACGACCCGCTGCCCTACGCCTACGCCCGCAAACTGGGGCCCACGCGCTTCAGCGGCCAATTTGTAGGTTTTCCCTATGACTTCGTAGCCAAAGGACAGTTTCAGACTCAATTGGGTCGCCTCGAGTCGGACATTAACCTCAAGCTAACCGAACCGTTGATGACAGCCTCCACTTATCAGGGGAAAATCCGGCTGCAACAGTTCGATCTTGGACGTCTTACGGATCAGTCGGCGCTGATGGGCCGCGTGAGCCTCACGGGGAGCGTGGCCGGCACGGGCTTTTCGCTGCCCACTGCCCGCATGCAACTCGATGGACGCATTAGCCAGCTCGCCCTGGTGGGCTACAACTACCAAGACATCCGGGTGCAGGGGCAGTTGGGCCGTGCCCGTTTCAAGGGGCGCGTAGAAACCAACGATCCGCACCTTGCGCTGGTGAGCGAGGGCACACTCGACTTTCACCCTGATAGCCAGCGCGTTGCCCTGATGGCCAACATTTGGCACGCCCACCCCGAGGCCTTGCGATGGGCGGCGGGCTACGAACACCTGAGCGGACAACTGGCCTTCGATTTTCGGGGCCTCAGCCTGGACGATATCGAAGGTCGGGTAGTAATGCAAGACTTGGCCCTGAGCTATCAGCAGCGTCGGTTTCGGCTCGATACCCTCACTTTTCTGGCCCAACGCAAGGGCCAACGCCGAGATTTTCTGTTGCAGTCGCCCATTGTGAGCGGTAGTATGCACGGAGACTTCAAGTTTTCGGAAGTGTTGCGCGACCTGCCCCAATTGGCACGCGAATACGCCCTGGTGTTCCGCAACGATTCGCTGGCTAGCCGTCGGTACTACGCCCAGAAAAAGCGTACGCCCACCCGCAACTACAACCTGCAGTTGGACCTGTGGCTGCACGACGTCAGTTCTGTGCTTGGGGTGTGGCTACCCGGTGCCTACCTTTCGCCCGGCGTGCGGATCGAGGGCAGCCTCGCTAGTGGCTACTCATCAGTAATCACCCTCGAAGCGCAGGCCGACTCGCTGGCCTTCGGCGACTACGTTTTCTACGACAGCCAACTCGACGTCACCAGCTCGAAAGTGGCCGACGAAAACGACGTACTGGCCGCCGTCGAACTGTCTTCGCGCCAACAGCAGTTCAGCCCAGCCCTGGCTACCGAAGCCCTCGAGTTTGCGGGCCTTTGGCGCGATGGGCAAATTGCCTTCGACGGAGGCCTGCAGCAGCGCGATACCGACAATCGCCTGCAACTCAACGGCACGGTCAGTTTTTTGCCCGATCGGCTCGAACTACACCTGGAGCCTTCGCAGTTGCAAGTGCTCGATCGGCTATGGCAAATAGATACGGCCAACCGCATCACCCTTGCCCGGTTCGACACCCTGCGGGTAGAAAATTTTGTCCTGACCCACCAGCAGCAAGCCGTCCGGATCGGGGGCAGGCTTTCGTCCGACCCCAACGACTCGCTGTCCGTAAGTATGCAAGACTTTCAGTTGGATCAGCTAACGCCGCTGCTCGCCACCGACTTGCAGGGAAATGTCAATGCCCGTCTGTATTGGCAGAGCCTCCTCGACGTGCCCCACATCCGGGGCGATTTGCGCGTGGATAGCCTCCGGATAGATGGCTTTCCGATTGGGCTGGTGTATGGCATTGCCGACTGGGATCCGCAGCGGCGGCAGGTAGCTACTACCATTGACCTCAACCGCGACGGCAGGCGCTTTCTCCGGCTCGACGGCACCTGGCGCCCTGGCGACAGCGACGAGCAGCTCAATCTGCGGGCCTACCTCGACAAAACGGATATCGGGGTATTGGGCACTTTGCTGGAGGGCAATTTCTCGGACATTGAGGGGCAAGCCTCGGGCCAGTTGCGCTTGGTGGGCCGCTGGGATGCCCCCCTGGTGCTGGGCGAGGTGATGGTCGAAAACGGCCGCCTGCGGGTGGATTACCTCAACACTACCTATCGGTTTAGCGACAAAATCTATTTCAGCGAAAACGAGATCGGCGTGCGCAATCTGCTGCTCTACGATGAGAACAACCGCACGGCCCGCCTAACGCGCGGCGGGCTTTATCACGACGGCTTCCAGAGTTTTCTGGTGAGCTTGCAGGGCCAGCTCAACAATTTTCAGGTGCTCAACACCACCGCCCGCGACAACGAGCTTTTCTACGGCACGGCCAACGTGTCGGGTTCGATGGAAATTTTCGGGCCTTTTGCCCAGTTGGACGTCAAGGCCAACCTGCGCAGCGAGCGCGGCACGCGCCTCTACATTCCCCTCGACAACACCGAACAAACCACGCGCAGCGAGTTCATTCAGTTTGTTAGTAGCCGCGACACGGCCCAGGTGGGGCCCGCAATGCGAGACAATCCGTGGGATGGGCTGCGGTTGGACTTCACCCTCGACATTACCGAAGACGCCTACGGCGAAATCATCTTCGACGCCGCCACGGGCGATATTATGAAAGGGCGCGGCAACGGTCGGCTCAAATTGGAGATTGACACCCGGGGCGACTTCAATCTGTTTGGGCAATATGCCATTCAGCAGGGGCGCTACAACTTCAACTACCGACGCATCATCAAGAAAGACTTTATCATTGAGCCGGGCAGCACCATTTCCTGGAACGGTGACCCCTTCGGCGGGCAACTCAACGTGCGGGCGGCCTACGAGCAGTTTGTTTCGTTTGCCCCCATCGTGCAGGCCACCGGGGCCGACTCGGCCGACGTCAACCGCAATATCCAACTCAACCGCAAATATCCGGTGCAAGTGATGCTGGGGCTAACGGGCGATTTGCTCGCGCCGCAGATTGCCATGGCCATCGAGATGGGACGCATCAATGACTTTCCCAGTGCCCTGAGCAGCGAAATTTACGCCTTTCAGTCAGCCCTTCAGCGCGACGAGCAGGAACTCAATCGCCAGGTGTTCAGCCTGCTGATGCTGCGCAGTTTCTCACAGCCCGGATCACTGAGCGGGGTTCAGCAGGGGGCGGGCAACACGCTCACCGAGTTGCTGTCTAACCAGTTCAGCAATCTTTTCTCGCAGCTCGACGAAAATCTGCAGGTCAACCTCGACCTCAATGGCTTCGACCAAGACGCGCTCAATGCCTTGCAGTTGCAATTGTCGTACACCCTCATGGACGGTCGGCTGCGGATCGTGCGGGGGGGGGGCTTCACCAACGCCCGTAACGAAGCCACGGTGTCTAGCGTGGCGGGCGACTGGTCGGTAGAGTACGTGCTGATGCCCAGTGGGCAACTGCGCCTCAAGGCATTCAGCCGCAACAACCAGAACTTCCTGGCCGAGCGCACCACAGGCGTGGACAACAGCAGCAACATCACGACGGGCTTCAGCATTTTGCATACGCAGAGCTTTAACCGCCTGCGCGAGTTGCTGCCTTTACGGCGCACCACCCAAGAGACGACCGACCCGGCCGGTCCGGAGCCAATCCCATCGCCGGCCGTGCAGCGGTCAGAGCCGTGAGCGCAACTCGCGTGCCCGCTGCCGATAGAGGGCCTCGTCGCTGCGGGTGAGTTCGTCGAGCACCCCTTCGGCGGCAGGTGCTTGTTGGGCTACCAGACTCAGGGCCAGGTACCAGCGCGCCTGTGTCCGGAATACACTTCCCGGCTGCAAGATGAC
>DAIRSZ010000013.1:0-26056 GCA_036804165.1 Catalimonadaceae bacterium | reverse complement strand
CCCGGTCGAAGAGGTTGATGCGCTGGTAGAGGGCCACGGCCACCAGGCCCACCAGCGATGAAAAGAAGGTGGTCAGCAGGATGGGCAAGAAAATATCGGCGGGGTTGGCGGCGCCCAGTTGGGCGCGGTAGGTCATGACGCTGACGGGGATAAGCGTCAGGCCCGAGGTGTTGAGCACCAGAAACATGATCTGCGCATCGGAGGCCGTATCGGGGCTGGGGTTGAGGGCTTGCAGCTCTTTCATGGCCTTGAGGCCCAGTGGGGTGGCGGCGTTGTCGAGACCCAGCAAATTGGCCGAGAAATTCATCAGCATGGCCCCCGTGACGGGGTGGTTGGGCGGAATGCCGGGGAAAAGGCGCTGAAAAAACGGCCCGACGGCCCGGGCCATCAGGTCAATCATACCCGCCCGTTCGCCGATGCGCATCAGCCCCAGCCAGAGGGCCATCACGCCCGTGAGGCCCAGCGAAATTTCGAAGCCCGTGCGGGCCATCTCGAAGGTGGCCCCCACCATGGCCGGAAAAACGGCTGTGTCCTGAAAAAAAATCAACTTCACCAGCCCCACCACAAAGGCAATCAGAAAAAAGGCAATCCAGAGGTAATTGAGCACCATGGGCTTGGCAGAGTGGGCAAAGTTTCCGAAAGTTATATTTTAATTTGACACCCAAACCGCCGCCGCGCCGAAGGGTTGCTACGCACGATGGAGGCACTGCACGAAAAAATCCGCTATTGGCGTCGCCACGCGGGACTGACCCAACACCAACTGGCCGATCAGATTGGCATCAAGCGGTCGCGGCTGGGGGCCTACGAAGAAGCCCGGGCGCAGCCCCCGGCCGAACTGCTGGTGCGCATGGCCAGGGCGCTTGGCATTGATCCGCAAGAGCTGGCCCGCCGCGACGGGCAGCCTGCCTCCCGTCCCGAGCCTGCCCGGGCCAAGCGGCGGCCGCTGGTTTCGGCGGTGCCGTCGCCACGCGTGCGCCCGCAGCCCGCGCCGCGCACGCCGCCCCCGGCCGCCCCCCGTTCTCCGTTGGAGTGGGTCGAAGACCACGCGGCCTACGCCCGGCAGCACACCGACCCAGCCTACCTGGCCAGCTTGCCGCGCCTGTACCTGCCCATGTGGCCCGAAGGCGTGGTGGGCCGGGCTTTTGCCTTTGGCGACCAGACGTTGATCGCCGCATCTGTACGCGACTGGCACGCGCTCGATTCCCAGTGCACCTACGTGTTGGTCACGCCGCAGCAACTGCACTGGCTGGCGGTGCGCAACGAACTGGCCCAGGCCGACCGCCTGGTGGGCGTGCCCGACGGACAAGTGGTGATGGCCGCCGACCTGCGCGAAGTGTGGGAAGTACGCCTTTGTCTGGGGTCACCTTCGCAGCCCGTCAGCGAGCCACTGGCCGAGAGCGTCCGTACTTTGCAGCGGGAGGTGGCTTGGCTGAAGGCCCAGCTCAAATAGGGTGGGGAAGGGCACGGCATTTTCTTGCTTCCAAAGCCCGTTAGTTAGGTACTACCTGGCAATAGAATGCGTTGGTGGATGCCCGGTGGCAAGTCGGTTTGTGCAGATATTCCTTTGGCCTTACCTTCGACGTCCAGCCCCCTACGCCCTTGACTACCGAAACTGCCTGGATAGACACCCACGCCCACCTGTACGCCGACACCTTCGCCGACGAGCAAGCCGCTGCCCTTGCCCGGGCGCAGGCCGCCGGGGTGCAGCGGATTTATCTCCCCAACATTGACGTGGACTCGATCGGGCCGTTGCGGGCACTGGCGGCGGCGCACCCCGCCCATTGCTTCCCCATGATGGGCCTGCACCCTTGTTCGGTGAAGGCCGATTTCGAGAGCCAGCTCGCGCGCATCGAAGCCGAACTGCGTCAGCATCCCTACGTGGCCATCGGCGAAATTGGGACGGACTTGTATTGGGATCGTACGTTTTGGGCACAACAGCAAGCGGCGTTCCGTGCGCAAGTGGCTTGGGCGCCCGTTTTCGACCTGCCCATCGTGATCCACTGCCGGGAGTCGTTTGCCCAGACCATCGAGATGCTGGAGGACATGGCCATTCCTGGCTTGCGGGGGGTGTTCCACTGCTTTACGGGCAGCCTCGACGAAGCCCGCCGCGCCCTCGACCTGGGTTTTCTCCTCGGCATCGGGGGGGTAGTGACCTTCAAAAATGGCGGGCTAGACAAAGTGCTGCCGCACATTGGGCTGGAAAGTATCGTGCTCGAAACCGATAGCCCCTACCTGGCACCCGTGCCGCACCGGGGCAAACGCAACGAAAGTGCCTACATCCCCCTGATTGGCCACCGCCTGGCCCAACTGACGGGCCACAGCGTAGCCGACGTCGCGCACATCACCACCCAAAACGCCTTGCGGCTGCTGGCATGAACTACCAAACGGTACACATCAACCCGGCCGCTCCGGCCCGACCCGAGGCATCGGTGCTGGCCATCTACACGGGTGGCACGTTGGGCATGACCTTCGACCGCAAAAGTCGTCTGTTGGTGCCCTTCGACTTCGAGCAGGTGCTCGATAACCTGCCCGAGCTGGCCCGCTATCAGTTTGACCTGACGGTGGTGTCGCTCGATCCGCTGCTGGATTCGGCCAACCTAGAACCTGCGCACTGGCTGTTTCTGGCCCGCCTCATTGGCGAGCACTACGACGCCTACGACGGTTTTGTAATCTTGCACGGCACCGACACGATGGCCTACAGCGCTTCGGCCCTGAGTTTTTTGCTGGATGGGTTGCAAAAGCCGGTGGTATTCACGGGGGCGCAGTTGCCCATCGGGGTGGCACGCACCGATGCGCGGAGCAACCTCATTTCGGCCCTCGAGATTGCCAGTGCCCGGCACCTTGGGCAGCCCGTGGTGCCGGAGGTGTGCATCTTTTTTGACCATCGGCTTTTTCGGGGCAACCGCGCCCGCAAAGTCGAGAGTGGACGTTTTGCCGCCTTCGAGTCGCGCAACTATCCGGCCCTGGCCGTGGCGGGCGTGCAGATCAGCTACCGACCCCACGCCATCGGGTATGGTTGGCCAGCGGGGCCTTTGCGGGTTGGCCAGGCGATGGACACCCGGGTGGCCACGCTGCCGATCTTTCCGGGGCTGAGCCAAGACCTGCTGCAAAGTGTATTGCAGACCCCCGGCCTGCGGGCACTGGCGTTGCTCACCTATGGTTCGGGCACGGCGCCCACTGTGCCGTGGCTGACGGAAGGGCTGCGGCACGCCATTGACCGCGGGCTGATCGTGTACAACGTGTCGCAGTGCTTGGGCGGCGAAGTGGTGCAGGGTCGTTACGCCACCAGCCGCCACTTGGCCGACATCGGGGTGCTGAGTGGACGTGATATTACACACGAAGCAGCGCTCACCAAGTTGATGTACGTGCTGGCCCAGCCCGGCGACGCTGCCCATTGGGCACAGTTGCTGAGCGACCCCTTGCGGGGAGAAATGCGGGCCGGGGCCACCACCACGGCCACAGTTGGGCATTAGGCCCAAATAATTGACCGGAAAGCCGCCGCGTAGGCGAATGCCAGAAATGACCAAGATCATAAACTGCATTTGCATTAGGCCGCATTTCTTAATTTCTTTGTGTCAGTTTTTTACTGAAACGATATACAGAGAGGTGCCCGAGTGGTTGAAGGGGCACGCCTGGAAAGCGTGTATACCGGCAACGGTATCGAGGGTTCGAATCCCTTCCTCTCTGCGGATGTCAGTGCATCTTTTTATCTCAGCCGACTTAGCGACTTCATCACCCAATTCTCGTCTATCCAAACCATTTCGTTTCAAAATTCACATTATGAAAAAGTTATTTGCGTTGGCAATGCTTCTGAGCATCGTGCTCTCCGGCCTCTCTCCCCTCTATGCGCAGGATACCATGGCGGACACCATGGCCGCCGATACGGATACCATGGGGGCAATGGCTGACGAACCCATGATGGCCGAAGCCGAAGAAGCACCTCCCGTCGCCAATGAAGAAGCCGTCGAGGTAGAACGCCGGGGGTTTCATCAGGTAATCAAAGAGAAGTTTATTCAGGGTGGGGTGGCCTTCATGACGCCCGTACTGATCGTACTGATCTTGGGGCTGGCCATTGCCATCGAGCGGATTATTACCCTTAACCTGGCCACGACCAACACCCGCAAGTTGTTGGTTCGCGTAGAGGACGCCCTCAATACGGGCGGGGTGGACGCGGCTAAAGACGTGACGCGCAATACCAAAGGGCCAGTGGCGTCCATCTTCACGCAGGGCCTCATGCGTTCGTCGGAAGGTATTGACATGGTCGAGAAGTCTATTGTTTCCTACGGCTCGGTCGAGATGGGCCGCCTGGAACGCGGGCTGGTCTGGCTGTCGCTGTTCATTGCCCTGGCCCCGATGCTGGGCTTCATGGGTACTGTGATCGGGATGATTGACGCCTTCGACGCCATTGCGGCCGCCGGCGACGTATCGCCCGGCCTGGTGGCTGGCGGTATTCAGGTGGCACTGATCACCACGGTGGCGGGCCTGATTGTGGCCATTATCCTGCAGGTTTTCTACAACTATTGCGTCTCGAAGGTGGACTCGCTGGTTAACCAGATGGAAGATGCCTCGATCTCGCTGGTAGATCTGCTGGTGCGCCACAAGTTTGGCCGCGAGCTAGACGCCAAAACGACAACCGTTGTCACCAAAACGCCCGCTGTATGATTGATACCATGCTCTACGTCAGCTACGCCCTGCTGATTGGCTGCGCCATTGCGGCCATCGTGCTGCCCCTCATTGGTTCGTTGGGCAACCCCCAATCGCTGATGCGCGGCGGTATCGGCGTGGCCTTTCTGCTGGTGGTATTCTTCATCGGATACGCCATATCGGGTAACGAAGTAACGCCCCTCTTCGCCCGCCAGGGAGTGGATGCTGGCCTGTCCAAGCTGGTAGGCGGTGCCCTGATTATGTTCTACGTCATGGCCGCGTTGGCCATTGCGGGGATCGTCTATTCCGAAATATCCAAAATACTGAAGTAGGATGCCCAGAGACCGTAATCCACCCGAAGTGAACGCCAGTTCGATGGCGGATATCGCCTTTCTGCTGCTGATCTTCTTCCTGGTCACGACTACCATCGCTTCCGACAAGGGTCTGCCCATCACCTTGCCACCCAAACGGACGGACGAAACCGACCAGATGCGCGTCAACGAACGCAACGTGCACACGATCCTGATCAATTCGCAGGACAAGTTGCTCGTGGAGGGCGACCCCATGGAGTTGGGCAACCTCAAGGAATCGGTCAAGCGCTTTCTGGCCAACAACGGCGAAGACCCCAATATGTCCGAAAGTCCTCAGAAGGCAGTGGTCTCCATCAAAGCCGACCGCGGTACGGGCTACGAAACGTACATTCAGGTGCTCGACCAGATCAAGGCCGGCTACCACGAATTGCGGGCGCAGTACCTGGGCATCACCCTCGAAGAATACCTGGCCCTGCGGTATGATGGCGACGATAAGGTGCAGGAAGATGTCGAGAAGTACGACCGCGCCAAAGAGGCTTTTCCATTGCAAATTTCAGAAGCCGAACCCACAACCGCCGGAGGTAACTAGCCATGTCGAAGTTTAAGAAAAAGAAAAAGGGCTTGCCCACCATCTCGACAGCCTCGCTGCCCGACATCGTATTTATGCTGCTGTTCTTTTTCATGGTCTCGACCAAAATGCGGGACCAGGAATTGCTTGTTGAGCAGCGCATGCCCGTGGCCTCGCAACTGCAAAAGATCGCCAAGAAAACCCTGGTCAACTACGTCAATATCGGCAAGCCCAAGGATGGCCGTTTTGGCGACGAGCCACGCATCCAGGTCAACGACGTGTTCATCGAGCCGCGCGAGATCCCGCAGTTTGTCGAGCAGGCCAAGGCCGACATGCCCGAATACGACCGCGAGAAGATCATCATCTCGCTGCGCATTGACCGCGAGGCCAGAATGGGGATTGTCACCGACGTCAAGCAGCAACTGCGCGAAGCCAATGCCCTCAAGATCAATTATTCTTCCAACCAGGGAGAAGTAAACTAAGCAAGCCCGACAGCCGACTACTCAAGCCGAGTAGTTGGCTGTACTTGTTTTGCTACCAACTGGTGGCTACTTTTGTGGCCCCGTTCGGAGTGTTAGCTCAGTTGGTTCAGAGCACTACCTTGACAGGGTAGGGGTCACTGGTTCGAATCCAGTACACTTCACAAAAAAGCCCTTCTACGACGTGTAGAAGGGCTTTTTGCTTTGTGGTTGGCCAGACTCGTTGCCTGTGGGGTGCGCCTGTGCGTAGGCCTCGCCCCAATCGGCCATGGCTTGCAGAATGGGCAAGGTTTTTTCGCCCCATTCGGTCAAGGTATATTCTACACGTGGAGGTATCTCGGCAAAAATATGCCGCCGAAGAATGCCGTCGCGCTCCAGACTGCGCAGTTCTTGCGTAAGCATATTTTTGCTAATCTCGGGCAGTGCCCTTTGCAAGGCACCAAAGCGGCGCACGTCCTGCGAAATAAGAAACAGAATCAGGTGCTTCCAGCGGCCGCCGATCAGTTGGGTAGTAAGACTGATAGGGCATTGCGTGGCGGTACAGACGGGCAGAGACAAAATATCTTTTTTCATAACTTGCTGATAACCAGTAATAGTCTCAAAAAAAAGACTATCTATAATAACGTTAACTACTTGCTAAAAGTAAACAATTGTGAGATTTTGGTCAAACTAAATGTTTCACCAAAATCTTTACAAGTATGTATATCATCACAGGAGCTACTGGTAACACAGGCCGTCCGTTGGCCCACGCCCTGCTCGCCGCTGGCGAAGAAGTTGTCGTGGTGGGGCGCGATGCCCAGCGTCTGCAAGCATTTGTAGACAAAGGGGCCAGGGCAGCGGTGGGCAATTTGGAAGACGCCGATTTTCTGGCCCAAACTTTCCGGGGAGCTACGGCGGTGTACGCCGTCATTCCCCCCAAGTGGGATTTGCAAGAGCCTTGGCGCACCTACCAAGATCGTATTTCGGAGGCCACAGCCACTGCCCTGGAAAAGGCGAATGTCGCGCACGCAGTGGTGCTGAGTTCGAACGGGGCGCACCTGCCCAGTGGAGCCGGGCCAGTGTCGGGGCTGCATGCCTTCGAGCAGCGGTTACAAAAAGTTAAAAACCTGCACGTGATGAGCCTGCGGGCGGGCTTTTTTATGCAGAACCTGTACGCGCACATCGGGCTGATAAAGGCCATGAATATGTTTGGCTATGCGCTACACGCCGACGTGCGCATGCCCCTGGTGCATACTGACGATATTGCCCAGGTGGCGGCGCACCACTTGCGGCGGCGTCAGTTCGAAGGGTTCAGCCACGTGTTTGTGCCTGGCCCGCGCGACCTCACCATGCCCGAAATAGCTGCCGTACTGGGCCGGGCCATAGAAAAGCCCGACCTGCGCTACGTAGTCTTCAGTCCCGAACAGTCGAGGGCCGGCATGATGCAGGCCGGCGTGCCCGAAACCATCGCCGACGGCTACAACGAGCTGTTCAATTCCCTCAACAAGGGCGATTATTTGAGCGACTACCACCGAACGCCCGAAAATAATACGCCGACGAGCATCGAAGACTTTGCCCACGAGTTTGCGGCGGTCTATCGGCAGGAGTGATCTCAAGCGTAAAAAGCATCGGCCCAAGGCCGATGCTTTTTTTGAACAAAACTATAAATACCATTGGGCAATCGAATTAGACGCGCTGACATTTTGTAATCTAGAAAATCGCATATTTAATTAAATTATTACTCGATCTATAAGTAGCGACTTAGAAAAAATGAGTAAAATGTTTAAGTTGATATAGGAATTCAGCTAAGGAAAGTATGAGTAAATTTTGCTCTTGACCTATATGCTCCGGACCGAAGTTAGGGAAAGAATAAATACCAAAAAGTTTTTCAATGTTATATCTGGATGTTCAAAATACAGATTGACAAGCGTATTAGCTTTCGAACTTGATACGATCTGCAAAGAAAATTCTGGAAATCTTACTCATGTAAGGTGGGTGGAGTTCCTTACCCAGATAAGAAAAAATCGAAGTATTGCAACGATTAAGCTATTAAAAAATGATTAATAATATTTTTTTTGCGATTGGATGCTGGCTGGTACTGATGTCAACCCCAGTAAACTTGTTTGCGAACAAACTTGAGGAATCAATATTATTTGAGGATGAGTCAAAATTGCTAGCTGTAGGGAAAAATATTTTTTATATGATAGATGGCTCGAAAATTATGACCATCGAAGATATAATAAAGCCTAATAATGATGATTATTATAAGCGTAATAATTTAGATAACCTTACAAAATCAGTAAGGTATGAAAGTTGTTGGTATAAGAGAACGTTCGTTAACCGATCTAAACAAGATAGTTGGCTACAAATATGGCAGAGTTGTATATGGAGGCTAGATTTTTATCCACTCGATGAGGAAGGATGCTATGCAAATCCGATACATTTCGGTACCCTTGACACTAACCCACAAGCACGCATAAGATTCATGGGACTTTCGTTTTTGCCGCTTAGCGAAAAAAACGAAACAGATAAAAGGACATATTATTTGCGTGTAGAATCGGGACAGCCGCTCTTAGCACCCACAAAGATCGGGTCACTAGCTGCGCAAAATAAAGAAAAGAAAATGTATGATATGGCACTAATGGCTTTCTTGGGAGCGATGGTAATAGCTTTTATTTATAATTTAATCATTTACTTGTCAACAAAAAACTATTTGTATGCACTTCATTTAGGCTGTGTGGTTTTTTCCTCATTGTTAGCTGCCGAACTTACCAATTATAACCCATCGCTTGATTATGGATTTTCTTCTGAAAACCACTCTCTTTGGATAGCTGCACTGTGTTTTTTCGTTGGTTTTTTTTGCGTGGAATACCTAGAATTAAAAAAGCATCATAATAGGGCCAGAGTATTAGTTTTTGTACAGTTATTTGTTTTATCCGCTATTATTCCGGTCTTAGCCGTTTTAAATATAAAGTATGAATACTTATTGGTTATATCTGGGGTTTTCAGTATTTTTTTGTGTATAACTTGCGGGTTCATGTCGTGCTTTTTAATGTGGAAAGGGCTAAAAGAAGCAAGATTATATGCCGTTGGGTGGGTTTTTTTTCTGATAGGCATTTTAGTATTTACAGGTGCTTTTTTACATTTGTTGCCTTACAACTTCTATACGCACATAGCACTATATGCATGTATTGCACTCCAATCTTGCTTTTATTTGATAGCACTAGCTGATAAAAGTAACCTGAGGCGGCATGCCAGTGAAACTACTCAGCACGCGCTCATCTTAAAAGCTCAGGAAAAAGAACAGTTCTACAAAGAAAGTAATTTGATTTTAGAACAGAAAGTCGTTGAAAGAACACGCGTTCTCGAACAAAAAAAGTATCAATTAGCCGCTTCGAAAGAGGAGTTGCGGGGTAACATTGAAGAACTGCAAAAAGCCCAGAAACGTCTTTTTGAAGTGCAGGAAATACAGAAAATTGCACAGGATAAATTGGCCGACTCGGAAACGCGACTCAAGAGCATTCTGGATAGTTCTTTAGATAGCAATCTTTTGATATCTAAAGACTTTAAACTTCTTTCTTTTAACAAGGCTGCAGCGGAGGCGATTGTAAAAATTCATGGAAAAATTCCCGAATTGTACGAAGATTTTAAGCCGTACATTTTATCAGACACCCATACGATATTCTTAGAAAAATTTGAACATGCATTGTCCGGGAATTTAGTTAGTATTGAATTTGAGACACCCCTAAAAGGAGATAAAATATGGTTTAAGTACGATTATTCTCCGGTATATGTTGAGGAAGAAATTATTGGAGTTAGCTTGAATATTAGTAACATAGATCAGCGGAAAAGGTCTGAAATTCAAATAGCATATAAAGAAAAACTTTTAAGCAGCGTTGCTCAAGTTAACCAAATACTACTTTCTGGTGGTGTTATGGAAGAAGCACTTGCGCAAGCATTTTCCATCATTGGCAATGTCACTAGTCAAGACCGTGTGTACATATTTGAATACCATCTGAATGTGAAGACTCAAGAGAATCTAATGAGTCAACGGTACGAGTGGACCAGAGAGGGCATCAGTGACCAAGCCGACAATCCGGAATTACAAAATTTATCTTTCGATAGGCTGTTTCCTCGGTGGCTAGATCTTCTAAGCAAAGGAGAGGCCATTGTCGGCTGCGTGAGCGATTTTCCTGAGAGTGAACAGACTATTTTAGTGCCTCAAGATATCGTTTCTATATTAGTAGTTCCCATTATTATAAATGGCATTTTTTGGGGATTTGTAGGGTTCGATAATTGTCGCGATAACCATCCATGGGGAACAGATGAAAAAGACATCCTTAAGTCGATGGCTAGCTCGCTGGGAGTGGCCATATTACGGTATCGCACTGATGAAAAACTATTCGAAAACCTTTCGCAGCTTCAGCGAACTCAAAACAAATTAGTACGGGCTCAACGCAAAGCACTTTATAAGGGGGAGCTATTGAGTGCGGCAGCAAAAATTAGTGGCAGACTAGCAGAAGACAAAGACTTATTCGATACCTTGAAAGAGAGTTTGGGATACATTGGTCAAGTTATCCACGCTGATCGGGTATATTATTTTGAAAATAGTATAGATGAAGAAATAGGAAGGTCGCGTTTGATTCAAAATATCGAGTGGGTAAGTAGGGGGGTGTCGTCCAATTGGAATGACTCATCGCTCGAAAAATTAAAATTAGAGGCCTTTAAACATTTGTTAGTTTTGCTAGAGAAAGAATATGTGTACACAAGAATTGTAAGCCAGATAGAGCAAAAAGAACTTAAAGAAGTACTTACTGTTCAGGGTGTCAAGAGTATCTTTGTGTTTCCATTATTTGTAAATAACCTATTTTATGGTTTTATAGGTATAGAGGAATGTTCGCAGGAGAGAAATATAACGAAGGAAGAAATTAGCATACTCAAGTCTTTGGTTTCGAATTTGTCCTCTATTATACAAAGAAATATTGCCAAGGCAGCTCTTGAAAAAGAAAAGCAAACCCTAAATAGCATTATAGAGAGCACACAATCAGGTACTTGGGAATGGCACATACCGAGTGGACGTGTGGTTTTTAATGAGTTTTGGGGAAGTATTAAAGGTTATACACCAGCCGAATCGAGTCAAATGACGGTCAACGACTGGGTAGCCCTCATTCATCCAGACGATAAGGTGTTTTCCAATCAGGCTATGCAGAGGCACCTAAGAAATGAAACGGATACATTTCAATTTGAGTACCGCATGAAACACAAAGATGGGCACTGGGTATGGATTCTAGACAAGGGAAAAGTGGTGCTCAGAGACGCTGACAGTAAGCCAATATTAATGTATGGAATTCATCAGGATATAACGGATCGAAAAAAGGCAGAGGAAGCACTGAAGAAAGAAAAAGAGCGCATGGAGTTGCTACAGCATTTAATTGACAACTCGTCCGATGCTATTCAAATCACGGACGAGAATGGAAAAATCTACTATTTCAATAAAGTAGCCGAAGAGCGCATTGGCATCCGCAGAGATAAGGTGTCTTTACATTCCATTGCAGATATTGACCCTAAATTTAAAAACCCCGAAAACTGGATACAGCATATTCGGCAATTGGAGCGCACCGAGCAGATGGTGATAGAAGGCACGAATGTAAACTACGCTAGTGGTGAAAGTTGCCCAGTGGAAGTAACTGCTAAATTAGTAGCTGTTGGCGATGATCGGTTTGTGATCGCCAGTTCGAGGGATATTAGTGAGCGCAAACGTAGCGAAGCGCAATTGCTTAGTACTTCACAAAAGCTGGAGAGTATTCTCAATGAAATGTCAGATATTATTTGGTCTGCCCAGATTCCAGATTTTAAAGTACTTTTGATTACGCCTGCTGCCGAGCAAATGTACGGATTTCCGATAAGTTCTTGGTTAAATAAGCCTGTGAAATGGCAGGAAGTTATACATCCCGAGGACCACAAAATTATGGACCAAATTCGTGAGGCTTTACAGAACAAAGGCCACTTTGAATTTGAGCACCGAATCTTGACAGCTCTCCGTGAAGAACGGTGGGTTAGCAGCAAGGCGAAAATTATTTATGATACCTCAGGAAAGCGAATTAGGCTAGATGGGGTGATCAGAGACATTACCGATCGAAAAAAAGCTGAAGCCGAAATCAGTCAGTTATCACTCGTAGCTAGCAAGACTAACAACGGGGTAGTAATTACCGATGCAGATGGAATTACGGTATGGGTAAACGATGCTTTCACACACATTACAGGCTATCAATTAGAGGAAGTAAAGGGTAAGAAGCTGGGGCGCATTCTACAGGGAAAAAATACTGATCCTGCCCACATAATCAAAATACGGGAAGGGCTTGCTAGCAAAAAACCCTTTACACAAGAAATTCTTAATTATCACAAGAGCGGTCACTCATATTGGTTGTCGCTCAATATTACGCCTGTATTTGACGAAAATAATTACATAGTTCAGTATATCGGAATTGAAACGGATATTACAGACCGGAAAGTAGCCGAAGAAAAAATACGGGCCAACCAACAGCAATTTAACTCTATCATCAGCAATATGAGAGGGGTGGCTTATCGTTGCAGCCCAACTTCGGATTACAAGATGATGTTTATCAGCGATGAAATTGAAAGACTTACGGGCTTTCCAGCCGAAGACTTTATAAATAATAAAAAAAGATGTTTTGCCTCGATTATCTATCCAGACGATCTGGAAAAAGTAAACCTCGCTGTTGCAGATGGTGTCAGTCGACGTGAATCATTCGAAATCCAATATAGGATACTAAAATCGGATGGCTCCTACCTGTACGTTGAGGAAAAAGGTTCAGCCGTGTACGACAGCGCAGGTGATCCGCTATGGCTTGATGGGGTAATTTTAAATATTACAGACTCCAAAATGGCTGAGATGGAGCTTATTGAGATCAAAGAATTGCTCGTGCGCACAAGTACTGTGGCGCGCGTAGGTAGTTGGGAGATTGATTTGGTAAGCAAAAAAATTGTGTGGACTAATATCACCAAAGAGATACACGGGTTGGAACCAGACTATGAGCCTGATGCTGAGCGTATAATTGAATTTTACAAGGCCGGAGGGGTTTGGAAAGAAGTAAACGAAGCTATTAACAGAGCCATCGAAAGTGGCGAAAGACAAGAAGTAGAGCTAACTATTATTACGAATAAAGGCCAGAAAAAGTGGGTGCGAATCATCGGGCAAGCCGAGTTTATTGATACTCAGTGCGTACGTCTCTACGGCACTATTCAAGATATTGACGCTACAAAGAAAGCAGAACATCTCATTGTCCGTCAAAACAAATTCAGACAACTCATTGCCAAAATATCGAGCGAGTTTGTAAAATCAAATTATGCTACCACCCATGAAGTAATCAATCAAACACTGCAGGCTTGTGGTCAATTTTTTAATGTTGACCGTTGTTTTCTTTTCCAGGTATCTCCGGAAATGACTTTTTCTAATACGCACGACTGGCGTACAGAAGGGGCTGCTTCTATGCAACATCGTGTGCAAGGAGTACCGCTTTCCAAGTTCCCCTGGTTTGCTGCCAAGCTGTCCGAACAAAACACCTTCATAATCCCTGATGTCAGATTGGTTCCGCCTGAGGCCGAAGCAGAAAAACAAGAGTGGATGAGTCAGCAAATGAAATCTGTGCTCTTTGTTCGTTTTGATATTAACAACCAGCCAGCGGGGGTACTGGGGTTGTGCACGCACGATACTGAGGTTGACTGGGACGAAGACCAGGTATCAGGCTTGGGTGTTATCGCAAATATTATATCAGACGGGCTGGCAAAAGACGAACTGGAAATGGGGCTAATTGAGGCAAAGGATAAAGCTGAGAAGGCCAATCGGGCTAAGAGCGAATTCCTGGCCAATATGAGCCACGAAATTCGTACGCCGCTCAATTCTATTTTAGGCTTTTCTGAAATTCTTTTACAGCAAGCCCACGAGCCGCAGGCCATCAATCAACTTACCACTATTCAGCGCAACGGCCATACTTTGCTGAACCTCATAAACGATTTGCTCGACTTAGCCAAAATAGAAGCCGGACAATTAAATCTTCATCCCGAGCCTGTTGATATGCAAGTTTTGGTGGAGGAGGTGCATAAAATGTTCTTTCCGCTAACATCTCAGAAAAACCTGGACATACTGCTGGAGTGGCCCCCCACTTTCCCTAAAAGTGTAATAATTGATGACGTACGCCTAAAACAGATGCTTATTAATTTGGTGGGCAATGCGGTAAAGTTTACCCATGAAGGGCACATACGAATCCGGTCTACTTTTGAGTATGACAAGACAAAAACTGGTGTAGGGCAGCTTAGCATTGCGGTTGAAGATACGGGGATGGGAATATCGAAGCAAGACCTTAAAAGTATCTTCGAGTCGTTCCGGCAAGGGGCCGAACAATCTATTCGCCATTATGGTGGCACTGGCCTGGGCCTATCTATCACGCGTCGCTTAGCAAGGTTGATGAACGGCGAAATTTCGGTTGACAGCACCCTAGGCAAGGGAAGTGTTTTCACGATTTCGGTTGCAGACGTGCCTTTCTTAGAGACCTCGCAGTCTTCAAACTTTGCGCCGAGTACGGACGAATCGCTGCGATTCAAAGAAGCAACTGTGCTGGTAGTGGATGATGTGGCCACCAATCGCGATCTTATTAGTGCCTATTTGGCTGATCATCCTATAAAACTATTGATGGGCACCAATGGACACGAAGCAATTTCGCTAGCCCAGCAGCACCAGCCAGACTTAATATTAATGGACTTTCGTATGCCCGAAATGGATGGCCGAGAAGCGGCTCGGATAATTCGGAGCTTGGAGACGTGTAAAAATATACCGATCGTGGCGTTTACGGCATCGATTTTATTGCACGAAAAGGTGAATAATGATTTTTCCGGAATATTAGGCAAACCAGTGCAAAGAAACTCGCTTTTTGAGGAACTTAAAAAGTACCTTGTTTTTGAAACAGAAGTGCCAATAGAGCATAATCTGCCAAAAAGCAATACGGCTATTACCCAAGAATTATTGCCTTTTATGGCCGAGTTGAACCAACTCTTTAAGTTCAGAATAGCGCACCTTGTTCAGACAATGGATGTGGTAGAGATGGAAAATTTGCTGACCGACTTAAAAGCGTATGCAGTTCATAGACAACTGAGCGAGCTGTTGGATTGGACCAATAAAGTCAACAATGACTTTGTTAATTTCGATCTCGATAACATACATCGGGAGCTTTATCTATTGAGCAAGTGGCTAGAAACTAAAATGTAAGTCGCAGATGAAAGATGGCTTGAGTAGCGCAAAAATCTTGGTAGTGGACGATAAGCCGAGCAATCTAAGTCTGGCCACGTCTGTCCTGAAACCACATTACAAAAAAATATTTTTGGCCAATAATGGAGAAAGTGCCATCAGAACGGCCAGTGAGATCATTCCAGATGTGATTTTGCTGGATATTATGATGCCCGATATGTCCGGATTTGAGGTATCTAGGGTACTCAAATCATCGGTTGATACGGCCAACATCCCCATTATTTTTTTTACAGCTAAAAGCAGCGGTGAAGACTACGAAAAAGCCTTTGATGTGGGAGGGGTGGACTATATAACAAAGCCCGTAAATGCCAAAGAATTGCTGGCTCGGGTGAAAACCCACCTCCTTATATGCCAACAACGCGATGAGCTAAAAAAAATGAGTGAGCACGTACAGAAAATAAACGAAGGATTGGAAGGGAAAGTAGTGCAGCGAACACAACAGTTGGCAAAAGTGAACCAAAGGCTGGTCAAATTAGTGAAAGTTAGAAACGACCAAAATAAACGACTACTAAGTTTCAACCATATCGTATCGCACAATTTGCGCTCACATACGGCTAACATGCAAGGGCTAATTGCCCTGCTCAGGATGGAGAAACCGGACATTTATCATGATCCTTATATGAAGCATATTCAGCATTTGACAGATAACCTGAACGATACGCTTACGCACCTCAATCATATATTGGATATTCAGAGTGCCATCAACGAAAAGTGGCAGCTACTCAATCTGCACGATGTAGTGGAGCAAGTAGTATATGGAATAGGCTTCATTGCCCAAGAAGCACAGGTAAATATTTATAACGAAATAGATACATCTGTTTCGTTAAGAACAATACCTGCTTACCTGGAAAGCGTCGTGCTTAACCTGCTTACAAACGCAATTAGATACCGATCTGTGCAGAACAATTGTTTCGTGAAAATAACCGCTCGCCAGATGGAACAAAAAATCATTCTCTCTTTTGAAGACAATGGCCTGGGCATAGACCTGGATATGCACAGACAAGCGATTTTTCGTCTTTACAAAACTTTTCACGGAAACAAAGATGCTAAGGGACTAGGCTTGTTTATTACCAAAAGTCAAGTAGAGGTCATGGGTGGTACGATCACGGTAAACAGCAAAGTGAACGTAGGAACCACTTTCCAAATAGAGCTGCCTTGCTACTAAGCCACGTAAAGGAGACTGATGCAATGCCCTGGTATCGAGCACCAACAAAAAAAGCACTGACTCTATGGGTCAGTGCGCTTGTTTCGCCCTAGTACGAAGGTTTGTCAATGTCGGGCTTGTCGGTGTTGCGGTTGGGGTTGCTGCCCCGCAGCAGATCCGGTGCCGGATTGCCATTTTCGTCGAGGTATTTTTCCTCTATTTCTTCCTGGCGTTGCTGAGCTTCCGCATCGGGCGCTACTTTGATGGACGCCTTGGACTTACCGCTATCGGTCGGATTAGACTTGGTTTGGGGCGAAG
The DNA here is from genome assembly GCA_036804165.1 of Catalimonadaceae bacterium. GTDB lineage: Bacteria > Bacteroidota > Bacteroidia > Cytophagales > Flexibacteraceae > DAIMZG01. Next base: position 9,291 of record DAIRSZ010000013.1, on the reverse strand, counting down.
GGTTGTTGCGTTCTACGTCTTCTAAAGGCATAGGAGTAGGGATTTGGAGGTGAAAAAAAGCCGTGCCGTGCGGCACTTCTTTGGTTTTACCCGTTCCAAAGCCCAAAAGTTGCTTTAATGAGGGCCAAGCAGGCGCGCGAGCCACCGGGCCGAAGCCTTGACGTACCGTTGCTGCGTCTTGAAGTCCACGTACACCAAACCGAACCGGGGTTTGTAGCCCTCGGCCCATTCGAAATTGTCGAGCAGCGACCAGACAAAAAACCCGCTGACGTTGGCCCCTTCTCGCTTGGCCCGCAGCAGTTGGCCCAAATAAGACTCAAAAAAACGGATGCGTGCCTGGTCATTGATCTGGTCGCCTTCGAGCACGTCGTCGAGCGAAACGCCGTTCTCAGACACAATCAGTTCGCGCACGCCCGGATATTGGGCAAAGCGCGTCAGCACTTCGTACATGCCCTCCGGATAGATCTCGTAGCCCAAATTGTTGCGCGGCACGCCCCGCGTGCGCGCCGTTACCTCTTTGGCAAACACCGCCGGCGGAAAAAGGCTGAACTTGAACACCAGCCGACAATAATATTGCACGCCGATAAAGTCGAAGTCGAACACCATGCGGTCTTCGTCGCCGGGCTGCATGAATGCTTCGAGGCTGCGCAGGGCCGTGAAGCCGTCGTAGGGATAGCCCATGCCCAGGGCAGGCTCTACGTAGAGGCGGTTGAGCAGGGCGTCCACGCGGCGCACGGCGGCCACGTCGCGGGGCAGGTCGCGGTGGGGCGCCAGCGCAAACGTGGCGAACGAAGTGCCAATGCGGGCTTGCGGCAAAAAGTCGCGCAGCACGCGCCCCCCTTCGGCCTGGCACAATACCGCGTGGTGGGCTGCTTTCAGGAAGTCGAGGATGCTCGCCCGGCCCGGCGCGTGATAGCCCGTGCCGTAGCCAAAACCCACAAAGGCACTCGGCTCGTTGAGCACCAGCCAATCGTGAACCCGGTCGCCAAGGTGGTGAGCACAGGCGGCGGCATAGTCCGAAAACCAGCCGAGCATATCCCGGTTGGTCCAGCCGCCCCGGTCTTCGAGGGCCTGAGGCAAGTCCCAGTGATAGAGGGTCACCCACGGCCGAAGCCCATTTTCCAGGCAAGTATCAACCAGTCGGTTATAGTAGTCCAGGCCGCGCTGGTTGAAGGCGCCAGTGCCCTGAGGAAAAAGGCGCGTCCAGGCGATGGAGAAGCGAAAATGCTGAAGCCCGAGCTGTCGGGCCAGGCGCAGATCCTGCGGGTAGCGGTGGTAGAAATCGCAGGCGTGGCGGGCGGTGGCACCCCGACGCACCTTGCCTTTGGTGTGGACGAACCGATCCCAGACCGACTCGCCCTTGCCATCGGCCTGCGGGGCGCCTTCTACCTGAAAGGCCGATACGGCCGACCCCCACAAAAAGCTGTCGCCAAAGTCGGCCCGGCAAAAAGGCACCTCGGCCACTGACTGGTTCGGGGGCAACGGTGGGCTGGGCACGGCGGCCAGCGCACCGGGATCGGCCGGCGAAAGCAGCGGAGAAAAAGATCGAAAATTCATGCGTAAGACGTGCGACTACGGAGCCGTTGGGCACAACGACGCGGTGAGTGCGGAAAGCGTGGGGCAGGAGTCAGGCGCAGTTGAGGCGTTTGAAAAAAGAAGTAAGGCACCCGCCAGGGCCGTAAAAGTTGCCGATTTTGCGGATACTCTGTTTCCATACGGTCAAAAATGGAAAAGGGCTGCGCCATTGGCCGTAACTTTTTAGGTTGGTGTGACCACGAAACCAGCTCCGAAAGCAGAAAGACCGACGAAGGAAAAGAAAAAATAGAAGTATTAACTTTTTTGTTAAACAATGTTGTTTCTTGCCTGTTCCTATTTTCAGACAGATCAACTTCACCAATTCATTCTCTACCAAGATGAAACGACTATGGATGGCCGGGCTGCTGGTGGCGGCCGGATCGTGGGCACAGGCCCAATCTCAATCGAAGCACATGCTGCAAGTAGTGCTAGAGAACGCTAAGGACGGGCGCGGCAAGTGCCACGCCTGTTTGTACGAACGAGCCGAAGGGTTCCCCGCTGCGCCGGAAAAGGCGCGGCAGTGCCTGTCGGCATTTGTAGCAGAAGGCAAGAGTACGGTCGTGTTTCGCGATTTGCCCAAGGGCACCTACGCCGTGGCGGCCTATTACGACCGCAACGGCAACGGCCAACTCGACAACAACGCCTTTGGCATTCCCACCGAGCCTACGGCGGCCTCCAACGGAGCCAAAGGACGGTTTGGTCCGCCTTCGTTCGAAAAAGCCCGCTTTCAGCTCGACCAAGCCGAGCAAAGGATTGTCATCCGGTTCGATCCGTAGGCCGCTTCTCGCCCGCATAGGCCGCCCAAAAGTGCAGGCCCGACGTGGCTGGGCCGTGGTGCGGTGTTCAGAAATTGTTGAAATTAGTGACGCGCACACCGAAGTTGATGGAGCGCGGTCGGCGGTCTTCGACGAGGAAAGCCAGCGGCAGCCAGTAGGTGTACATTACTTCCAATTCCAGCTTGGGGGTGATAAAAACCTTTGCGCCAGCCCCCAGTTCGTAGGGCAGATTGACCATCGCGAATGGCCCCAAGCGTTGCCAGAGCAACGTGCCGGCAAACACCCGCAGGTAGGGAAAAGGATCGCCCCCGATGGGGTACCAGAGGCCCAAATCGCCGAAAATCATGTACCGACCGCGGTAGAGGTATTCGTAGAAAAGGTCAGTATTGACGATCCAGGCCTCGTTGAGTTGCCCGGTGGGGGCATAGACGGCTTGTTGCAGCGTAAAGCGCTGGTTGGGTAGGGGCTTGACGCGCACCCGCGGCCCCAGGTGCGTGAGGCCGTGCTGAAAGCTCGTTTCGAAGTCGTTGCCCATCACGCGGTTGGCCTCTTGGCCACGCATAAACTCAAACACCCGAAACGGCGAGGCCGTGCCCCGATCCTGCGTGACGTTGGAGCGGTAGAGCACGTCGAAGCCCACGTTGACGTTGGCAGCACTGCCCAGGGTGAGTTGCAGAAACGAAGTGTTGAAGGAACTGCGCCGCTGGCTGTTGTCGAACTGCGGCTCGCGCTGTGTATATAAATTGTTGTAAATTTTTATTTCCCACTGCCGACTGCCCATGAAAAGGCCGCCCGTAAACACGTTGATTTCCCGGTCGGAGGAGGGGGGCGTCTGGCCAGAGGCTGAACAGACGAGGGCGCCCAGGCAGCCAGCAAGGAGGGTGATACGCAGCATCGGGCAGTTTTTTCGGTAAGGTAGGTGCCAGCCCAAGGCGGAGAAGTCAGTAAGCAGACATTTGCCCGCAACGGGCGGCGGCCGGTGGCTTCACGCATCTGACGAAAGGGCCGTTGGCCGATTTTACTTTTTCGTGATACTTACGCGGCCATAAAAGCGGATTTTGCTCCCATCTTCCTTATACGGCCACGCGCGGAGGATTTTATCGGCGCAGCCCTAGCATTTTATTCTCCATGTACACGACCCTGACGAGCAAGACCACCTTTCTAGAAAAACACGATTTGTTTGGCGTCCTGACCGACGCCGAAAGGGCCCTGGTGGCCGAGCATAGCCGAAGTTTGCGCGTGGCCAAGCACCAATTTGCCTACTTTGTGGGCGATCCGGTGGCGCAACTATTTGTATTGCAGCGGGGATTGGTCAAGTGCTCACGCTATGCGGGCAACGGGCGCGAGGTGATCATGGACATCGTGCGGGAAGGAGAAACCTTCGGCGAGGCCGCGCTGGTGAACACCCGGCACCGGGAAGACACGGCCACGGCCCTCGACGATTGCCTGCTGAGCAGCATTCGCCTGGAAGTGTTGCACGCCCTGATGGCCCAGAACCCGAGCTTTAGCCTCCGGATGGTCACCTTGCTGGGCCAACGGTTGCAACGGTTGCAGCGGCGCCTCGAGCGGCTCTCGTTCGTGGATGCCGACCACCGCATCCGCTACTTTCTGCGCGAGCAGGCCCAACGGCACGGCCGCCGCGTGGGGCACGAGATCTACCTGGCCCTGGGCCTTACCCACGACGACATTGGCAAGGCCACGGCCACTTCGCGCCAGACGGTGACGGGCATCTTCAACGAACTGGAGAAAAGGGGTATCATTACCTACAACCGAAAAAGTATCCTGATCCGGGCTTTCGACGCCCTCTGACGTGCCTCCTGCCATGAAAAAAGCCTTGGTGATCGAAGACGATCCGGACATTGCCAGTTTGGTGGCCATCAATCTCCGAGACATTGATTGCCAAGCCGAAATTGTGACCAACGGGCTGGACGGCCTGGCCCGCGCCCTGGACAATTGCCACGACGTGATCATCCTCGACATCATGCTGCCCCGCCTCGACGGGCTGGAAATATGCCGACGTCTCCGGCAGGCCCAGGTGTCCACCCCTGTGCTGATGCTCACCTCCCGTACCGAGGAGATCGAAAAGGTGCTGGCCCTCAACCTGGGTGCCGACGACTACATCACCAAGCCCTTTGGCGTCAACGAGTTGCTGGCCCGCGTCAAGGCGCGGCTGCGGCGCTACAGCCCCGAAGAGGCCCCCTTCGTGGGAGAGGCCAGCCGGGTGGTGCGCGGCGGACTGATGCTGGACGTGGCCCGCCACCGCGTCAGCCTCGATCGGCGCGACATCGAGCTGACCGTCAAGGAGTTCGAGTTGCTCAACCTGTTCATGCGCCACCCCGGCCGTATCTACAAACGGGGCGACCTGCTCGACCTGGTGTGGGGCTATTCTTTTCAGGGCTACGCGCACACGGTCAATTCGCACATCAATCGCCTGCGGATGAAGATCGAGCAGGACTCGGGCCACCCGCAGTACATCCTGACCGTGTGGGGAATTGGGTATAAATTTAACGACCAGCTCGACTGAGATTAACCACCGATCCCATGCGCCCCCGCCCCGCCCTGCGCCTGCCTTTGCAAGCGAAGCTATCGCTCATTTTTGTGCTGTTGCTAGGCACGGTGGGCACGGTGGGCACCCTGGCCGTGCTGCGCAGCACCGACGACTATCTGGCCGAAACCGAGCAGCGCACCAACCTGACACTAGCCGCGTCCATCGCCCGCGAAATGAACATTGATTCGGCTACCAATGCCATCGCGCCGCCCACCATCGAGCAACTCTTCGGGGCGGCCATGGTGATCAATCCCAACATCAAACTCTATCTGGTGGGGCTAGAAGGCGAAATGCTCGGGGCTTCGGCGGCGCCCGACGAAATTCGCCAGCCACGGGTGGACGTGGCGCCCATTCGCCAGCTATTGCGGGCTTCGCCCCGGCTACCCATTTGGGGCGACGACCCGCGCGAACCCGATCGGCCCAAGGTATTTTCGGCGGCGCTGCTGCTCAACCATCGCCAGCAGCCCCATTGCTACCTCTACGTGGTGCTGGGTAACGGACAAGCGCACGGCTCGGCGCGGGCCACCTCGCAACGCAACTTTGTGGCGCGGCTGCTGGGTCAGGGACTGTTGCTGGCCCTGGCCGCCACGCTGCTGGCGGGCCTGTTGCTGATGGCCGTATTGAACCGCAACCTCGGCCGCCTGATGCAGGCCGTCGAGCGCCTGCAAGCGGGCGACCTGAGTGTGCGCGTGCACATTGACTCAGGCGACGAACTGGCCGAACTCGGCGCGGCCTTCAACGCCATGACTACGCAGATAGAAGAAGCCCTGCAGGCCCTGCGCAACAACGACCAATTGCGGCGCGAATTGGTGGCCAATATCTCGCACGATTTGCGCACGCCGCTGGCCTCGATCGAAGGCTACCTCGAAACGATCCTGCTGCGCGAGCACCTGCTCAGCGAAGAAGAAAAAAAGGGTTATCTGCGTACGATCCACAAAAACACGCACCGGTTGCGCCGCCTGGTGGGCGAGCTGTTCGAGCTTTCCAAGCTCGAGGCCCGGCAAGTGACTCCGCAGTCTGAGGTCTTTTCGGTGGCCGAACTGGCGCAGGACATTCTGGTGCAGTTTGAGCCGACGGCGCGGGCGCGTCAGGTGCAGTTGTTGCCCGTGGCGGCCCACAATTGCCCCTTCGCCCTGGGCGACATTGGGCTGATCGAGCGCGTATTGCAAAACCTGATTGCCAACGCCATCGAATACACCCCGGCCGGCGGCGAGGTGTCCGTGTGCGTGCAGACGGCCCCTGCCCAAGGTCTTTGGGTAAGCGTGTCGGACACGGGCAAAGGTATTTCATCCACCGACCTGCCCCACATTTTCGACCGCTTCTACCGCAGCGACCAGGTGCGCCAGCGCGTTACGCCGGGGCTAGGCCTGGGGCTGGCCATTGCCAAAAAAATTCTGGAGCTGCACCAGAGCGACCTGCAAGCATCCAGCCAGCCCGGTGTCGGCACGACATTTTCGTTTTGGCTGCCCTGCACCAGCGGCTGACTAGCGGTCGTTGAGGCGCCAGTCGTAGGCCAGGTAACGGAGTTGAGTGTGGGGTGGCAGGGGTTGGGTGGCGTACTGATCGAGGTAGCCGATCAGCGTGGTGGTGCGCGTGAAGTCGGGGGCATACCACTCGAACAACGCCGAAAACTGGGGCGGCTGCCGCGTCAGCCCATTGCGCACCGGGTCGTTGACAAACTGGCGGGCGGCGCGGTCAAGCTGCGCTTCCAGGCGGGGCGCGGCGTAGGCCTCTGGCCACAAAATTGGGCAACTGCGGGCGGCACACACCAAGGCAAAATGAATGCGGGGCTCTTGAAACTGCGGCCGAATCACCTCATTTTCAATTTCATTGAGGGTGTAATATTGATCGCTGATCTGGACAAAAGGAATGTCCCAGGGAGAAGCCGCTTTTCCGGTCGGCACGTTTTTGATGCTGCTGAGCGGGTAATGGCGCAGCACCAGTTGCACCGTGAAGGCATTGTAGGCATTGAGCCAATAGGCCAACTGCTCGGCCTCCGACCACGACGGCGCGGGTGGGTGCGCCCGCAGTTGGGCCAAATAGGCATTGAGGGCGGTGCTGTCGGCCTGCCAGGCGGCGTAGTCCACTTTGCCGTCGGGGTGCACGTGCTGCCCCAGCAGGCGATCCCATAGCTGGTGCGACGGCGGCTGGGCAGGCCCGCGGGCGGCTGCCGCAGCCAGGCCGGTCAGACAAGCCAGCAGCACGAATACCTTGAAAGTCATGGCTTTTGTGAGGTTGAAGGCGTGCATAAGAATTTCGGATACTAGCGGGCCGAACGTTGGTGTTCGTAGTGGACACCAAACGTCCAGATACCAGCTGAGTAAAGGTTTTTGCGCCCGATTATCAGGTCGGTATAGTCGCGATATTGGGCCGATACGTGCCATGGGCCGACCACCCGGTAGCTGCTGCCCAGCCCAAAGCTGGTAAACTCGGTGCCATCGCCCCGGATGAACTCCACGGCGACATCAGGGCGCCCGAGCGAAGATTGCGTCAGCAGGCGGCCTTGTATCCACAGGCGACCGCCTACCCGATAGCCCACCTCGGCCCCGGTGCGCAACTGATCGCGAAACGACACCCCCCGGTAGGCAGTCCGATAATTGTGGGCCACAAAGACGGAAGCGTAGCACGGTAGGTTTTCGGCGGCAGTCGAAGCGGCCAGCGTCGTCCAGACGTTGAACTCCCCGTCGCCCGTCGGCAGGTTGATCTGCTCGAAGGTGTTCTGTCGGCTCTGGGCAAAATTATTGGCGCGGGCCGTAGGAAATTCGGGGGCCACACTGGCGGCCACCCGAATTTTTTTGGTCAGTAGGGCATACTTCCATTCCCAGCGCAGATCGCCAATGCCCGACACGGCTTCCGTAGTCTCGAATCGGTTGGTCAGCCAGAGGGGGGCGTGTACAATGGTGGTCAGCCGGGGCGTGAGGCCATATTCGCCGTAGAACAACCAGGCTTGCTGCCGAAAGGTCTGCGTCCGCAGCGCGTCGCCGTCGAGGTTGAAGTAGCGGTCGGAGGCGAAGGTCAGGTAGCTGAGCTGAAAAAAGCCATTGCCTTTTTCCTGCGTCCAACCACCCTGAGCCTTCACGGCCAGTGGTAGCCAAGCCAGGGCACATGCCAGCGCACCCCTGCGGAGCAAATGACCTGCGCAGTTGCGCAGTAGCCTACTGCAACGCGGCATTGCCAAAAGGAATGCCCGCCGAACCACACCAGAGGATCACGTGCGTGAAGCGCGCGGCAGCGGCAGGTTCTACGCGAAAGAAACTTTCGCCTTCGCGGCGCACGGGTCCCACCAGGATCAGGTTCGGGTTGCCGTTGGCCGGGTCGAACACCTCGTTGAGGTTGGCGCTGGACGTGGACAAATAGACCGTGACCGTGCCCGTGGCAAGGGGCGTGAAGAAGTCGCTGCCGAAGCGCAAAAACTGCTTGCCTTCGGTGTCGGTGCCGAGCTGGGCCATGCCCCGGCTGCCCGTGCCGTTTTCGGCCACGAAGGTGCCGCTGCGCTGGGCCGAGAAAGCACCTACGGGCTGGGTGCTGTCAATCACCTGGGGGGTCTGGTTGTCGTCGTCGTCGTTGCAGGCCAGCAGGCTCAGGCTCAAGAAGATAGTACTCAGAAAGATCAAGCGTTGCATAAGGATCATGTTTTGTTTGATCCAAAGGTGGCCGGAGGGTGTCACAAAAGAATCACGAAAGCATAGGCTTTTTCTGTCCGCTCAAAACAGGCGCTATGCGCATTCAGCCCCGCAGTGACACTTCCGAAGACCAGTGGGTAGTTCTCGGAGGTGCACCGGGTTTGGCGTAATTCCGGTAAATAGAACGGCGGGCGGCTGTTCGTCCGATCAATAGTGGGCTTTGCAAAAGGTGCTACAATGGTTGGGCATCGGGTCTGCACAGTGGGCCTGGTTATTGTCTGAAAATCAGCCCGTTAGCATCTTGTCTTTATTCAGGGATAACCGAATATCAATTGCTAGATAATGGCCTAAAAAGGCAACAAAGCCTGTTTTTTAAGTGTGAAAAGCACCCCGATGTGAATGCGGCTTTCGGGCTTCAGACGCAATTTTTTTGCCTCCTGCCGTGCGCATGGATCATTGCCATCGCCTACATTCTATCTACATCAATACCGGGGGTGTTCTTCGGCTCATTTTGTTTTCATCACCTACTCGTTTTCTACTATGCCCCACCACTACATTGTGCTAAGTCTCGGCAGACACTGGCTACCATTATTCGCCTTCCTGTGGCTGGCCAGTTTGGCCCAGGCGCAAGACCAGACCGTTTCAGGGCGCGTCACCGACCAGGCTCAACAGCCCTTGCCGGGAGTGCAAATTTCAATTAAGAATAGCAGTCAAGGCACCGTCACCGATGCCAGTGGCTTCTACAGCTTGCGCACGGACGATCCCGATG
>DAIRSZ010000012.1:0-26163 GCA_036804165.1 Catalimonadaceae bacterium | reverse complement strand
TGTGCCGAGTAGCAGCACCCCGAGCCATCCCCACCAGTAATACTTTTTCATAAAGCCATGTTAGGTTAACAGATGATAATGAAGAGAATCAGTTCACAAGTTATTTCTTTTCTGTTCTCCGCAAAAAGCCACGAAAAAAGTATCCCCATCGGCAAACGTGTGGCGTGGGTTGATTACCAAAAAAAGCGCGATTTTTAGAAAAAAATTCTACTACAAGATTGATAAAGTGTTAAAATTTACCTCGATGAGAGTTACCTTTAAATAAAAAAATATTTTTAACAATGAAAAAAATAGTGATAAAATGGTGTTTTTAAATTTTCATTATATTTGTTTATTTTTTGATAATATTTAAGATCACAGCTTTCAACTACTCCTTACAATTTGCGTAGGAGTAAAAAAACGCGTCAAACCATGTGGCAAGAAACCGACAACAAACTCACCAGAACCTTCGAATTCAAGGACTTTAGCGAAGCCTTCGCCTTCATGACCCGCGTGGCCATTCTGGCCGAAAAGGTCGACCATCACCCGTGGTGGAGCAATGTCTATAATAAGGTTTCTTTCGAACTTACTACCCACGACGCGGGCAACACCATCACCGACAAAGACCGAAAATTGGCCCGCGATATTGACGCGCTGGTAGCCTGAACACGTGCTCACAAAAAAGCCTGGCCGTCACAAGACGACCAGGCTTTTTGCATTCTGTACGGTTATCGGGGAAACGACGGCAGGCGGTCGCGCAGGCGCTGGCGAGCCTCCTCGGCTTCGCGGCGGGCGCGTTCTTCGGCTTCGCGCCGGATGCGCTCGGCCTCGGCACGGGCGCGCTCTTCGGCCTCTTGTTGCGCGCGGGCAGCCTCCTGCCGAATGCGCTCTTCAGCCTCCTGGCGCAGGCGCTCGGCTTCGTCGGTGGCTTGCTGACGGACGTCGTCCACCCGGTCAGTGATGGCACCGCGCACGCCACCCTCGCCCGTGCCGTCGGTACCCACGCCCAGCACCCGTACCTGGGGGTCGTCGTGCGTACCGCCCACGCCCAGGTTGAGCTGCATTCGATTGGCCGAGGGCACATTGCCCCCACCCAAGAAACTGGAAAGCGCGCTGGTCACGGCGGCACCTACTTGCCCGGTGGGCACATCAAGGCGAGCCGTGTAGTCGAGAGTGCCGTCCAAGCCCTGGCTGCCGCCCATCGTAAGGGTGGTGTTGCTGCCCAGCGGCAAATCGAAGGGATCGAAGAATGCCCGCCCCTCCCGAACCTGGGCCTGGATGCGCACGTCGCGGAAGCTCAGGCTGGTCGGGGCATTGAGGCGCGTCACGCCGTTGATCTTGTTGGCCAGCGTAAAGTTTTCGAGCGTCGCCTGCAAGATGCGGATCAGCCCCCCTCCCGTAAGGGTGCTCAGCACGGGCGCCATGGCCTGGTCGAGTTGGCCAGCGAGTTTGAACTGCGTCGAGAAGGTGCCGGCCATCTTGCCCGCCACCGGAGCCAGTGCCTGCACGGTGTTGAAGGCCGCAAACGACTCGCGGATGCCCAAATCGCGCATGTCGAGGTCGAAGTCGAAGCGCGGCTCGGCCAGGTTGCGGGGGTCGTAGGTGCCGTTCATCCCGATGGTGCCGCCCAAGGTACCGAACGATAGCCCGTCGAGGCGAACGGTGCCGTCGCGCACTACTACGTTGCCGCTCAGGTTGTCGAGCTGCAGGTTGTCGTAGAGCACCTGCCCGATATTGGCCGCCAGCGTAAAGTCCACGTTGCGGGGAATTTCGACCACCTCCATTGGTGCCGAGGCCGTATCGGTAGTGGTGGCGGTGGTGTCGCTGGTCATCCATTCGTTGACATCGAACTGCCGGGAGCGAAAGTCGAGGCGGCCGCGCAAAGTCTGGTTTTCGCGAAACAAATAGCCCATGTAGTTGGCCACAAAGCCGTCTAGCTGCACGTCGCTGCGGCCCAAAAATCCCTGGTAGTCGCTGACCTGCATCCGCTGCGGATCAAAGTTGAAGTCGGCCCTGGTGATGCGTACGCCTTGCGGCACGTCGGCGCTGGCAAACTCTAGGTCACGAATAAAAGCCGAGCCACTGTTGGCGAGCTGGTCGTAACGCTCGGCTTCGACGTCCGACATCTTGCCCTTGGCCTCTATGTCCGCCTGAATGCGTCCGCGCAGGGTCATGCCTTCGAGGGGGAAGATTTTGGTCATTTTCTCCAAGTCAATCAGGCCCTTGAAGGCCACGTCGTAGGCCATGTCGTCGAAGTTCTCGACGTAGGCCCGGCCCGTAAACGTCTCGCCGTCGAGGGTCAGGTTTAGTTCGGGCATGTTGAACCGCGTAGAGGCCATCGAGCCTTCACCCACTACTTCGGCCCGCATGGCCACGTTTTCGAGGGCTGCCGGAAAATCGTCACTCTTGACGTAGCCATTTTGCAAACGCATGTCGGCCCGGATGGCCGGAAGCTGCTGCAAGCTGTCGCTGTAGGTGCCTTTGGCCGTGGCCGTCAGGCTGAACAGGCCGCGCAGGGCCGTGCCTTCGAGCGGAAAAGCCTGGGTCAGTTCGCCCAGGTTGAGGCGCGCGTCCACCTCGGCGTCCAATTCGTAAGGATCAAGTCCCTGTACGCGGGCTCTGGCCCGCACGGGGTCGTCGCCCAGCTTCAGGTCGAAGCGGCGCAAGTCCACCAGCAACTGGCTCAGATCGCCGGGGCTGTTTACTTCCATGTCCACCTGCACGTCCGACACGGTTTTGGGCAGATCCGGGTACTGGAACATCCCGTCGTTGACCAGCAATTTCAGCCCAAAAGCGGGCAAGGTCTGGAGGCTGTCGCTGTAGGCACCCTTGGCAAAGCCCTCGAAGGCCAGCGAGCCGCTGGTGCGCAGGCGGTCGTAGTCAGCCGTATAGACGCCCGGCACAAGCGAAAGCACGTTCTTAAATTCCGTTTCGCGGGCGGCGAAGGTCAGGTCCAGGTCAATGGCCTCGGCAGGCATGGCCACCGTGCCGTCGAAGCCAAAGGCAAACTCGTTGAGGCGAAACTGGTTGTCCTTGAAAGTATAGCGCGACTGGGGCAAGTTCATCTCCAGCGTGACGTCGCCCCGGAAGCGGACGCCGTTCAGGTATTTGACGGTGTCATATTCCACCACCACGTAGGCCACATCGGTGCGGGTAGTCAGGTCAAAGACGTCCTGCGTAAAGTCGCCGCTGCCCCGGTGGTCGAGTCCCATCAGGTGGGCGTACATGGGCAGCGTGGCGTCGGTATAGATCACCTCGCCGTTGTTGATTTCCCAGTTTTTGATCTGTACGGCAAACTCCGTAGGCTCGCCCGCCACGGTGGTGTCGGCCCCGGTGGTATCGGCGATGGCGATGTCCCAACTGGCCCGCCCGTCGGAGAGCACCTCGGCGAAGATGCGCGGCTCGTCGAGCACAATGCCGTTAACGATGATCTTGTCCCCAAACAGGCTAAAAAGGTTGACGGTCACCTCGAAGTTTTGCACCGACACGAGCGTATCGCCCAGAAAGAGGTCGCGTCCCACCACGCCAAAATCGCGCAGCCCCACCGAAAGGTTGGGGAAGCGGCGAAACAAGCTCAGGCGGAAGTCGCGGGCGTCGTAGTACACGTCGGCATTGACGGCGTTGGCCAGTTCGGCGTCCACCCGGGCTTTTATCTGGTCTTTGAACAACACGGGCACCAGGGCCACGGCCAACAGCAGCAGCACCAGCAGGCCCAGCAATACATACAGGACTTTTTTCATAGAATCGTTTGGCAAAGAGGTTTTGGCGACTGATACGAATAAAACGACCACCGGGGTCAGTTTAGTCCGGATAGCGGCACACCAGCGTGATGCCCATTGACTCGCGAAACCACCGGAAGCTATCGCCCGCGGCCAGGCACAGTTGCAGCCATTCGGCCTGGCTGTCGTGGGTGGCGGTGTAATGACGCAGGCAAGACACCAGCTCGGCGGGCGACAGGGGCAGGGTTTTTTCAAAAATGCGCAAGTCATTCTCCGCCTGCGCCGTAAGGGTACACAGGGCCTGCACCACAGTTTGCCGATCGTTGTCCGTTTCAGCCGAATGCCCAGAGGGTTTGCCCACCCCTTCTCGCCAGACGACAAGGCACTGGACGCGGTTGCGCGTATGGGCCGAAGGCCAGGCTCGGCAGTAATGCAACAAAGCCCGTAAAAATTGCTGCACGGGGCCTACGCCCGCCGAAGCAGCGGGGACGTTGGCCCGCAGCAATGTCAGCAGCGGTTCGAGGTGGTACGGATACAAAGGCCCGTGATACGTCAGCAGCGGCGTAGGGGCCAGACGCGGTGGGGAGTGCATATCACGGATGGTTGGGCTGCAATTTGGCAAAATCCGCCCGACCGAAAAACTATCTTTTTCAAGCACGCGCCACGGCCGCCGATGCCGCTACGGGCAGGGCCACGGGTGCCGTCGGGGTGCAGGCCACAAACAAGCCCCGAGCGGTCAGTTGGGGTTGCAAGGCTAGCAGCGTTTCGTACCGGACGCCCGCAATCAGGTAGTGGCGCGTAGCGCTCATGTACCGCTCGCGCACGTCTAGCCCGGGCAGGTCTTCGAGGTCGGCTTCGCGGTCAGCGCTGATGTACACCTCCAACTCGACGGCTTGGCTGTGGTGGAAATTTTCGGGGCGCTGGCTGCGCTTTTTGTATTCGTAGTGATAGTTGTAGCTGCAAGCCGCAATGTCCGACAGCACCGCCGACCCCGTGGGGTGCCCCCCCGCCCCCTTGCCCTGAAAAAACTGCTTCTCCGAAAATGCTGCCTCCACCACCACGCCGTTGTACTCGTTTTCGATCTGGTAGAGCAAGCTGTCGGGCCGGACAAACTGCGGCATCACCGTCAGAGCCACGCGCTGGTCATCGAGCTTATGGCTCTGACAAACGAGCTTGATCCGGTAGCCTTTTTCGCGGGCGTACTGCACGTCGTCGGCGCCCAGGTGGGCAATGCCGAAGCGGAGCACCTCGTCGGGCTGCACAAACAGCCCGTAGGCGTGGGCCGTCAGGATGCAGAGCTTGTAGGTTGCGTCGAACCCCCCTACGTCCAGTGTCGGGTCCGACTCGGCAAAGCCTAGTTGCTGAGCCTGCGCCAGGGCCTCGGCGTAGGGCAAGCCTTCCTCGAATATCTTGGTCAGGATGTAGTTGGATGAACCGTTAAAAATCCCGCTGAAAGCGTGGAGCAACTCGTGGTTGTAGTATTCTTCGAGGGTGCGGATGATGGGGATGCTGCCGCAACAAGCCGCTTCGTAGAGCAGGGCCGTCCCCGTTTGGGCTTGCAGGTCAACGAGCTCTTCCAGGTGGAGGGCCAGCATTTTCTTGTTGGCCGTCACCACGTTTTTGCCGCGCTGTAAGGCTGCCTTCACCAACCGATAGGCCGCCTCAGGGTCGTCAATCAGCTCCACCACCAAATTGATGTCGGGGTGATCGAGGATGGCGTCGGGCGTGTAGGCAAAACGATCAGCGGGCAGCTTACGCGGTTTGTCGCGGTTCTTGACCACAATGCGAACAATCTCGGCCCGAAAGCCCGGGGCGTTGTGCAACACATCGTAGAGCCCCTGGCCCACGCAGCCAAAGCCAAAGAGTCCGATCTTGATAGCTTTTTTCATTTTTATACACACTACTCGGGGAAATGATTTTCTAATGGATAGACGAATATTTTTTCAACAGAAAATCCGCCCACCGCGCTCCCAGGCCCGCAGGCACTGCGTGAGCGTATCGGCCTCGATGAGGAAACCATCGTGACCATAGGGCGAGTCTATTTCGACGTACTGACCGTCGGGGACGGCCCCGGCCAGCAGCTGCTGTTCGCTGACCGGAAACAGCCCGTCGCTGCGAATGCCGATGGCCAGCGTCCGGGCCCGCACGCGCGCCAGGGCGGCCGTGACGCCCCCCCGCGCCCGCCCCACGTCGTGGGCGTCCATCATCCGCGAGAGCGTCCAGTAGCTGAAGGCGTTGAAGCGCCGCGCCAGCTTTTCGCCCTGGTAACGTTGGTAGGTACTGGCCCGGAAGTCGGTGCGGTAGCCGTCGGCGGGGCCGTCTTGCGTGCGGCCGTAGGCGTCGTAGCTGCGGTAGGTCAGCAGGGCCATGGCCCGGGCTGCCCGCATGCCGGCCAGCCCCGCCGTGGGCGAAGCGTCCGCCCAAGTGCCGTCGGCCGCGATGGCCATGCGCTGGGCCTCGTTGCAGGCAATGCCCCAGGGCGAGTGCCGGGCGTTGGTGGCCATCAGCAACAGGTTTTCGAAGGCTTCCGGACAGGCAATGGCCCACTCCAGCGCGTACTGGCCGCCCAGCGAAGCCCCCACCAGCATCTCCACGCGGGCAATGCCCAGGTGCTGGCGCAGGTGCTCCAGCGCCCGGGCCGCGTCGCGGGGCGTCAGCGGCGGAAAATCGTGGTAGTACGGTTGGGCCGTGGCGGGATTGTCCGACAGCGGCCCCGTGGAGCCGTAGCAAGAGCCGATCACGTTGGCGCAAATGATAAAATGACGGACCGGATCGAAGTACTTGCCCGGGCCCACCATGCCCGGCCACCAGGCCGCCGGATCGGCGTTGGCCGTCAGGGCGTGGCAAATCCAGACCACGTTGCCGTCGTCGGGCTGGCGGGTGCCGTAGGTGGTGTAGGCAAGTTGCCAGGCGGGCAGCGTGGCCCCCGATTCGAGAGACAAGGGGATTTCGGAGGTATAGCGCAAAGGCACGAGGATTATAAACAAAGGTAGCGATGGGGAAGCCCCATCGCCACGCAAACTATGAAGTAATCCAGAAAAGCCTTCAGAGGGCCGGTTCGAGGGTGGTTGCCTTGGCAAAAGCCTGCTCGAAATCGGCCTTGATGTCGTCGAGGTGTTCGATACCCACCGACACGCGCAACTGCGCCGGGTGCACGCCCGAGGCCGCCTGCGCCTGCTCGCTGAGCTGCTGGTGGGTGGTGGTGGCCGGGTGGATGATCAGCGTTTTGGCATCGCCCACGTTGGCCAGGTGACTGACCAGTTGCAGGGAATCTACCACGGTGGCCGCTTGCGCCTTGCCACCCTTCACGCGGAACGAAAGCACCCCGCCAAAACCCCGCTTGAAGTATTTTTTGGCCAGTTGGTGGTAGGGGCTGCTGGGCAGACCCGGGTAGTTGACGCTTTCGACAATGTCCTGCTGCTCGAGCCACTGGGCCAGGGCCAGCGCATTCTCGACGTGCCGATCTACGCGCAGCGAAAGCGTTTCGAGGCCCTGCAAGAGCAAAAAACTGTTGAACGGACTCAGGGCCGGGCCGTAGTCGCGCAGGCCCTCCACGCGGGCGCGGATGATGAAGGCAATGTTGCCGAAAGGCCCGTTGGGTCCGAATACTTCCCAGAAGCGCAGGCCGTGGTAGCCCTCCGAAGGCTCGGTAAACTGCGGAAACTTGCCGTTGCCCCAGTCGAACTGGCCGCTATCCACGATCACGCCGCCCACGCTGTTGCCGTGGCCGCCGATCCACTTGGTGGCCGATTCTACCACCACGGCCGCCCCGTACTCGATGGGCCGGAACAAGTAGCCGCCCGCCCCGAAGGTATTGTCCACCAGCAGGGGGATGCCGTGCTTTTCGCCCAGCCGGGCGATGGCCTCGAAGTCGGGCACGTTGAAGCCCGGGTTGCCGATGGTTTCGAGGTAGAGGGCTTTGGTGTTTTCGTCAATCAGTTTCTCGAAGCTGGCCACCTTGTCGCCGTCGGCAAAGCGCACGTCAATGCCCAGGCGCTTGAAAGAGACCCGAAACTGGTTGTAGGTGCCGCCATAGAGAAACGAGGTCGAGACGATGTTGTCGCCCGCCTGGGCCAGGTTCTGAATGGCCAGAAACTGCGCCGACTGGCCCGAAGCCGTCGAGAGGGCCGCCACACCACCTTCGAGGGCCGCTATCCGCTTCTCGAACACGTCGTTGGTCGGGTTCATGATGCGGGTGTAGATGTTGCCAAACTCCTTGAGGGCGAACAGGTTGGCTCCGTGCTCGGCATTCTTGAAGTTGTAGGAAGTGGTCTGGTAGATTGGCACGGCGCGCGACTGGGTCGTACCATCTACCTCCTGGCCTGCGTGCAGTTGCAGGGTTTCGAAACGGGCATTTTTCAAATCAGACATAACAAGAAAGAAATAGTAGGAGAAAACAACTAAGTAAGTAGCGTACCGGTAGCGGCGCTGGCCAGCGCGGGTACCGGGGCACCTCCGCCCCTTTCCGACCGGAAAAGCGCACAGGCACCTACGCAAAGCACGCTGGGCTTTCGCAAAGAAAACCGCAGCACTCCTTGCGGGCACTAACAGCTACAACAACAACAGGAACGGGAAAGGCGCTGAAGCGAAAGAATGTAAACGGCGGCAAGGGTTTGCATAATGACCAATTTATATGCCCTAAAACTTAGGTCAGGAATTAGCACCTTTCCCCGAAGGGCGGTTGCTAGGAGTTCGCAGAGCCTGATCTCTCCCTCCTTCTGTATAAATCAATCGGTGCCGACAGCAGCGACCCGGATTGGATGGGGCAATGATAAAACACAAATCGGAAAAACCCTAATCGGGGGCGCATTTTTGGGCGCGGCTCGGTTTGGGCCCTAGCCCAGCACCGCTACAGCGGGCCAATCGGCGGGAATCAGTTGCAGACGGGCCAGGGCATCGGCCACGGGCTGCACCTCGTCGGGGCCAACGTCGGGGGCGGTGGCCCAGCGGGTTTGGGCATACCAGGCGGCCGCCTCGTCGGGCCGCAGGCCGTAGCGGGCCGCCACCCGGGCGGGGGCGTCGGCATCGGCCATGAAGGCCGCCGTCGTTCGGCGCACGACGTCCAGCACGGCCCCTAGCGCCGCGCGCTGGGCGGGCCACCGTTCGGCATGCACCGCCACCGCAAAGCAGGGCCAGGGCGTAGGGCATTCGCCCAGGCGGCGGAACACGCCCGCGTCCACCAGCGGCTGGGTCGTAAACCGCTCCCAGAGAAACACGTCGGCCGCGCCGTCGGTCAGGGCCCGCTGCGCTCCGGCCAGGTCGTTGACCACCACCATCTGGTCGTCGGCCAGGGGCCAGCCCCGCTGGTGGGCGTCCACGTAGCTCATCAGGTGCGAACCCGAGCCAAAGCGGCTGATGGCGTATCGGGGCCGCCTTCCGCGGCGGGCCGCCCCGCAGCGGCCCGCCAGGTCGGCTACCTGCCCGAAGGGCGACTGGGCGCCCACGTGCAGACCCCAGCGCAACGGCGAGGTGACGTACCACTGCACCAGCCGCACGGGCTGGCCCTGCGCGGCGGCCCGCACGATGCCCTCGGTGAGGGCCACCACGGCGTCGGCTTCGTCGCGGACGAGGGCTTCCATCATCCGGCCGGTGCCTTCGGGATAGTCCGTCCAGCGGACGGTCACGCCCGCCCGGGCAAAGTCTCCGCGGGCGATGGCCTCATGCCAGGGCAGATTGAAGTGTTCGGGGACGCCGCCGAGGCGGAGGGCAGGCATAGCAGAGGTCGTGGACATCGGGTGCAAAAAAGCCAGGATCGGGCAAAAGGCCAAGGCCCCGGGGACGGCACCTTTGGTAACGAGTTAGTAACGGGTTAGTAACGGGCAAAAATTTCGACGAGGCGTTCCTGACCCGTGGAGCCACGCAACACGGTTTCGAGCACGAGCGTGTCGGCCGTCAGCCTGGTGATGAGGTGCGAGGGCGTGTTGGGCGCGTTGAGCTGACCCGTCAGCAGCGTATCGCCGCTCACCGCCCAAGATCCCGTAACGCTTTGGGCGCCGGACGTATCGCAGCGCAGTGGACCCTGGTCGTAGTACAGTTCGTGGTTGGGGCGAAATTCCTTCCAGTCGTCCCGGGCGCAAGGGGGCACGTCGGCGTACACCGACGTCAGGTTGCCGTTTTCGGTAAATAATTGGTCAGCGAGTTGCCAGCGGGTGTTGACCAGTTGGGTGGCAAAGTCGGGCGCGGCTTCGTCGTCGCTTTGGCAGCTAGACAGCAGGGCCAGGGCCAGGAGGAAGTAAAGGCATTTCATAAGGCAGCGTCACTGGGGCGAACAAAGTGGGAAAAAATCACATCAAAATGACACAAAACCTATCATTTAAAAAATAAATATCCGCTTGCTCGCGTGAATCCATGTAATATTTTCTCGCAATTTATCCATCAATAAATCTTGCTGCCGCGACAACATCTTTTTCGGCTGCTGTGGCGGCCTGTGCAGTCCGGTTACGTACTGCGTAAAGAGGTGAGATACGCCAGGCTTTGCGGGGGGGCGCTTGGGGGCGGTGCGGTGCGTCCGCCTCTCATTCCCACCAAAAAGCCCCTATCCGGGTCAGGGAAAGGGGCTTTGAGTGGGCAGTTCGGAAGGCTTAGGCCTCGGCTTTGCTCATCTTGTCGAGGGCGTCCATCACTTCGCGCACTTTCTGGCGCGAGACTTCCAGCAGCTCTTTTTCGGCGTCGTTGAGGGCCAGCTCGATGATGCGCTCGGCACCATTCTTACCCAAAATGACGGGCGCACCCAGGTAGCAGTCGTGGATGCCGTATTCGCCTTCCAGTTTGATACAGACCGGGAACACGCGCCGCTGGTCGCGGGCAATGGCCTCGACCATCTGGGCCGCCGCCGAGCCGGGGGCGTACCAGGCCGAAGTGCCCATCAGCTTGACCAGCTCGCCGCCGCCCGATTTGGTGCGCTCCACGATGGCGTCAAGTTTGGCTTCGTCAATGAGTTCGGTGACGGGAATGCCGCCCACCGTGGTGTAGCGCGGCAGGGGCACCATCGTGTCGCCGTGGCCGCCCATCAGCACGGCCTGAATGTCCTTGGGCGATACGTGAAGGGCCTCGGCCAGAAACGCCCGGTAGCGGGCCGTGTCGAGGATGCCGGCCATGCCCAGCACCTTGGTGCGCGGCAGCTTCGAGGTCAGGTGGGCCTGGTAGGTCATGACGTCCAGCGGGTTGGACACCACGATGATGATGGCCTCGGGCGAGTGCTGGATCACCTGCTCGGTAACGCTCTTGACGATGCCCGCGTTGGTGCTGATCAGGTCGTCGCGGCTCATGCCCGGCTTGCGGGGCAGGCCCGAGGTGATCACGACGATCTCGGAGCCCGCGGTGCGGGCATAGTCGTTGGTGACGCCCACCGTACGGGTATCGTACAGGTCAATGGGGGCTTTCTGCCAGATGTCGAGGGCCTTGCCTTCGGCGAAGCCTTCTTTAATGTCCACCAGCACTACTTCGTTGGCTACTTCCCGGTAGGCCAGCACATCGGCGCACGTAGCCCCGACATTGCCCGCCCCTACGACGGTTACTTTCATGTTCGTTGGTTTTTGGAGTTGTGAGTAAGAATAAATTTCAAAGTGTTTGGGTGGCGGGTTGACCCCCTCCCTACCCCTCCCCCGGCTGGGGAGGGAACTGCTGGACTCCCGTTCCACGGGGGTTTCCAACCCTTTTGGTGCAGCCCTTTCCCGACAGGCGAATCATCTGAGCCTAGTCTTTTCACTGCCTAGAAAGATTGACTACCAATCCTTTTGCCCTGCCAGAAAGGCTGCGTTCCGGAGAAGTTGCCCCGGCAGCGAACCTTTGGCTACTTGCCCAGACCAACCCCCGCATTGCACTTGTTACGGTAGCAAAAGCCCTGCTAAGGTAGGCACCAGCGGTCAACTATGCCATTTTCCGAACAGAATTTGGAGACCTCAGGACTCCCGCTCGGGAAAAGCCGAACTAAGGTCAAAGAAACCGAAAGAAGAGCGGTAAGCACGAAACAAATTGACGGTGTGCGCCTCGTAGATGCAGGCCAGCGCGGCGTACATCTTGGCCTTAATCTCGACGTGTTCTTCAAAAATGCGCAGGATGTTGGGCTGGGGAATCACGTAGAGTTCGCAAAGGGCCGAGACCGCAACAGCATTGGCCGTACGGCGGCTGCCTGCCAGCAGGGCGTTTTCGCCGAACACCTCAGCTTCGCAGCAGGTGGTCAGGTCTTCAAACTTGTCGCCGATGTCAATGTAGAGGCGCACCTCACCAGACTTGACCAGGTATAGCGCCTGGCTGGGATCGTCGCGGAAATATACCACTTCGTTGGCCTTGTATTCGCGCAAATACAGATAGGGCAAAAAATGGTGCAACTCGTCGTGATCCAGGTCAGCAAAGAGCGACTGCCGCTGCAAAAAGCGGAACGAATTCATCTCTTTGATGGTGTAGGAGCGGCGAAACGGATTGCGCATGGGGGGGCCAGTGACAAATGGCAACAAAACTACGCAAAAACCCGCAGGGACGCCGTGCTCAACCCGAACTCGATGGCACCACGCGCATCCGGAGCATGCGCCGCGTTTGCGGCGTAATGCGGGCTACTTCCGAGGTGCGCAATCCGATCACCCAGACGATGTCGTCGCCGCTGAGCAGCACATACGCCTGAGCCTTGAGCGAAAGGGGCACTTTGCGCTCGACCAGCAGGTCGCTCACTTTCTTGTGTCCGCTCATCCCCAACGGCCGAAAGCGGTCGCCGGGCCGCCAGGGCCGTAGCAGGAGCGGAAAACGCAGGGCATCGGCATCAAAGAAGGCCGTGTGCGCGTTGTCGCTCACGGCCGTGCCGACGGCTACCTCGTCGAGCCACAGGCGCTGATCGGCAAAGGCAGTGCCGGGCTGCCCAGCCGCGATGCGCTGTTCGGGCACCGAGTCGGTGCCAGGGTTGGCTTCGCTCCTGGGCGTAAGCACCAGCGCTGTCCGGTCTTTGACCAGGCAGTGCGTAGCCGAAAAGAACTGACGACCCGGCGGGCGATCGAAGGCCGCCACCACCTGCCGGGCTTGCGCGTAGCCAAAGCCGTAGGGCCGCAACCACTGGGCCAGCCAGAAGGCCGGCTCGGCCTGCTGGCGCAGCACCGGGATTGAGAAACGTGTAGTGGTGCCGACCGTGGTCTGGGCCTGCTGCCGGAGGGTTTCGCTCGTGCGGCTCAACAGGCGTTGCGCCGCCCGCAGTTGCTCGGCCGTATCGGCAAAGCGGGGCAGCAGTTGCGGATTGAGGGCTTGCAGGTGCGGCACTACGTGGTGGCGGAGGTAGTTGCGGCGGTAGGTGTCTCGTTGGTTAGAGGCATCTTCGCGCCAGGTCAGGCCGCGGGCCGCGGCGTAGTCGGCTATTTCGGTTCGGGCGAAGGCCAGCAAGGGCCGCACCCGGTGGCCGTGCCGGGGGGCCAAGCCCCCAAGCCCAGCCAGGCCCGTGCCCCGCACCAGGTTAAGCAGAAACGTTTCGAGGGCATCTTGCTGGTGATGGCCCGTCGCAATGCGGTCGTAGCCTTTGGCCCGGCGCAAAGCCTCGAACCAGGCATAGCGCAGCGTGCGGGCGGCCATCTGCACCGATCCTCCGTGGAGGCGGCGATGGGCCGCCACGTCGAAGCGGCGGACGTAGTAGGGCACGCCGTAGCGAGCTGCCAGCTCGCCCACAAAGGCCTCGTCGGCGTCCGAGTCGGCGCCGCGCAGCCCAAAGTGGGCGTGCGCCACGGCAAACGGCCAGCCGATCTGGTGCAGCAGGTCGGCCAGCACTACCGAGTCGAGGCCACCGCTGACCGCTACCAGCCAAGGCCGATCGGGCTGGTCCAGTTGGTGTTGTCGGATGAAAGCCTGGAAACGGTCTATCAAGGTATCCGTCATTTTATGGTTAATTTCGCGTTGCCTATCTGACATTACGGCTCGGGCAAACATTTTGCTAAGGGTTTAGCGCGCATCTCTACCCTCTTCTCTGCATGTGGACTAGGTTCCGAACGTACTGGCTATTGGTTTTTGGATGTCTGCCGGGCAGTTTTGCCTTGGCGCAGGCCAGCCGACCCGCGCCTGCCGACACGGTTTCGCGGCAGAAGATTGAGATCTTGCAGGCCAACGAACTGGAGGGCGGCACTTTTCAGGGCGTGGAGATCCGCAAGGTGCGGGGTGAGGTGATTTTTCGGCACCAGGGGGCACTTATGTACTGCGACTCGGCCTATCAGTACGCCCAGCGCAATGCCATCGAAGCCTTTGGCCGCGTGCGTATTGTACAGGGCGATACCCTCACGCTGACGGGCGACTCGCTTTCGTACGACGGGGCTACGCGCATGGCCAAGGTGCGCGGTGAACGCGTGGTGATGCAAGACCCCAAAATGACCCTCACTACCCAGCACCTCAACTTCGATATGGGCCAAGACCTGGCCTATTATTTCGACGGGGGCACTATCGTGGACGAAAGCAGCACCTTGACCAGCGAACAGGGTTACTACCAAACCGACAGCAAATACCTCTTTTTTAAAGAAAACGTGGTATTGGTCGGGCAAGACCCGCCCTACCGCCTCGAATCGGATACGCTCGAATACAGCACCATCACGAAAGAGGCCTTTTTCCGCGCCCCGACGCGCATTGTCTCGCAGGGGCGCGTGCTCGAAGCCTCGCGCGGGCAATACAACACCGTGACGGCCGTCTCGAACTTTGCGGGTCGGGCGCGCGTGCAGAACGAAGACTACATCCTCATTGGCGACTCGCTCATCTACGACGAAACCCGACGGCACGGGCGCGCCTGGGGCGACGTAGAGATGATTGCCCGCCGCGACAGCCTCACCATTGAGGGCGACCGCGGGGTGTACGACGGCGTGGATGGGCTGGCCCAAGTCTTTGGCCGGGGCCTGATGACCAACGTGATGAGCGGCGATACGCTCCGCGTGGCAGCCGACACGCTCGTATCCGTTGACCGCCCCCAACTATCGCAAAAAAAACTGCTGGCCTATCCGCAGGTGCGCATTTTCCGGCCCGACCTGCAAGGCCGCTGCGACTCGCTCGTCTATGACCGACTCGATTCGCTCATCTACCTCTTCCAAGACCCCGTGCTTTGGAGTGAGGGCAATCAGATTCAGGCCGACACGGTGCGCGTACAGATGCGGCAGAACCGCATCCACCGCATGATCACCCGGCAGAACTCTTTCATTGTCTCGCGCGACAGCCTCAAGAATTACAATCAGGTGAAAGGCCGCCACATGGTGGCCTACTTCGACGACCAGAACTACCTGAGCCGCATCGAGGTGGACGGCAACGGACAAAGCCTCTACTTTGCCCTTGAAGGCGACTCTGTGCTGGTGGGTATGAACCGCGTGGACTGCAGCGATATGCTGGTGCGCTTGCGCGAAAACAAGATGCAGGAGATCGTTTTTATCAACCAACCCGACGCCCGCTTCATCCCCCCGCACGAACTGCGCGAACCGGACCGACGCCTCAAGGGTTTTCGGTGGCGTAGCTCCGAACGCCCTACCCGCACCAGTGTGATCCGCCAGCGACCTTCGGCTGACCCGCCCGGGGCTGACCCGCCAGCGCAAGCACCTGTTCGCCTGCGCTCGCGCACGCTCTGATGTAAAGTTTACCTTCTTTGGGAAGGTGTAATAAAGGCATAGGATTTGCACTAGACCAGCAAGCGGAACTATCCTAATATTGACATACTTTTGCAATGGATACGTAATCTTATGAAAACATCGTTACTGCTTCTTCTCTCGTTTGCGCTGATGCCCTGGGTCTTTGCCCAGCGGGCAGAGGGTGGTACCGACCTGGTGCGCCCCAGCCAAGCCCACCGCGTGGCGGTTGCCGACGTGCCCCATTTGCCCAGCGACGAAGTGATTTCGGCCGATATTTATCCTAATCCGGCTTCCGTCGAGGCCTTTGTTACCTACCGCCTATCGCCACAAACCAAAGATGCCAAAGTCTTGATTTACAATGTATTGGGTACGCTGGTCAAGGAAGTAACCCTGGTACCTGGCGATAGTCGCCTCCGTATTGACGTAAGTCCGTTCAACTCTGGCATCTATTTCTATACCCTCTATGCCGACGGTGCCAAGCAATCTACCCGGCGGCTCGTGATCAAGAACTAACCTGATCTGCACCTTTACACGCTACTCCGAAGACACCCTTCGGAGTTTTTTTTAGTGTCGAGGAGGTAGGGGCTTCAGGCAAGCGCGACGGACATTCGGCCAGCCGACCGGGCCTTTCCGGCCAACAATACCCGGTCGCCAACCACTGTTACGACCAACTCGCCGCCCCGAGCCGAAAGCTGCCGCGCCCGCAGCCGTGCGCGCCCCAGCCGATCGGCCCAGTAGGGCCCCAGGGCGCAATGGGCCGATCCGGTCACCGGATCTTCGTCTACGCCGTAGGCCGGAAAAAAGCAGCGCGACACAAAATCGGTACCTGGCTCGTCGGCGCGGGCGGTCACCAATACGCCGCGCACCTCCCACTGAGCAAGGGCCTGCAGGTCGGGCCGCAACTGAGCCACCGTGGCTGCATCGGCCACCTCCACCAGCAAATCCATGCGGTTGCGGGCCACGCCCACGGGCAAGGCACCCAGCGCAGCCTGCAAATTGGGTGGGGACACTCCTGCACGGGCTATTTCGGCTGGAAAGTCGAGCCGAAAACCATCGCCCTCCGGATGGGCAGTCAGGTGTCCGCTTTGCGTTTCAAAAACGAAGGACTTGTCGGCTGGCGCGTGGTGTTGGGTCCGTAGCCAGTGCGCAGCGGCCAGTGTGGCGTGGCCGCACAAGTCCACTTCGCACGCGGGCGTAAACCACCGCAGCGCATACGTGTCGGGGGCCGACGTAGGCTTGAGGAAGGCCGTTTCTGACAGGTTGACCCGGGTGGCAATCGCTTGCAGGATTGCTTCGTCGGGCCAGGCGGGCACCAGGCAGACGCCCGCCGGATTGCCCCGGGCGCGTTCGCCCACAAAGGCATCTACCAGCGCTACTTCGTACATCAGGTTGGGCAGTTGCAAACAGGGATAGCTTTGGGACAGAAAACCTACTTGGCGGTTTTGCATTCCCGAAAATACACGTCAATCACCGTTTCCTTGAAGTCGGCCACGCGCAAGAACACCCAAGCCGTCGCCAGTGCCAGCGGTGTGGCCAGCAACAGGGTCAGGTTTTGCATCAACAGCCCAGCGATGATGGGCCAGAGGCTGACCGTGAGGCCCAGGGTCATGAAGAGCACGTAGAAAAGGTACGTACCCAGCCGCACGGGCGTGTAGTACCAACTGCTGCGCAAAGACTGGCGTAGCTGCTCGGCTTCGGACTGATAGGAACGGGCCTGTACGCGGCTATGCCACCGCGTACGCCGGTGCCAATCGGCAAAGTAGGGATCAGGCGAACGGGGATCGGCCCGCAGGCTGTAGGCCTCTATGGCCTGCCGGGGGCGAATAAGGGCCGCGTAGGCCTTTTCCAATGCCTGAAACTGCCCAGCCGCGTCGGGATCGGCATTGTGATCGGGATGAACCCGCAAGGCCCGACGGCGATAGGCTTGGCGAATCTGCGCCGGACTGGCATCGGCCCCTAATCCTAACAAGCGAAGGTGGTTGTTCATGCGAAAGGGGTGGTGGAGAAACTTTGGCGGTCTGGGCACTGCGCGCATTCGTATGGGGCCGCAGCCCGACTACTAGGCAGGTATCAGACAACTAAACGTTCAGGCGAGAAGAAGTGTTTGACGGGTCGTACGCGTGTACTATTGGCAGTGAAATGTATTTGTTTTTCAAAATACGAGAAAAAACGTCACTATTTACTGCACAAGGAAGAAATATTATCAGCCATACGCTTCAAAACACATTGTCTGTAGAGGTAACTCGCTGGTACAGAGCAAAAAAAAACCGCTCCTGCAGGAGCGGTGGTCTGTCCGCAAACTTGGAGCTGCCTAAGCCCAGGCAGGTTCAGAGACTGCCAGCGGCAACGATACGATAAAAGTGGCCCCCTGTCCGGGTATGCTTTCGCACCATACCCGGCCGTGCATCGCCTCGGTAAACTGCTTGACGATGGACAGCCCCAACCCGTGCGACGACTCGCCACCCGTGGGGCGGGCGCTCAGCCGTTGAAATCGCCCGAAGAGGCGTTGCTGATCGGCGGACGTCAGCCCGGGGCCTTGGTCGCAAACCCGAATGTGCAGGTGCGAGGCGTTCGGGTGGCACTCGATCCGGATGGAGCGCCCAGCGGGCGAATACTTGATGGCATTCGACAGTAAGTTGTCTAGCACCTGGTGCAACAATTGGGCGTCGGCCACCACGAGCGGAAAATCCGGTGCGGGCGACGGCAATTGCAACCGCAAAGATTTGCGCTCCAGGGCCTCGGCGTAGTGGCTGGCCAACTGCTGCCAAATGGCCAGCGGGTCGAGCGCTTGCAGCTCCGTCCGAAGGCCCCGGGCCGCCTCGAAGTTTTCGGTGTCGAGCAGTTGCGCAATGAGCTTGAGCAGGCGCTGGCCGTCGTCTTTCATGAGGCTCAGGTAGGTGCGCTGGTCTTGGCTGAGGTGTTCGGCGCTCAGTTCCACCAAGTTGGTCAGGCCTATCATCCGGGCCAGGGGGCTGCGCAGGTCGTGCGCCACGATGTTGATGAGATGATTCTTTTCCTCGTCGAGTGCTTGCAAGCGCCGATTGCTCACCTCCAGTTCGTTGTGGCTGCGCAGAATGTGCGCGTGCTGACGGGTGATTTGGTCTTTCTGCTGCTGGATTTTACGGTTCTGGCGTTCGAGCTGCTCTTTGTTGAGCTTCAGTTCTACGCGCCGGATCACCTCGCGCCGATGAAAGTTGTAGCGCAGCACCGATAAAATGCTAGTTGTGACCAGGAGGCTGAGGAAGATAATGCTCCCCTGCGAAAAAAAATCAGTAAGGGCAAAACGGTGACCTACCAAATAGGCACCCGTCACGGCCAACACGCCCCCGTTCAGGCTGAGCAGGGCGTAGATGGGCCGCCAGACCATGATCAGCCCGTAGGCGACCAGCAGCGTGCCGTAGTTGAGCAAGACTGTTTCCAATTGGGCGGGCGCCACGAACAGGCACACGATCAGCTCGTGCACCGTGACCAAGGCCAAACAGGCGTAGGGTGTCCACACGGGCCAAGCCAGCACGCGGGCGGTGCGCACCAACTGAAAACCCAGCAGCAAAACCACCAATCGGCTCAGGCTCAGTGCCAAAGCCCGATCGGGTAGGTGCAGCCAATCGGTTATGGCCCAGGAAGCAAATATGAGCAACGCTACCCAGACCATCGGTCGGGCATAATAGCGGGCAGATTTGGCCAGTTCTTGGTCAGCCAGTAAATGAATGCGTTCGGTGGTCAAGCGCGGCTTATTTTGTCCGAAATATAACGCCGTGGAACGGTACGCAACCGTGGAACATTCGGCGCAGAACTGTACCACGTAATATTTGGCTCTACTCTACACATTGCAGTGCTTGTAACAAGTTATCTGGCAACGCTTCGCGCTGCGCTTCGCACAGTCACCCCTGTATGATTTGGTCCTCGATGGAATCTAAAGGTGCTTGCCCCAGCCCTTTTATTCGCCACTTGATGCACCAGCGACCCACCGACCGATCGCACGACTTCTTTTTCCGAATGCTGCCGCATTAAGAAGTTACGTCTTGGCCAAAGCTATTGTGGGGTTCTGCCTATTGGGATGTTTCGGCCAGGGCCAGGCGGGCTTTCTGATCCAGGCTGGTTTTGTAGGGATGATGCTGGTAGGTGAACACCCGTTCGAAAGAGCGTCGGGCTTGGGGCTCCTGGCCCTGCGCCCGGTAGAGGTAGCCCAATTGCAGGGCGGCACTGGGGGCAAAATAGGTGTCGGGAGCGGTGTCGGCCAGTTGCAGGGTGCGTTCGTAGCGCTGGATGGCGGCGAGCGTATCGCCTTGGGCATGGCGAATGCGCCCCATCCGGTAGTGGTACTCGACGCGATCGGGTCCGGCGGGTGCCCCCTGCGTGTGGTAGGGCGCAAGGGCTTGCAAAGCGACTGCGTAGAACCCTCCGTCGTAGCTGAAGCGCGCCTGTAGCAAGGCCCGATCGGGCATCTGGTCGCTTTGGGCAAAGCGTTGGGCGCGCTGGTCGGCTTCGCCCCGGGCTGTGCCCTCCTGCAAAATGCGCACCCGATAGGCACGGGCCTGGTCTTCGTCGCCGCCCAACCAAGCTGCTGCCCAGAGCCGATAGTACGTATCTTTGCGGAGGCTCTCGCCTTTGTATTGATGCAAAAATCGTCGCCACGCTGCGGTGGCGCGCGCGTATTCGCCCCGTTGCAGGTACACTTCTCCCCGCAGGTAGTCCAGGTGCGGCAACGGGAAATGGCCCGTCGAGGGCGCGTCGTATTCCAACAGCGGCAGGGCCTCGGCGCTGCGCCGCGCTTTCATGAGCGAGAGCGCGTAGAAAAAGCGCAGCGTCGGCTGCGTGGGCTGGGCTTGGTGCAGCCGCTGTAGCGGCGCTAGCCCTCCTTCATAGTCTTGCAACAGATATACTCGGACGAGTTGATAGAGCAAAGCGGCCTCCAGGCGATGGGGCGTGTGGGCGGCGGCAGCGGACTGCATCTGTTGCAAGCCTGTGGCCACCTCGCCCCGCATGCCCAGCAGCGTCGCCAGCCAGCGGTAGCGCTCTGGCACCGACCCGATCATCACCCGCAGCAAGCCGAGGCTTTTGCCGTTGGGCGCAAAGTCGGGAAAGCGTTTTTCATTGGCCACCAGCCACTTGTAGGCCTGTCGGATGCTCCAGGCGGCACCCAGGTCGTCGCCCATCTTGAGCTTGACAAAGGCCCATTGCAATTTGACTTCGGCCTGCGCAAAAAGGTAGTAGGGAGAATCTTGTACTGGATTGGCCGCTAGTTGCGCCAATCGCTCGGCCTCACGGGGTGCCCACTGATCGTACTGCGTCCGGTCTTCGGTGATGAGCAACTCAATAACGTCGGCGTAGTTAGCCAAATAGGGCACTAGGCCGTTGTCGGATTCTGTGCGCGCCAGTTGGGCCAATTGGGCACGACCCGCGTCGAGGCGCAGGGCCAACAGGTCAGCGTAGGTAGCTTGCGCAGCGGGTGTGAAAGCAAAACGCGCGACCGCCGGACGGGCCAGTGCCAACAGCCACACACAAAAAAAAGGGCACGTCGTGCGGACGGCCCTTCGGAATATCGGGTGCATAGCCGTTTAGGCCTCTACGGCTTCTACGTCGGCCAGAATACGGCCGCAGTGTTCGCAGACGATGATCTTCTTGCGATCGCGGATGTCAGCCTGGCGCTGGGGCGGCACCGTATTGAAACAGCCCCCGCAGGCCCCGCGCTTGACGGCCACCACGGCCAGCCCGTTGCGGGCATTGGAGCGGATCCGGTTGTAGGAATAGAGCAAACGCTTTTCGATGTCGCTTTCGGCCTCTGTACGGCCATTGACTAGCTCGCGCTCTTCGGCTTCGCTCTCGGCTACTATCTGGGCCAATTCGCCCTTCTTGCTGTCAAGGTCTTTCTGCCGCTCGCCAAGCACGAGTTTGAGTTGCTCAATTTCTTCCTCTTTGCGCTCAATCTTGAAATAAAACTCCTTGGTTTTTTTCTCGATGATCTGGATTTCGAGCGATTGCAGCTCTACTTCTTTGCTGATGGCGTCGTACTCGCGGTTGTTGCGGACGTTCATCTGCTGCTCTTCGTAGCGCTTGATGAGTTTTTCGGCGTCTTTGATGGCTTGCTTGTACTGGCTGATCTCGGATTTGAAAGCGGTGATCTCGTCGCGAAATTTCTGGATGCGGGTTTCGTAGCCCGCTATCTCATCTTCCAAGTCTTGTACTTCTTCGGGCAAATCGCCCCGGACTTTCCGGATGTTATCCAAGGCAGAATCTATCTCCTGGAGCTTCTGCAAAGCGTCGAGTTGCTGAGCGACGGTATTTTCCATAATAAATTACGCGTATTGAATTACAAGTATTGGACGGGATTGGTCGTCATTGATGACAAACGAACCGCAATATTAGGCATTTTTTCGCGTAAATGCCGGGCCAGCCACGCCTTGATGCCCACTTCGCTTTCGTAGTGTCCTACATCGGCCAGCACCAGTTCGCCTTCCGCATCGAAAAATTCGTGGTACTTCACGTCGGCCGTCACGAAGGCATCGGCCCCTTGCCGACGGGCGTCGCCGAGCAGAAATGCACCCGTCCCGCCGCACACCGCTACCCGAGCTATGGGCCGGCCGCGCAGCGGCGTATGCCGCACCACGGCCAAGTCGAGGCGCGCTTTCAGGTGCAACAGAAAATCGCGCTCGTCCATCGGGGCAGCCAACGTACCGATCATCCCGATTCCAATTCCTTGGTGGAGGTTGTCGAGCGGAGCCAGAAAGTAGGCCACCTCTTCGTAGGGGTGGGCGGCCCGCATAGCTGCCAGCACGGCCGCGCTGCGGTAGTTGGGCACCAGCACTTCGAGCCGCGCTTCGCACACCTCTTCCAACTGCCCCCGGGTGCCGATGTGGGGCTGCGCCGCCTCGCCGGGCCGAAAAGCCCCCGTGCCTTCGGTACGAAAACTGCAGTGCGAGTAGGCCCCCACGTGGCCCGCTCCGGCTGCGTGCAGGGCCGCGCGCACGGCCTCCAGGTTGTCGGGCGGCACCAGTACTGTCAGGTGTTGTAGGCGCCCGGCCAGCGGCTGCAAGATGCGCGGCCGCTGCAAGCCCAGCCGCTCGGCCAGCATGGCGTTAATCCCTTCGGACACGTGGTCGAGGTTGGTATGGGCGGCATAGATCGCCACGCCGTGCCGGAGGGCCGCCATCACGGTGCGCTCCACGTAGGTGCGGCCCGTCAGGCGCTTGAGGCCCCGGAAGATGATCGGGTGGTGAGCCACAATGAGGTTGCAGCCCGTTGCAACGGCCTCGGCCACCACCGCCTCGGTGCAGTCGAGCGTGAGCAGCACCCCGCGCAGGGGCGCTTGCTCGTCGCCCACCAGCAGGCCCGCGTTGTCGTAGTCGGCCTGCAAGCTGGGCGGCGCCAGGGCTTCGAGGGTTCGGAAGACGTCGCGCAGGGTGGCGGGGGCGTGGTCGGTCATGGTCAGGGCAGGTTTAGGCCTCGCGGCGAACGAGGGCCACCACGTTCTCGACGTGGTAGGTGTGCGGAAACATATCTACGGGCTGCACGTGCGTCACGGCGTATTGCTCATCGAGCAGGGCCAGGTCGCGGGCTTGCGTGGCGGGGTTGCAACTGACGTACACGATCCGGCGCGGCGCGGCGGCCCGAATGGTGGCCACCACGTCGGGGTGCATACCCGCCCGGGGCGGATCGGTGATCAGCACTTCGGGGCGGCCGTGGGCAGCCAGAAAATCGGCCGTCAACACCTGGCGCATGTCGCCCGCAAAAAAACTGGTATTGGCAATGCCGTTATGCGCCGCATTGGCCCGGGCGTCTTCGATGGCACTGGTCACGCTCTCGATGCCCACCACGCGCCGGGCCTGCCGGGCCACAAAATTGGCAATGGTGCCCGTGCCGGTGTAGAGGTCATAGACCACCTCCTGGCCCGTCAGGGCGGCCCACTCGCGCACGATTTGGTAGAGGGCGTAGGCCTGTTGGGAGTTGGTCTGATAAAAAGACTGCGGGCCGATTCGGAAGCGCAAATTCTCCATGGCCTCTTCGATGTAGGGCGTGCCCCGAAAGCACACGGGCGTCTGGTCGAAATAGGAGTCGTTTTTTTTGGGGTTGATCAGGTATTGCAGGGACGTGATCTCAGGAAAACAGTCGGCCAGGTGGGTCATGATGGCTTCGATGGCCGCGTGGTCAGGTTCGTAGAAAATCACGAGCACCATCACCTGGCCCGTGCTGGCCGTGCGGATCATGAGGTTGCGCAGCAGGCCGTGCTGCTCGACCAGGTCGAAGTACGTATAGCCCCGGGCCTGGGCAAAGGCGTGCAAAGCCCGGCGGATGGCATTGGAAGGCTCGGGCTGAAGGTGGCACGTCTCGATGTGCAGGATCTTGTCGAACCGCTTGGGGATGTGAAAGCCCAGCGCGGCGCGGTCGCTGACCACTTCGGCGGAGCGGATTTCTTCCTGCGTGAGCCACTTCTTGTTCGAAAAGGTAAACTCCAGCTTGTTGCGGTAATGCTGCCCGGCGGGCGCGGGCAAAATGGGCCGAATGGCGGGCAGTGGCACTTTGGCGATGCGCTCGAGGCTGTCGCGGACTTGTTTTTCTTTGTAAAAAAGTTGGGTTTCGTAGGCTACGTGCTGCCACTTGCAGCCACCGCAGGTGCCAAAATGCGCACAAAAGGGCGTGGTGCGCAGGGGCGAATACTGGTGAAAGCGCACGGGCACGCCTTCCATAAACTGCTTTTTGGTACGCTTGACCTGCACGTCCACCACGTCTTGCGGCGCGACGTCGCGCACGAAAACCACGCGGCCCTCGTGCCGGGCGATGCACTGGCCTTCGGCGACCATGTCGCCAATGACGAGTTGGGTGAGCAGCGGACCCGCTTTCTTTTTCCTCATAGACGGCAAAAATAGCCAAAAACATTGGGCAGCAACGGCGGATATTTTTGTCGGAAAGGGCCTCGAAAAAAATACTTTCTTTTCAGAAAAACGCTTCTCCACGTGGTTTTCGGGCCCTAGCAGCCGTTCCGCAGCCCGTATGACACCATTACGGCTTTCTGGCGGGAAGTCAGAAAACCTTGCTCATATTGAAACTTCCGTTGAAAAGGTGTTATCTAATTCTTACCTTGAGGAAATTACCAGTTTCTACGCGTATGAAATTGTTATACTTCGTCCTGGGGCTGCTTCTGAGCGGGTCCTTTGTGGCCCGGGCTTCGCACATTGTCGGGGGCGAAATTGCCGTTTCGCACCTGCGGGGCAACACCTACCAGCTCACCCTTCAGTTGTACTTCGACCGCGTCAACGGGGTGCCCGGCGCGCTCGACCCCAACGTGGTGGTCAATGCCTTCAGTCAGACCAACAACCGCTATCTGGAAGGCTTCACGCTCCCCCGGGTGCGCTCGCAGTTTGTCAACTACCGCGACCCCGCCTGTGAGATCGGCGCCTTGCGCACTGAACAAATCACGTACTCGCGCGAGATCGTGCTTTCGCCCTCGCTTTTCAGCGAGCCTTCGTACTTCGTGTGGGAGCGCTGCTGTCGCAACGGCGTCATCACCAACATCAACGCGCCGGGGGCCACGGGCATGGCCTTCTACACCGAGTTTCCGGCTATTCTTAGCCGCAGCCAGCCCTTCATCAACGGGTCGCCGCGCTTTGCCATGCCTTTTGGCGACTACGCCTGCGTGGGTCAGCCTTTCATGTTCGACTTTGCCGCCACCGACCCCGACGGCGACGAGTTGCGCTATTCGCTGCAAGTGCCCATCCGGGGCTTTACCTCGCCCACGGCACCCGTAACGGGCGCGCCCGTATCAGGGCCCTATCCGGCCATCACGTGGCGGCCCGGCTACGACGTGGCCAACACCATTCCGGGTACGCCCGCGCTGGCCATTGACCCCATTACGGGACAGTTGACAGTGACCCCCTCCCAGCCGGGGCTCTTTGTGTTTTCGGTGCTGTGCCAGGAGCGACGCAACGGCGCGGTGATCGGCAGCGTGCGGCGCGACTTTCAACTGATGGTGCTCGACTGCCAGGGCAACGACCCGCCCACGGTGGTGATGAATCACCCCGATCGGCCCGGCCGCCTCTACGCCACTGGCGACACGCTGGTGATCCGTGGGGAAGACGCCCGCTGCTTCGAGCTGAAAGTCACCGACCTCAATCCTGGCCAGCTCCGGCTGGTGTACGAGCCGCTCAACT
This sequence comes from Catalimonadaceae bacterium, assembly GCA_036804165.1. GTDB lineage: Bacteria > Bacteroidota > Bacteroidia > Cytophagales > Flexibacteraceae > DAIMZG01. Next base: position 756 of record DAIRSZ010000012.1, on the reverse strand, counting down.
ACGCGGCGAGTGCCAACACGCTCGCGTTCCCCCAATCCCGCCTCAGCCGGGGAGGCGACACGCTCACGGCCAGTATTTGCGGACCAGGGTGCGGTGCCCGACCCGAACAACTTTATCAGGGCCGGGTGATCGTCTATGACGACGGCTGTCCGCAGCCCCTGAGCGACACGCTCATCATCCAGTTTCTGATCGAAGCCATCGAAAATCAGCCCCCCGTGCTGACGGCCACTCCCGAAGACCGCCGTTTCGATCGGCTGGTGGGCGAAGCGGTGCGCATTGTGGTGGAAGGCACTGACCCAGACAACGACTTTCTGACCCTTTCGGTGGTGGGCGCCGGCTTCGACCCCGCGCGCTATGGCATGAGTGCCGTGCCCGTCACGGGGCAGGGTTACGTCCGCACCGAACTGACCTGGACGCCTACGTGCGATAACCTGTTTTTCAACGCGGGCCGCTACCAAGTGCAGTTCCTGCTCACCGACGACCGCTGCTACCCGCAACTGAGCGACACGCTGACGGTGGACTTCACGGTGCGCGATGTGCAACTGGAGCAGCGCCGTTTCGAGCCGCCCAATGTGTTTACGCCCAACGGCGACGGGGTTAATGACACGTTCGAGATTCCCGACAACGTGCTGCCCCTCGACAACTGCGACGGGCAGTTTACGCACATCGAGATTTATGACCGTTGGGGGCGGCAGATTTTTCGCGATGAAGGCCGCAACTTTGCCTGGGACGGCGCGGACGTCGCGGCGGGTACGT
>DAIRSZ010000011.1:0-26836 GCA_036804165.1 Catalimonadaceae bacterium | reverse complement strand
CGTCGGTGGGCACGGCCGCGATGCTGTCAATGACGTCCAGGCCGCTGATCACCTCACCAAACACGGTGTACTGGCCGTCGAGGTGGGGCATGCCGCCCCGAGTGGTGTAAAGCTGCCGTTGGGTGGCGTTGAGGCGCAGGCCGTACTGCCGCTCGACGGCCCGCAGTTGGTCGGACGTATAGACCTGCCCCTGTACCAGAAAAAAATCCCGGTTCGACGATAGGCGCTCGGGGTTGCGGTCGTCGTCGTCGCGGGCCATGGCCAGGGCGCCTTTTTGGTGGTAATGCTGCGGCCGGATTTCGGCTGGCACACGGTAGCCGCCCACCTTCATCTTCCGGAAGTCCGAGTCGCCGCCCTGCACCATAAACTGGGGGATGACGCGGTAAAAAACGGTCTGGTCGAAGAAGCCCGCCTTGGCCAGGCGCAAAAAATTGGCCCGGTGCAGGGGCGTATCTTCGTAGAGCCGCACTTCCAGGTTGCCCTTGCTGGTGCGGATGCGCACCCGCGTTTGCGGGTGCGCCGCGCCGTAGGCCCGCAGGCTATCGGCGGCCTCGGCCTGGCTGAGCACCACCAATGGCGGCGGGGCGGGCGCAGCGGGCACCGTGTCGGCTGCTTCTTGGGCAGCCGACCGCAAGGCGCGACGGGTGCCGCTTTCGCCGCAGGCCATCAGCCCGCCCACCAACGCCCACCCACAGACAAGTACCAAAATGCGCATACCAGCCCCAACGGACGATCTGCCCCCGGGGTTGAGTATCCAAAACTCTCGCTCACCTTTACTTAGCAAGGGCCTTATTTAAAGTTGTTTGATGTTTTGAAAATAAGAGAGGAGCTTAGTTTCAGAAATCAGGAGTTTGTGTAACTTATGATCAGATATACGTGACATCATGAAGCATTTTCGAGCGGGCCAATACATTCAGCAGGGCTATTACAAAGCCTTTCAGCCCACCGCACTTTGCCGCACGTGGGCAATTGATGACCTAGAGATGATTAAATTGCTCAGTGAGGCCGATCGCCATCTGGGCAGGCTAGACATGTTTTCGGAGTATGTGAACGTAAACCTGTTTATTCAAACACACCTCGCAAAAGAGGCTACGCAATCTACGCGCATCGAAGGCACCCAAACCAGTATGGAAGATGCTTTCATTCCCGAAGAAGACGTAGCACCCGAACACCGGGCCGACTGGCAAGAAGTGCAGAATTATATCCGGGCCCTCCAGGCCGCTATCAGCCAGCTAGACCAGTTGCCCTTTTCTAACCGATTGATTCGGAATACGCACCGGACATTAATGCAGGGTGTGCGGGGCGAGCACAAGATGCCGGGCTATTTTCGCACCAGCCAAAACTGGATCGGTGGTGCTACGCTGCGGGACGCCGTTTTTGTGCCTCCTCCCCATACCGCCGTACCCGAACTGATGGGCGATCTGGAAAAATTTGTCCATGAAGAAGAGGGCCTGCCTGACCTGATCAAAATCGCCTTGATACATTATCAGTTCGAGACCATTCACCCCTTTCTGGACGGCAACGGGCGCATGGGTCGCCTGATGATTCCGCTTTATCTGGTGAGCAAGGGCTTGCTCAAACGACCCATTCTTTATTTGTCTGATTTCTTCGAACGGCACCGCGCGCTCTACTTCGACAACCTGATGCGCGTGCGTACGCACCACGACCTTTTGCAATGGTGTAAATTTTTTTTGGTAGGTGTTATCGAAACCGCCAAGCGAGGTGCCAGCACCTTCGATGCAACCCTACAACTAGACCGAACGCTAGCCTCTGACCTCGGCGCCCTCGGCCACCGGGCAGCCGATGCCCGCAAAGTGGTGAATCGTCTTTTCGAGCGGCCCGTGGCCGACGCAAAATCCATTGCCAACGTAATACAAAAGAGTCCCGTAAGTGCGTATCGGCTCATTGCGGAGCTAGAAAGCATCGGTGTGTTGCAGGAAATGACCGGCGGGCAGCGCGGAAAAGTCTATGTGTTTCGGAAATACCTCGACTTGTTCAAAACAGACTAATTTTCTTCGATAGCCCTTTTCAGATACCTACACCAACCCCTCGCGCAGGGCCTTGGCCACGGCTTCGGTCATGGACGTAACGTGCAGTTTTTCGTAGATGTGTTTCATGTGCGAGCGCACCGTTTCGTAGCCGATGTGCAATTGGTCGGCGATCATTTTATAGGAAGCACCCTTGACCAGGCACTGGAGTACCTCCTGCTCGCGGGCCGAGAGGTGGTAGTCGGTAGCAGGGGCTTCGCGCCCCAGGTGCTGAAACATCCGCAGCACCTTGCGCGCAATGTGGGGCGTCATGGGTGCCCCGCCGACCCGCACCTCCCGAATGGCACCGAGCAACTGGTCGGGCGTGGTACCCTTCAGGATGTAGCCCGACGCCCCGGCGCACACAGCCGCAAAAATGCGTTCGTCGTCTTCGAAGATCGTCTGGATCAGCACGGCCACCCCGGGGCAAGCCTGCCGAATGAGTTGCGTAGCCTCGATGCCATCCGAGTGGGGCATCCGAATGTCCATCAGCACCACGTCGGGCGCACACCGACGCACGTCGTCCACCGCGTGGCGCGCATCGGCAAAAGTGCCCACCAGCGTACAGTTTTCGGACTGGCGGATCAGCAAAGCCAGCGACTCGCGCAGCGACTGGTTGTCCTCAAAAATAGCGATACGAATCAGGGACATACAGTCAGGAACATGCAGAAAATGTTATTGGGGCAAGCTACGACACGGGCGCAGGCCGATCAATCCCCACTTGCGGGGATACGAGCGGCAACCCGAGCCGAATGGTGGTGCCCTGGCCCGGTGCCGTGCGCAGCTCGTAGGTGGCGTCCAGTTCGCGGGCCCGGGCCTCGAGGTTGCGCAGGCCGTTGCCGTGGCCCGTCGCGGCCGGGTCGAAACCCACGCCGTCGTCACGGATTTCTAGCGTAAGCTGTGCCTCCACCTTGCGCAGGTGCACCCGAATCTGCCCACACTGCCCGTGCCGTACCGCGTTGTGCAGGGCTTCTTTGAAGATCAGGTACAGGTTTTTGCGCTGCTCCATCGGCAGTTGGTAGGCCATCAGTTGGCCATCAGCCTCGAAGTCGAACCGGATTTGCTGGGCGCCCGTCAGGGCCGCCCCGAAGTCTTCCATCCGTAGCAGCAGGGCCGAGGTGTGGTCGTGACGGGGGTTGAGCGTCCAGACCGTGTCGTTCATATAGGCCACCATTTCGCGGGCGTTGGCTATAATTTTCTCTAGCAAATCCTGCACGGCGGGTCGGTCGTGGGCCTGGCGGCGCGCCACTTCGCTGTAGATGGCGATGCTGCTCAGGGTGGCCCCCACGTCGTCGTGCAGGTCGCGCGAGATGCGGTTGCGAATGGTCTGTAGTTTGTCGCGCAGCGACGCATTTTCGCGCATCTGCCCGATGAGGGTCGCCTGCGCCCGCAGGTTCTCTAGCTCGTCGAGCCGAAACTTGTAGGCCAGCGCCGACGAAAAGAACAGCAATTCGAGCAGCAACCCCCACATCATGTGATTGATTTGCAAAAACCCGATCTCCAGCAACTGGGGCGCGTAGCTGTTGAACATCGTCGCCGAGAAGGCCAACAAAGCGCTGAGCGTAAAAAAAGCACTCCCGATCAGGATCAGCCGCACCAGCAGGGTGCGCTGCCGCCAGAGCCGGACAAATACGTAGCAAGTGCCCACCAACAACATGATCGAGACAAGCGGATACACCACACTCCGCACCGATTCGAGCCACGGCCAGGGAAAAAAGAACATTGGCCCCAGCAGGGCGTAGGCCAGGGTGATCCCCTCTATGTAACGCACCCGCTGGTTGAGCCGAACGTCGCGGTGCGACAAGTCCAGAAAATGGCGCACGAAGCGGTAGTAAAAAAAATAGCTTAGAAAGGGCAGGCCGTGGCGGATGGGCTCGGGCGGCGGGGGAACCAAGGCCTGGCGCAACCCGAAAGGGGCCAGGTGGCGGTATTGGGCGTAGAAGTAAAAGCAGAGCACCAGAATGTAGGCCAGGTAGTAGAGGTAATAAGGCCGCCATGCCAGCATCCAGAGAAAGAGCACAAAGACGCACTGGAACAGAAAGACGCCTTCGAGCAAGAAAAGCTGGGTAATATCCGACCGACTCTCCAGCATACGCCGGGCTATCTCAGCCTCGAAGCCCGTATGGGCGTAGATATCCAGCCAATAGGCATAGTACCAAGGGTACGCAACGCGCGCGTACACGGTGCGCGTTTGGCCCGGGGGGATCACGAGGCCCGCCATGTCGTGATAGAGGGGGAGGTGAGCTACGGCCGCCAGGCCATCGCCCACCCGTAGGTGCATGGCAGTATCGGCGGCTTGGTTCGCCACGTAAAAATCCTTTGGCCCCGCCAGCTCGGCCATTTCCAGATAGAGCGTGTCGGCTTCGAGGCTGGTGTTGGCCAGCACCACGCGCCACCAGAGCACCCCCCGGCGCCGCTCGTGCACCAGCTCCGAAGCCGACCAGGCCGCCTGGGTCCGGACGGCGGGCCAGTCGGTGGTACGTAGCGTATCGAGCCAAGTGGCGGGCGGCGCCACGGCCTGCGTACGTGCCGAATAGACCCTCAGCCCCAATGCCACTGTGGGCGCGGCGGCCAGCGGGGGGATGATCCCGAAAGTCAGAAAAAAAACCAACCATTTCTTCATCGGCTTTCGCACTTTTACCGGGTTAAATTACAAATTTTGCCCTACGTCCGACTGGCGGGCGGCCTCCACGCCCCGATTTGTTTATTATGGAATATGACGCCCTTCACCTGTCCGTAGCCCCCACCCAAGCCGATATGCTCATGGCCGAACTGGCCGAAGTTGGCTTCGAGTCTTTCACCCAAACGCCCGAAGGGCTGCAGGCTTTTGCCCCTGCCAACCAGTGGGACGAAGGAGCGTTGGCTTCTTTGCTGGATCGTTATCAAGCGCGCCTCGTGGCTCAGGAGCGCATCCCGCCCCAAAACTGGAATGCCGTTTGGGAGGCCCAGTTCGACCCCGTGGTGGTCGAAGGCCAACTCTACCTCCGCGCCCCCTTTCACCCGGCGGCCGACTATCCCCACACCCTGATCGTGCAACCCCGGATGGCCTTCGGCACGGGCCACCACCCCACCACCTACCTGATGCTGGCCGCCCAACTGGGGGGCGTCAGCGGCGAGGCCGTGCTCGACGTAGGCTGCGGCACGGGCATCTTGTCGGTGTGGGCCGAGCGGCTCGGGGCTGGGCGCATTACGGCCTTCGACACCGACGCCTGGGCCGTCGAAAACACGCACGAGCACCTAAAAATAAATGGCTGTACGCGCGTGGACGTACACCAAGGCGACATCTACAGCGTTCCGTTGCAAAAGCCCTACGACGTGGTGCTGGCCAACATCAACCGGCACATTGTGCTGGCCCAGGTGGCCGACTACGCCGATGCCCTCCGGGCGGGCGGGCAGTTGCTCACCAGTGGTTTCTACGTGCAGGACGCCGCCGACGTGCAAGCCGCCGCCGAGCGGGCTGGGCTGCGGCTTGAGCAACAGACTACGCGGGCGGACTGGGCGTGTCTGTCATTTGTCAAATAGAGGTAATGTCCACGGCGGCTTTGCGCCGCTTTGTGCGGGAGAATCAGTAAATTTGAGTGATCCTGACCCAAGAAGAGGACACTCCACAAGCCCTTCTACGTTCCTGCTGGTGCAGGTTCAACCTGTCCGTTGTTCGTTTTGCAAAGTCGTTCTCACATGCGCATATTCTTTCGTTTTTGCCTTGTTCTCTGCCTGACGGCGGGCTCGTTGTCGGCCCAAACCCGGCGGCTGGCTACTGACCCCGGCGATTACCCCCGCAGCGTAGAGGCCATGCTCGTAGGCACCGACCAAACCGCCCTAATGTCCATTGGCAGCCGTTTCGACGAAACCTGGGGCCACCTGAACGCCGACCAGCGGCAGCTTGTCATGCGCCTGACGCAGCAGATGGAAAGCCAGAAACTGCGCGTTTCGCCCTACTTCGAGAATTTCTTTGGGTTGCTCAATGCCACCGACTCGACGGGTGCGGGCACCCAGCAAATGGGCAGTTTGCTTCGGATGATCGAGCAAACTTACGCCCAGCACCCTGCGCCCCAATTTCTGGAGGTACTCAAAGGTGCCCGGCAGTTTTTGCTCCACCGGGCTTTTTACGTGTCTTCCTACAGCAACCTTTTGCTGGATGGGGGTAGCTTCGCCTTCGATTACGTCTCGGCCACCCCCAGCCCTGCTGTCGCTGCTCCCGCCCCCGAGGCCACCGACTTCGACCCATTTGCCGACTTTGATACCGATGTGTCGGCCCCTGCCTTCGACGAAATAGCCGCCCAGGAAGCCCGCGGGCTGAGCTACGCCAACGCGCCCGACATCCATATTCCGGCGGTGGGCGGCCCCGTGATCCGCTACGAAAGCGGCGATCTGGTGCTGCTCACACGCTTCGACACGTCGGCTATTGCAGGCACCAGCGGGCACTACCGCCTCCTGGACAAAGATGTGATCGGACAGGGCGGCCGCTTCGACTGGCGTGTGGCGGGCCTGCCCGAGGTGTATGTAGAGCTAGATAAGTACAGTTTTGCGGCCCGCAATCCCAAATTTATGGCCGACAAGGTCAAGCTGCATCATCACCAACGGCTCGATGCGCCCGCCGAGGGCATTCTGGAGTTTGAAAGTCACGAGAAGAAAAGCCCCGCAGAAGCTCGTTTTCCCCGCTTTATGTCCCTGTCGAGCGACATCAACGTCAAGGACGTCGGGCAGGATGTGATCTATCGGGGGGGCTTCTCGCTGGCGGGGCAAAAGGCCAGCAGCGCGGCCTACGACGGTGGCCTCTCTTGTATTGAGGTGCGCAAGGGCGACCGGACATATTTTCGGGCTTTTGCCCACCGCTTTTCGCTGGGCGATTCGCTCATCGAGGCCAGCTCGGCCTACACGGTTATGTACATCGAGCAGGATTCGGTGTTCCATCCCGGCCGGCGGTTTTTTTACAACACCGACCTGGGCATTCTCAAGCTCTACGAAAACCGCGACCTCTACAAAAAGAGCCCCTACATCAACACGTTTCACAACGTCGAGATTTCGTGCGATGTGGCCAGTTGGCAGCTCGACGGCAACAGCATTGACTTTTCGATGCTCGAGGCCCGTTCGCTGGTGCCCGCCCGCTTCGAGTCGGTGGAGTTTTTCGATGCTGATCGGTTTAGCCGTTTGCAGGGGCTGAGCAATTTTCACCCCATCAGCCTGGTGGCGGGGCACTACTTGCGCACCAAACAAGAAACTTTCGGGGCCGATGAACTGGCCCGATCCAACAACATAAATTCTAAGACCTTGCAGGCGGTGTTGACGAGCCTCAATGCCGACGGCTACGTGGACTACAATCCCCAGACGGGGCTGGTGCGCCTCAACGACAAAACCAAGCACTACTATTTGGCCCACCGCAAGAAGAAAGACTTTGACCGGATGTCCATTCCGTCGCTGGAGGCCTCTTCGCCCAACGGCATCCTCGACCTCGACTCGCGCGAGCTGTTTGTCAGCGGTGTGAGTCGCTTCTACCTGAGCGATTCGCTGGGGGTGTACATCGAGCCCGACAGCCAGCACCTGCGCATTCTCGAAAATCGGCAGCTCGACTTCAACGGCAAGCTCAACGCGGGCAGCTACCTGGCCTACGGCAAGGGCTTCAACTTCAACTACGACGAGTTCTCGGTGTACCTCTCCGAGATTGACTCGATGATCGTGACCATCGAGAACGAGAGCGGCGTCAAGATACGATCCAAGTTGGAAAGCGGCGGGGCCAGCACCCACGGCACGCTCTACATCAACGACCCGCGCAACAAATCGGGCCTGCGCGACTTGCCCCAGTACCCCATTTTCGAGATGAAAACCCCGGCCTACGTGTTCTTCGACGGCCCCGACGTGCTCAACGGGGCCTATAACCGGGAGGTGTTTTTTACCATTCCGCCGTTCCGAATTGACAGCATGACCAGTTCGAGTGCGGCCTCGTTTGAGGGGCGCTTTATTTCGGACAAGATTTTTCCTGAGTTCGACGAAAAACTGCAGATTCAGCCCGACGGCAAGCTGGGCTTTCGCCACCAGACCCCGAGCAATGGTTATGCCCTGTACGGCACCACGGGCAAGTTTGAGGGCGAGCTTTCGCTCGACAGCCGGGGCCTGCGCGGCAAGGGCAAGGTCACCTACCAATCGGCAGTGCTCGAATCCGACGACTTTGTTTTTTACCAAGACTCGCTGGTGGCCGCCGGGCGCAACCTTGACATGCGCCCCACCCAAATCGGCGGGGCCGACTATCCCGAAGTTGCCGCTGCCGAATACCACATTTTCTGGAAGCCCTATCAGGACAGTCTGGTGCTGTCGAGCTTGCCCCAAAAAAAGATTGACCTGTACGGCAAAACAGCCACCCTGGAAGGCGAGCTGGTACTGGGCAAAACGGGCACGTCGGGGAGCGGCATTCTCAAGTCGCAAGGTGCCCTCATTGACAGCAAGCAGTACGCTTTTGGCATCGAAAACTTCACGGGCCGCGACGCCTACTTCGAAGTGCAGTCCGACAACCCCCTCAAGCCCGCCTTCCTAAGCCGCAACGTGCGCTTCAACTTCGCCCTCAAGGACCGCAAGGCCAACTTCGAGCCGGAAGTTGTCGGCGAGGCCAGCAATGAATTTCCGTACGCCCAGTACCGCACTTCGCTGAGCCGTGTGGAGTGGGACCTCGACCAGCGCACCGTCCGGATGCGCAAGCCCGAAGAAGCTGACCTCAGCACCTCGTACTTCTACTCGCTGCACCCCGATCAAGACTCTCTCAACTTTTTGGCGACCGAAGCCGAATACCGCATGGACGAGTTTGCCATCAACGTCAGCGGCATTCCCTACATCAAATCGGCCGACGCCAAAATTGTCCCCCACGGCGGGCGGGCCACCATCCGCGAAGGGGCCGAGCTGATGCCCTTCGAGCAGGCCACCGTCATCGTGGACACCCTCAACGAATACCACCGCCTCACCGAGGCGGACATCAAGATCGCCTCGCGCTACCGCTACAGCGGCCAGGCCACCTACCAGTTTGCGGGGGCCGCTGGCGACACCACGCCCATTGCTTTTTCGGCCTTCAAGTTTATTGAACTGGAGCCAGACAAAAAGCGCAAAAAAGACGACCCGTTCGTACCTGTCTATACTTTCGGTGAAGGCCGCGTGAGCGACGAGCAGCCCCTCACGTTGCTGCCGGGCGTGCTCTATCGGGGCAAGGCCGAGATGAACGCTAACGAGCGCGGCCTGGCCTTCGACGGCGAAATAAAGCTGGACATTGACGCCCAGGACGTAACCAGCAGTTGGGTGCGCTATACGCCCAAGGGTGGCGAAGGAGGCTTTTCGATTGAACTGAAAGATGTGAAGGGCCGGGGCGACAACGAGGTCTTTACCGGCCTGACCGTCGAGAAGGGCACTTCCGATCTGTATATCACGCTGCTTTCGGAAAAGAAGACCTCGGGCTGCCAGCAACTCTTCGACGTGAAGGGCACCCTGATCTACGACGAAGCCAACCAAGAATTTGTGGTGGGCGACTTGGCCAAAACCCGGGGCGAAACCTTCGCCGGCAACGTCTTTGTCTATAACAACGCCCTCAAGACGGTAGAGTATAACGGGGCTTTCCACCTGACCAACCCCAACAGCCCCGATCCCAACGTGCAGTTTTCGGTGAGTGGGCTGGGCAAAGGCAGCTTGGAAGCGGCCACTTACGAACTCAACGCGATGGTGGGCTTTTTGCCCCAGTTGCCATCGGCCGCCTTTGCCGAAATGGGCCGCGATGCCGTCGAGATCGCCGTGGCCCTGGGGCTGCCTCCCGCCATGGAAGACAAGGGCACCCTGCTCTACAAAATTGCCGACCTGGTGGGCAACCGGGCGGCCGAGCAGTACAACACCGCTTCGTCGCTGGAGTACGTGCCCCTGGCCAACGTGGACAAAAGGTTAGCGCAGGGCGTGGTGATCACCGACGTCAACCTCAAGTGGTCGCCCGAGCAGCACGCCTGGTACAGCGACGGCCGCATTGGCGTGTCCAACATCGGCAACGTGGACGTCAACGCCAGCCTCGAGGGCTTCGTCGAGGTCAAGAAGCTTTTCGACAACGACCTCATCACGGTCTATCTGGAAGTATCGCCCCAGACGTGGTATTATTTCAGCTACAACGAGGCCAAAAAACTGTCGGTGCTGGCGTCTAATCCCACCTTCAACCAGATCGTTTCTAAGAAGACCTCGGCGGGCAAACCCGGCGACTATCATATCGCCATGGCTGATCCCATGTCGCGTGTGATGTTCATCAAGCGATTCAACGAGCAATATTTCGGGCGCGAGGTGGACGTGGTGGTGCAGGAGCCCGAACCCGAGTATCCCGAGGCCGTCGGCCAGCCCGCCGCCGACGACGAAGAGGTCGGCTTCGGTGGCGTGGGCGAACCCGTCGAAGCCGACGATCCCTTTGCCGACAAGAAGAAAGACAAAGCCAAAAAAAGTAAGGATAAGGGCAAAGAAAAAGACCAAAAAGGGGAAGCCGATGCGCCCGTCCCCGTCGCTACGCCCAAGCCCACGCCGCCCCCTGCCGACGACGACGCCGACGGCTTCTAGGCCTCGAAAAACCGCCAGTCGGCCTCGATGTCGGCCGCCTGGGCGTACACGGCCGTCAGTAAGTGCTGGTGCGAGAGAAATTGTATGACCTCCACCTCAGTGCCATTTTCATCTTCTTCTACTTTGAGCAAGTAGGTGAAGCCCGGCTTGATGTTGACAAATATTTTCCGAGCTTCCACGATGTAATACCGCTTGCCGTTGATCTTGCCATACTGATAGGGCAGTTTGATTTCTGACATAGGCTTGTGCATTTGGTCGGCTCAAACATAAACCTTGTACCCCACATCTGGGTGTCCTGGCCTGCGGATTTTTTTATGCACTGCCACCCTTGCGGAGCGTTTTCGGGCAGTGGCCACCCTTTGTTGGGCGCATCGGGGCCGCCTGCGCCTCGGTTTTCGTGCGTGGTGCACTGCATCCATGCGCACCTAGGGTGCGCAGGATCAGCACTTTATTGATCGTATTCTTACGAAAGTAGCCTTTGCCACTGGGTGGCCAAGATGAGGAGCAAACCCCAATTTAATTTTGCTCCTACATCTTCTTTTCCTCCTGATGCGCATTCCGTACCTCTTCTCGTTGGTTTTACTTCTTGCAAGCGTGAAACTCTGGGCACAAACGCCAGAACTTCCGCAACCCTTCAAAGTCGGCACGCCCTTTCTGGACGCCACGCCTGGCCCTTTCCGGCTCGACCTGCCCGGCGGCGACTGGCTGACCCTGGCTAAGGCGAAGGGCAATGGCGGAGGGGCTTCGACGTACCAACTGGAACGTTATGGCGCCCAGTGCCAGCCGCGCTGGTCGGTGGCGGTGCGCACCAGTGCGCAGGAAAACGTGCTGGGGATGGTCCTGCGGAGCGGCACGGTTACGCTGCTGATCAACGACGCCGACGTCACGCAGCGCACCTGTGCCCTGCGCGTGCGCCACTTCAACCCCGAAAACGGGCGCGAGGGCGCCGAGAAACAATTGGTTCAAGCTACCCTGGCGCCCTATCAACCCACCAGTGAGCGTGGCCGGGTGCAGGCCTCCTTCCGGGATCTGTGCGCGAGTGTCAGCCGCCGGGGCACCACCCTGACGCCCGAATACCGCTACGAATGGCGCCTTTCGCCCGACCAGCGCACGCTGGCCGTGTATCGCTACGACTACGGCCAACCTCAGTTGTCGGTGCTGGTGAGCACCTTCGACCACGACCTGCGCCTGCGCCGCGCCGACACGATCACCGTAGATACGCACTTTACGTTGCACGACCTGGCCGTCAATAACCAGGGCCACGTGTTTGTGGCCCAAACGCACCAAGACGGCCGCGCCGTGGTGATTCGCTACGCCCCCGAGGGCCCACGACTGCTGGAAATTGGCGCCAGCAACTACCGCCGGGAAGACCTGCGCCTGGTACTGCACGACGACCAGCAACTCACCTTGGTCAATACCAACCAGGCCGGAAGTCGGCTGGCGGGGCTGATGCTCACGCACTTCGATTTCGGGCAGGGGCGCGTTCGGCAGCCCGTCTTTCACGAAATTACGCCCCAATTACGCACGCAGGTGAGCCAGATGCGGCAGGCCATTAAGTCCTTGCGGGGCGAGGAAGACTGGCAACACTACGACCTGGCCGAGTGGCGCCTGGGTTCGCAGGGCGAGCTGTTGGTAGTGCTAGAAAAGCGGATGCTGGTCAGCGCAGGCACCACCTACGGCGGTCGTCCGGCCCTCGACCCTGCCTACTGGCAGGAGCAGAAGCTGCAGAGTACTACCGAAACCCTGTTGCTGTTTGCCTTCGACGCGCAGGGCCAGTTCCGCTGGGAAACCTGCCTGCCCAAACAGCAACAAACCAGCGCGGCCGATGCCCTCAACACCACGTCGTACGTGCTGGGCGCCGATCCGCAGCTACTCCGCGTGTTCTTTACACACACCGAAACCCCCGGATCGCCCTTTACGGATTTGCACCTGGTCGAGCTAGACCCGCAAACGGGGCAGTGGCAGCGTACACACCTGCTGAGCAATCCCGAGAAAATCACGCCCTTGCGGCCTTATTGCTTCTTTACGCCCGACCACCTGGTGGTGGCCGGTAGCAAGGGGCTGTTGGGTCGGTCTTCGGTATGGGTGCGCTATCCGCTGCCGACCCGGGCTTTGCTTTCGCAGGAAGACTACTGGCGATAGGCTATTTTGGCCGTTTCGTGCGGGTGCGGACAGCCGTGCAATTATCTTTGGCCGTATGCTCACCCTGACAACGCCCGGATTGCTGTTCCCGGCCATTTCGCTGCTGCTGCTGGCCTATACCAATCGGTTTTTGGCCATTGCTTCGCTGATTCGCACCCTGCACGCCCGCTACCGCGAAGGCCACGACCCGCTAGTGCGGCGGCAGATTGACAACCTCCGGCTGCGCCTGCGCCTGATCCGCGACATGCAGTTTCTGGGGATCGTCTCGTTCTTTCTGTGCGTGTTTTGTATGTACCTGATCTTCCGGGAGTGGCAGGTAGCGGCCAACTACGTGTTTGGTACCAGCCTGTTGCTGCTGATGGTGTCGCTGGCCCTATCGGCCTACGAAATCCACATCTCGACGCGCGCCTTGCACTTGCAGCTCGAAGACCTCGACAGCTAGGTCAGAAGCCCAACAGCTTGACGGCCGTCAGGGCGGCTTCGTCGCCTTTGTTGCCGTGCCGCCCGCCGGCCCGGTCGAGCGCCTGTTGCTGGGTATTGGGCGTCAGCACACCGAAGATGACGGGCTTGTTGAACTTGAGGGCCACGTCGGTCAGGCCGTGGGCCACGGCGGCGCAGATGAAGTCGAAGTGCCGGGTTTCGCCCTGAATGACGCAGCCCAGGCAGATGACGGCGTCCAGGTCGGGGCGCTGGGCCAGCCACTGCGCCCCCAGGCTCAGCTCGAAACTGCCGGGCACCTGCTTGCGGACAATGTGCGCCTCGGGCACGCCCAGCCGCCGCAGCGTGTCGTAGGCCCCCCGATAGAGGGCTTCGGTGACCTCGGCGTTCCATTCGGCCACCACAATGCCAAAGCGGCGGTGCCCAACGTCGGGCAGGTTTTCTTCGGGGTGGGTGCTCAGGTTTTGCAGTTGGGTGGCCATAGGTTGCAGATTGGGCGGGTAAGTTACGGCGCATCGGCAAAAAGGGCAATTCGGAACGTGCCAGACCCGAGGCGCTCTTTTTTTCGTTAGCTTTCATCCATGCACCTGTCCGAACTGTCGCTGACCAATTTCAAGAACCACGCCGCAGTCAACCTGCGCCTTTCGCCGCAACTCAACGCTTTTGTGGGCGACAACGGCACGGGCAAAACCAACCTGCTTGACGCCATCTATTACCTGGCCCTAAGCAAAAGTGCTTTTCAGCGGCTCGATCAACAGCACATTCGCCACGGCCAGGACTTTTTTCGTCTGCAAGGGTTGTTTTGCGATGGCCAAGAAAAGTATCGCGTAGCCTGCCAATTGCGGGCCGGCGAGAAAAAACTGCTGACTGTCAACCAGGTGCCTTACGAGCGCATCAGCGACCACATCGGGCGGTTTCCGGTGGTGCTGATGGCTCCCGACGACACCGACCTCATCCGGGGCAGTAGCGAAGGGCGGCGCCGTTTCTTCGACGGCGTGCTGGCTCAGCTCGACAATCGGTATTTGTCGGACTTGATGGACTATAACCGACTGCTCGCGCAACGCAACAGTCTGCTCAAGCAATTTGCCGAACGGCGCTATGTGGATCGTACGTTGCTGGAGACCTACGCCGAGCCGTTGGTAGCCCTGGCCGAACGCCTCCATGCCCGGCGCCGCGACTTTATGGCGACCTTCGAGCCACGCTTTCAGCACCATTACCAGCACCTGACCGAGCAGCGGGAAGACGTCAGCCTCGCCTACGACTCTACGCTGCACGCCTCCGAGTCTTTTGCTTCGGCCTTTGCCCGGGCCACGCGCCACGACCTGGCCGCCCAGCGCACCACTGTCGGCATTCACAAAGACGACTACGCCTTCCGGCTGGGCCAACACCCGCTGCGGCAGTTTGGCTCGCAGGGACAACAAAAATCGTTTGTGATTGCCCTGCGCCTGGCCCAGTTCGACAGCCTTTGCCGCGCCGAGGGGCATAAACCCATTTTGCTGCTCGACGATATTTTCGACAAGCTCGACGAACACCGCATCCGCCACCTGATCGAATTGGTGGCCGACCATCATTTCGGTCAGATATTCCTGACCGACGCCCGCCCCGAGCGGACAGCCAAAATTTTTGAGCAGATTGATGCCGAGCTTGCTATCTTTCCCATCAGCAATTTATCCGAAGGGGTAACTACCCCTACCACCTCAACTTAGCATTATCTTTTTGGCTACCTTCAAAAACGAGCCTTCTCACGACAAGCCCGCACGTACGGGCGAAGGCACCCTCGGCGAAGCTATTCAGGACATGCTCCGCGCTTATCGGCTGGAGGGTAAGTTTCAGGAAACGCACGTAGTACACGCCTGGGAACGGGTGATGGGCAAGCCCATTGCCCATCGCACCACCGAGGTGTTCGTCCGCGACCGCAAGCTCTACGTGCGGCTCAGTTCGCCGCCGTTGCGCCACCAACTGTCTATGGCGCGCGAGAAGATCGTACGCCTGCTCAACGAAGACGTGGGGGCCGAGGTGATCCGTGAGGTGATCTTGCTCTGAGCTACCAGCTTCCGCTGGCACCCCCGCCCCCAAAACCGCCGCCGCCAAACCCACCGAAGCCGCCGCCGCCGAAGCCACCACCACCAAACCCGCCGCCACCAAAGCCACCCCCGCGACCTGACTGCGTGAGCAGCCACCAGGCGGGCAACCCCATGCCACCCCGACGGCCCCGTATGTTGTCGCCCCCTTTGCCACTGCGGGCAATGGCCACCACGATGAAAATGAACACGGCCATCACTACCAAGAGGGGCAATACGTTGGGCGCGTCGGCTTCGGCGGCCTCGCCCTCGTATTCGCCCGCAGCCAGTTGCATAAGGGCATTGGTGCCCGACACGATACCGCCGTAGTAATCGCCCGTGCGAAAGTGCGGCGTCAGGTGCTGGTCAATCACCCGGCGGGCCACCGCGTCGGGGATGGCCCCTTCCAGCCCGTAGCCCGTCGAGATGTTGACCCGGCGCTCGTTGGGGGCCACCAACAGCAACACGCCGTTGTCCTTCTGCCTGCGCCCGATGCCCCACTTTTCACCCAGCCGGACGGCGTAATCGGCCACGTCGTAGTCACCCAGTGAAGGCACCGTCACGACCGAAATTTGCGTGGAGGTGCTGTCGTCGTAGGCCACCAGCCTGCGCTCGAGTGCGGTGCGTTGCTCGGCCGTCAGGATGCCCGCCAGGTCGTTGACCAGCCGGGGCGGATTGGGCGGAGGGGGAATGTCCGACTGCGCACGGGCCGTCAGTGCCAACAGCACCAGCCACCACCCAGCCCAGCGGCTAACCGAAAGAAATATCATCCGAAAGTTCGTTTTTGTCGTCCGCCTGATGGGGAAAGTAGCGGCGCAAGGCTTCGCCGACTTGGTGGATACCTTCGGCCAGGCCGTCGGCGTAGGCTTGCTGGCCAAAGCGCTTCACTACGTGGTCGCGGATAGCATCCCAGAAGCCCGGCTCCACTACCCGGTTGATGCCCTCGTCGCCCACAATGGCGAAGCAATGTGGCTCGATGGCCACGTAGAAAAGCACGCCGTTGCGCTGAGCCGTGCGGTGCATCTTCAGGATCTGAAACACCTCGACGGCACGCTCCATCATGGGCTTATGACACCGCTGCTCGATGTGCACCTGAATTTCGCCCGACGTGCGCAGTTCGGCCGCCTCGATGGCCGCCTTTACCTGGGCTTTCTGGGGAGCGGTGAGAAAATTGCGTGGCATACGGACTACTGAGGAGGTTCAAAGTTTTTTTCGCCCGCCCGGATGGCCACGGCCAGGTGATTTTCGGGCGGAGGTAGCGGGCATACGTACCGATCGTTGTACGCACAAAACGGGTTGTAGGCTAGGTTGAAGTCAATCACTACTTGACCGCCCCGCTCGGGCTTGACGTCGAGGTAGCGGCCGCCACCGTAGGTTTCGCGGCCGTTGGTCAGGTCTGTGAACGGCACAAAGAGCGGACTGTTGATCGGCTCGTCTAGTCGGCGGTAGAGAAAAAGGCGGTAGCGACTTCCTCCGATGGGCAGTTCGACGTAACCAATGCGGCGAAACAGGGCCTGGCTGTCGTCGGTCATTTGCAAGGCAAAGGTGGCCGTGTCCGATATCCGCTGCATATCGGTACGAAACCGGAGGGCCGGGTCGGTATCGAAGTGGCGCACGTGGGCGGGGTCGAGGTCGCCCTCAAAGGGGGTTGTTTTCGGGTCGCGGAAGTAGGCCTGCTGTTCGGCGCGGGCCTGGGCGATGGCCTCGTCGTACCGCTCGGCATTGTCGCGGCTGGCCATCCACAGCGACGCCACCACAATCAGCACCGCTACCCCGGCCAGGGCCAACCTAAGATTGCGTTGGGACATTTTTGGTGATGCTTGGAGGATACACGTCCGCATCGCCCGGAGGGAGAGCCGACGCTCAGTGCGCAATTAACGCAAAAATCGTCAACCGCCTCAGAGTTGCCCCTCATCGGCGAAACTGTAGTACTGATGATCGGTGAAGATCAGGTGGTCGAGCACCGCGATTTCGAGCAAAGTACCGCCCTCCTTGAGTTTGCGCGTAAGCTGCACGTCGGCTGTGCTGGGTGTCAGGCTGCCCGAAGGGTGGTTGTGCACCAGGATGATGCTGCTGGCCATCTGTTCGAGGGCCGCGCTGAAAATCACTTTGGGATCGGCCAGTGTGGCCGACACAGCACCCGTGCTGATGCGCTTGCGGCCCAGTACGTAGTTGGCGCGGTTGAGCAAGATCACCCAAAACTCTTCGACCGACAAATCGAGCAGATCGGGGCGCATGAGGTCATAGACGTCGGCCGATTTGGTGATCTGGGGGCGGCGCACCGGCTCGGACTCTTTGCGACGGCGACCCAACTCGAGGGCACTGACAATGGCAATGGCCTTGGCCTCGCCAATGCCCCGCACCTTTTGCAGGTCGTGTACGCTGAGGCGGGCCAAGGCGTGCAAGTTATTGTCGGCCAGGCGCAGCACCTCCTGGGCCACCTCCACGGCACTTTTGGTCACCGTGCCCGACCCAATCAGGATGGCGATTAGCTCGGCATCCGAAAGGGCCGCCTTGCCTTTGAGCATAAGCTTCTCGCGGGGCCGGTCTTCTTCGGCCCACCCCGTAATGCTGATGCGTTTTTCGGGCGGATAGCTCATCTGGACACACAAAAAGCCTCATACCCAAAGGGCATGAGGCCGTTATGCACAACTACTGACCTTTAGGCCAACTGGTTGATGAAACGCGCAAGCTTCGATTTGTTGTTAGAAGCTTTGTTGCGATGAATGATATTTTTCTTGGCTAAGCGATCCAGCATTGAAGACACCTTTGGGAACAAAGCCTGCGCTTCGGCCTTGTCGGTCGTGTTGCGCAGGCGCTTAACGAACGTACGGGTAGTCTTGAGTTGGTAGCGGTTGCGCAGACGCTTTGCTTCGTTGGCGCGGATACGCTTGAGGGCCGATTTATGATTTGCCATAGTCCTAGAAAACAGGAGTATAAATGTATTGTCGGTAAAAGGAGGACAAAGGTAGGAGAATAAAACTTTTTTAGCAAGATTAAGCCCACATTCCCAATGGTTGCCGTGAAGAAATTTGCCCTCGTAGCTCTTTGCTGGTTAGCTGCCGTGCCATCGTGGCCGGGCACGTCGCCCGCCTGGGGCTTTTTTGGCCACAAGCGCATCAATCGTTTGGCCGTGTTCACGCTGCCGCCGCCGATGCTCGTGTTCTACAAACGCAACCTGCACTACCTGACCGAAAATGCCGTCAACCCCGACCGCCGGCGCTACGCCGTGGTGGGCGAAGCCCCCCGGCACTACATTGACCTGGATACCTACGGCGACAGTGCCCTGCAGCGTTTGCCCCGTCGCTGGGGCGAAGCCGTGGCTCAGTATACCGAAGACACCTTATTGGCTCACGGCATCGTCCCCTGGCACATTCATCGCATGACTTACTGGCTGACGGAGGCCTTTCGCACCCGCGACGCAGCGGCCATCTTGCGCCTCTCGGCCGACATGGGCCATTACATTGCCGATGCCAATGTGCCCCTCCACACCACGCGCAACTACAACGGGCAGTTTACCAACCAGCGGGGCATTCACGGTTTTTGGGAGTCACGATTGCCCGAGCTGTTTGCTGACGAATATGACAACTGGGTAGGCAAAGCCACTTACGAGACCGATCCAGTCGGGCGAATTTGGGCGGCCGTCGCGCAGGCTCATCACGCCCTCGATTCGGTTTTTGGCTACGAGCGCGACCTCACGGCCACCCTCGGCGAAGATCAAAAATACAGCTACGAAGAGCGCGGCCAGGTGATCATGAAAACCTACGCCCGCGACTTTGCGCGGGCCTATCACGAAGCCCTCGCCGGGCAAACGGAACGGCAAATGCGGGCCTCCATCAAAATGATCGGCGACTTCTGGTTCACGTGCTGGGTGGACGCCGGGCAGCCCGACCTATCGGGGCTGGGCGAACTGCGCCCCGCCGCCGAAGAAGTGGTGAAGCCCGAAACCCCCGTGCCCGCCCGACCCCACGAATGATCAGCGGGTCGAAGGTTTTGCCACCGGAGGCGCGTACAAATAGAGCGGACTCAGGGCCCGCTGGCGAGGAATGGGGGACAAACTACGACCAATGGGTGCCTTCTGGTGAGGAAGCGGAACTGCCCATTTGGTCGTCCGCTCGTAGGCATCAATGAATTGCTGAGCGGGTGACTTGCCCCACGCAATCCGGCGAAGCAACCTGTCGAACAGTACTACCCGGCTAACTAGCAAAAAAGTCATTACCTGGCCAAGGAGATACAAAGAAAGCAGAACAATCCAGCTAAAGTCCAACTTGGTTAATTTTTAGGGTGCGTTAAAGGTTGTACCGTAGCCATTGAAAAATGTGATGGTAATGCGCTATCAGTACTGAATAAATCAATTTAGCCAAAAAAAAGTTTGAGAAACAAATGCCTTCCCAATGATTGTCATGTAAGCGTGTAATAAATGTCTTAGAAAGCTATACCAGAAAAAAACTAATAAGGTATTTGGTCATAAAATTCTTCATCGAATGAAATTAAACACACATAAACATTATATAAAAGCAATAAATGCTAAGAATAGGGTGTCAATCGCAGATGTAGTTTTTAGAAAGATAGGTTTGGTCAGTCATAAATAAGCTCGCAGTAGGCAATCCTTTTTATCAGCAAATATCTTTTCTTTACTGCGTTTTTGTCTGGAAGCTACTATGATTCAACGTGTGCAAACCATTTTTCTGAGTCTGATCGTGCTGCTCATGATCGCCACCCTTTTCACGCGTGGTTGGCACAAAACGGCCACAGACTCTGGTGCCCAGGCCGAATTGACGGCGTTTCAGCTCACCTACGTACCTGGTGAGGAGGAAGCGCCCCCCCGTCAGGAAACCACCATCTACATTGCGCTGCTTGCTTTGTCGGCGGCGGCATTGGCCACCTACGAAATTTTTTCTTACCGCAATCGTATGCGGCAAATGAAACTGGGTGCCCTCAACTCGCTGTTGATGGCCGGCGTGGTGGCGGCCATTTTGCTGCTGGCCCGCCGGGGTGAAAGCTTTTTTGAACCCGAACAAATGGGCAGCTATGGCCCGGCCCTCTACCTGACCATGGTTGCGCTGGGCTGCAACGTGCTGGCCAACCGCTTCATCCGGCGCGACGAGCAACTGGTGCGCTCGGCCGACCGCTTCCGCTAGTGCAGCGCACTCAAATCTATTTGGTGCTCGCGGGCCAAGTCTTCTATGACCTGCCGGGCATAACCCTTGAGCACTGCCAAGGTCTGGCCCTGTTCGGCGATCTCCCGAATCAGCCCTGAGGTGAGCAGCAGGCGCGCAGCGTGTTCCCCGAAGCGTGCTGTCAACAGCCCCTGCACGCGCTGCAAAAGTGCTGTTCGCCGCTTCGAGGCGCTGGAGCGGCGCGAGAACTGGCGTACCGGACGGCGCGCCAGTTGTTGTGCTTGGGCCTCGTGGCGGGCCGTCTGCCCTAGGGCCTGCCACTGCTCGAAGGCCGCACGTGTCCGAACTGTGGCATGCAAGCCCGGCAGTGACTGCCACACGGCCCAGGTGGGCCACTCGTCCGTAGCAAGCCGCAACAATGTTTCGTTGGCCATCACCTGATAGGGCGGGCGGTTGAGGTGGCGAGCCACGGCTTCGCGCTGGGCAAAGAGCGTCCCGAGCACGTGCTGATCGAAGGGCGATAGCAGCACGGCTCCCTTCATCTGCAGGTGCGGGTAGGGGGAGTCGTCTTCGGCTACTTCGGCCAGCCGCGCCATTTCCTCGTCCATCCAGTGCGTACGGCCCAGGGCTGTGATGTCGGCCTCTAGCCGCTGTTGCAAGTCGAACAGATACACCACATCGGTGGCGGCATAGTGCAACTGCTTTTCGGTGAGGGGGCGGTGGTTCCAGTTGCTGGTCTGCGACGATTTGCTGATCTCGATGCCGTACAGTTGCAGCAGCAACTGCGAAAGCGAAGTGCGCTCGTAGTTGAGCACCCGGGCGGCTACGTCGGTGTCGTAGAGGTTGCGGGGCTGACAGCCCAGCGTCTTGAGCAACCGCACGTCTTCGTTGCCACAGTGCATCAGTAATCGCTGAGCCGGGTCGGCCAACAGGTTCCACAGCGGGGTCAGGTCGGCGATGGCTTGCGGATCAATGAGGAAACATTGGCCCTGGGTCGCCACCTGAACAAGGCACAGCGTAAAGCCGTAGGTGTAGCGGTTGCGGTCAAACTCCAGGTCAAGGGCCAGGGCGGGTTGGGTTCGGAGCCAGGCCACGGCGTCGGCAAAGGCTATTGGGTCGGCTACGGGCTGCAGCTCAAACTGATTGATGGAGTACGAAGATTGGTTCATACAAAAAGACGGTGCCAATCTGCCCACAGCCCGGCGGGCGCAGGATGTAATTTTCAGACTAAGCAGGGGCACACAAGTTACACATAATCAGGGCGTCACCTGCGTACCCCAAAAACCCGTCGGCAATTTGGCGACGGCACTCGCTTAATACTCAGTCCGTAGTCAGTACAATCTCGACGCGGCGACCGTACGAACTGTCCATATCGGGCGTCAGGTCGGCACCGTAATATTCCACCCGGATGCGGTCTGCGGTCACTCCTTTGCCAGTTAGGCGGTCGCGCACGGCTTTGGCCCGCTGCTGCGAAAGCTTGAGGTTATACTGCGCATTGCCCGTTTTGTCCGTAAAGCCCCGCAGCAAAATTTGTACGGACGGATATTGCTTGACTAAGTTGGCGATTTGCTCGATCCGGGCGCGGTCTGTCGCCGACACTTCGGCCGAGTTTAACTCAAAATATACTTGAGACTGCCGAAACTCCTGCAGCCGCATCTCGATGCGTTCGGCTTCGGCCAGCCTTTCCCGGAGGGTCGCCAACGAATCTTCGCGACTGCCCAACTGCTGGCGCAGACGATCTAGGTCGGCCGTGGCCTGCGCAACACCCTGGTCGTCGGCCATGGCCGTATCGCGCCGGGCAGCCAAGTCGGCTTCGGCCGTCCGGATGGCCTGCTGCAAAGAGTCGCGCTCCGTGGTCAGTACCGTACTGTCGCGGGCCGTAGTGAGGGGAGCGGCTACTGGCGGCGCGAGGGTCGGGCGGATGCCGCCGTAGTTGTCGCGGTTGTCCCGCAAGCGGCGCAGCTCGCTTTCCAACTCTTCGATGCGCCGATTAAGAGCGGCCGTACCGCTGGTATCTGTGACGCGCTCGGTAGTTTGCCCCCCTCCCGTCGGAATAGGTACGGGCATCACCGTGCTGCCCGTTTGGTTGTTTTGGCGCGACGTACTGCGCAGCGATTGGTTTTCGGCGCGTAGCCGGTCCAACTCGCGTTCCATTTCCAGATCACGCGCCGGGGCGGCGGTCTCAGTGTTGGTAGAGCGATTTACGGACGCCGGAGTGGTGGTCACCGCCGTGTCGCGGCGCGCGGCGAGCATTTGGCGTAACTCGGCCATTTCGTTGGCCTGCGCTGCTAGCTGAGCCTCCACCTTGCGGAGCGAGGTGTCAGATTCGGCCGTAGCGATAGCTGCTGGCGCGAGGGTATCGGCGCGGGTGGTGTCGCGCGGCGTGGGCAGCGGATTGAAGGGCACCAGGTAGGGGCGCACCGGGGCGCGGCGCACGGCCATCGGCGCGCTCCGGAGCGAGTCGAGGCTAACAGAACGGGTATCGAGCGTATCGGGTACGGCCAAGGACGTATCCTGCGCCAGCGTACCAGGCGCTTGCCTCAGCGAATCGGCCACCGACCGCGAAAGCACGGGTATCAGCACGAGGCTGTCGCGGTCAAAGCGTAGGGCCGTGGCACTATCGGCCAGCGACCGGGCCGCCACCAGGCTGTCGGTGCGTCGCTGCAAATCTTGCAGCCCAAACGTGGAGCGAGCCACCGTGTCTTGAGGCAGGCGGTTCATGTCGAGTGCGATGGGTTGGGTGCGCGACTCGGCATCGGCGGACGGCGTACGCTGGCGGCGGATAGTATCGGCCGCTGCTTCGTCCCTGCGAGGCGGCGCAGCGGGCAATAGCGGACTGGCCGAACTGGTCAGGGGTGCAAACAAACGAGGTGCGCGGTAGCTGTCGGTCTTCAAGCCAAAATTATAATGCAACGACACGGAAGTGAAAGTATAGATGTCGTTAAAATCTCGGTTGGGATGGCCACGCGGCTCGCCGGGCACACCCATGCCGCTGGGGTTGCTGGCGTAAGCCCGCAAGGGGTCGTCGAAGGCGAGGTAGTTCTGGCTGACGTCGTCGAGGTAATCGGTGAATGTATAGCGCGCCGTCAGGTCAAGATTGAGATTGATGCGGCTAGAGAGCCGAAACTTGAGCCCTATCCCCACGGGAATGTGCAGCACCCGCGTGTCGTAGGCTTCGTCTTCGGTGCGCAACTGCGTCAGATTGGTTTCGAACTGGCCATTTTGGCTCACCTCCACGGCCTGGGCGGCATCGGGTGCGTCCTGCGGCCGGTCGCGAACGGTGTTGTCGTTCCAATAAAAATACCGCTGGTCTTGGCCATAAAACAAATCGCCAAAGACCTCAAAGTCTGTCAACCCTACTCCGAAGGAAAAATATGGACTTAGAAAGGCCCGTCGGCTGAGCAATTGGTCGTTGTCGAAGTAATAAGTAAACATCAGTGCGGCGTCGCGAATTTCGGTGCGGGCGTTGAGGGCCCGGCCAAAATTGTCGGCGCTGGTGCGCAGCGAGCCGTCCCAGTGGATGGCCCGGTCGTTGGCCGTAAAGGCGCCTTGCGTATAGCTCAGGCGGGCACCCCAGGCCGGGCCGAGCGAATACTCGACCGAAGCCCCGTAGGTGAGGTAGTCCAGCGGGTCGTTGCGCAGTTGGGGCGTCGGCGCAAAGAAGCGCTGGTTGAGGTCGCCGTAATAATGGAGATACCCCGCCGACACGCCCACCCGCCAGCGGTAATAGTCTTGCTGGGCGTAGGCCGAAAACGTCAGGAAAGCAGCAAAAAAGAGTAGGAGAAATGGCTTCATGAGACGGGTCTTATCCTATTGGGCCAGGTCGGCCCAAAGATTGATTTCAATTTGCAGGCCCACAAAGGGTCGCACAAAAATCCGGTCGCCCAGGTTGTCAATGCCTCCGGCCGTCTGGCTATCTTCGAGGAGGGTGGCCCCGGCCGTGAGCCGGGCGAAGCGGAACACCTTGTAGCCCAGCCCTACGTAGAAGGGCCGCTGGATAATCGGGCCACTGATTTCGCGGTCGTCCTGCTGGAAGTTTTGAATGTACACGCCCGTCACGAGGGCCGAACGACTCCAGAACTTGGAGGCGAATGCCTTGCGACCCAGCGGCAAAGTGAGTCCAGCAAAAAAGCCCGACCCGTAGTCGAGGTCGTCGAGCCCACCGTCGAGGTACACGCCGCCGTAGCCGCCGTGCAGGGTGATGATGTTGAGCGTACGCTCGACGGGGTAGTTGAGGATAGCTTTGCTGTCGCCAATCACCGACAGGCCACTGTTGATCACCACGTCCACTTCGCGGTAGAGGGTAGTGCGGATAATTTCCATTTGTTCGTCGTACTCTACGCGGCGGGCCTCGTCGCGCGAGCGATTGAGCACAAAGCGCGAGCGGCCCAAACGGCGGTCGCGCAACTGCTCAAAATTGCCCTGGGCCAGTTCCGAAAAGCCGTCGAATTCGATACCGTTCGGGTTACGATAGTACGTCAGCCCATTGCGCACGATGGTGTTGAGATCACGGATGAGTTGGTGGGGATTTTTGCGAAACTCCACCCGATTGCGGCCGGGCTGCACTTGCTGACCCACGTAGGCGTCGAGCAGGTCATACATTTGCTCGCGCAGGTGGTCGGTTTCCTCCGCTGTCAGTTGGCGGTAATAGTTGATGACAAAGTCGTATTCTTCGCCCCCGCGCAGTTTGTAGTTGATCGGCAGATAAAACGCATTGTCGCTAGCGGCAAAGCTATTTTTCCAGGTGTTGCGATACAGATGGTCGCGTTTCTGGTAGTTGCCGCCCGAATAGACCAGGCATTCCACCATCGAGACGCGCTCGTTGACCGGGCCAGTAATCGTGAAATTGGTGGCCGCCGGCAGGGGCTGGTTGTCGTTGAAGGCACTGCGCTCGTAGTCGAGCACGATCAGCGCCCCGGGTTGGGCAAATGCCATGATGGCGGCCATCAGAAAGCCGCAGCAAAAAAGGAGAGATTTGGGCATAATCAGAAAAAATCTATCGTGTTTGATGAATCCTGTCAGCAGTAGGATTTTGGACACTTTTTTTACCCCATTTTTACCCAAAAGGTTGTTGCCAGCAGAAGTCTTTGCGCCGAGTGCTGGTTTCTACCAAACCATTCCCCGCCTCGCGATCCTTTCAAAACAGTTTTTCCCGCCCACTCAAGTAGTTATCTTCGGCCCAAACTCAACGCCTCTCCGATGCCCCGAAAATCTTCGGTCTCTCCGCGCCCGCCCGTCGCAGCCCCCGATTTGCCCATTCCCCGCTTCGAGGCCCAGGCCAAACGCCCGCTCACGGCGGCCCAAAGGTTATTTAATGAGCGCATCGAACGCATTGCCCAGCTCAAGGCCCGAATAATTGAGGTGGAGGCCGAGCTTGCGCAAGCCCAGCGCCGCTACCAGCAAGAGATCGTGCCGCTGGTGGAGATAGTGCACGAGTTACGCATTCAGTTGCTCTTCAAGCTCGACGCTCAGTCGGTGGACAAACTCTTCCGTCAGCGCGAGCAAACCAAGATATCTTTCCTCATCCGCCAGTTGGCCGTAGCCATCCTCGAGCGCGACCCCGACAACGAACACGTGCAGTTTGTCTATGGCCAGCACAGTTCCAAGGGCTACGCCCAGCAGCAGGCCGAGGCCGAAGCGCAGTCCAAAGCCTTTGCCGAAGAGATGCTGCGCAACCTCTTCGATATGGACGTGGACCTCGACAATCTCGACGAAGAGAAGGTCGCCGACATAGACGAGAAGTTTCGGGAGCGCGAAAAAAACCTGCGCGATGCGTTTGCCCGCCCCGCCCGTGACGAACCTGACGATCCCGAACGACAGGCCGAGGCCGAAGCCGAACTGAGCAACCTGGGCAAGGCCGTTCGCAGCCTCTACATGCGGCTGGCCAAGCTGCTCCACCCCGACCGGGCCACTACCGAGGCCGAACGCGCCGAAAAAACCCGGCTCATGCAGCGCGTGACGGCCGCCTACAAACAAGAAGACTTTTTCGAATTGCTCAGCCTTCAGCACGAAGTGCGGGCCGAGGCCGCCGACCTCAGCCAACTGGCCGACACCGAACTGGCCTACTACAACCAAGTGCTCGAAAACCAAGTGGCCGAAGTCGAAGAAGAACTCCGAGCCATGACCCACTTCGGCGATCAGGCCGAATTCTACCAAGCCTTTGCGGGCAACAGCCGCCAGATGGGGCAGAAATTTCGGCGCCGCAAGCGCGAGGTGCAAGAGCAAACCGAGGCCATGCGGCAAGACCTGGCCATCTTCGGCGATCGGCAACGCCTCCGCGACTTCCTCCGACGCTTCGACATATCCGGCTACGACGAGGAAACACCCTTTGGCCTGCGCATCCGCCTTTAGGCGGGCGTATCCGAAAAGCGACGGCCTGCGTAACGGTAGGCGAAGCATATTTTTTGGCATCTTTGCCAGACGCATCCTCTCACTCCAAACCTAATTGCATGCAACCCACCCTCGTAGTGTTGGCCGCTGGCATGGGAAG
>DAIRSZ010000010.1:0-30354 GCA_036804165.1 Catalimonadaceae bacterium | reverse complement strand
TGAACGCCCAGCGGTCGGTGATCTACCGCCGTCGGCGCAACGCCCTCTTCGGCGAACGCCTCGAGCTCGACCTGATGACGGCCATCTACGACATCTGCGACGAGCTGATCGCCTACGCCAAGCAGACCAACGAATACGACGACTTTGCCATCAACGTCATCCGCATTTTTGGGGTGAGCACGCAACTGACCAAAGAGGCCTTCGAGGCGGGACGCGAAGGCGAACTGGCCCAGCAGCTCTACCAGGAGGTGGTGCGGGCCTACTGGCAAAAAAACCGGGCGGTTGTCGAGAAAACGCTGCCCGTTTTTCGGCAAGTACACGCCGAGCGCGGGGCGCAAATCGAGAACGTGGTGGTGCCCTTCACCGACGGCCGCAAGCACATGCAGGTGGTGGCCAACCTGCAAAAAGTGCTCGATGGCGAAGGCCGCGAGTTGGTGCAGGCCCTGGAGCGCAGCGTGGCCCTGGCCATGATTGATGTATCTTGGAAAGAGCACCTGCGCGAGATGGACGACCTCAAGCAGTCGGTGCAAAACGCGTATCTGGAGCAAAAAGACCCGCTGCTGATCTATAAGCGCGAGGCCCTCGAGCTTTTTAAGCGCTTCATCGGCAAGCTCAACGAAGAAACAGTAGATTTTCTGTTCAAGGCCAATTTGCCCATCGAAGAGCCGCAAGAAGTGCGCGAAGCCCGCCGCCCAGCCATCCGGCGTCCCATGCCCCGGGGCGTGCAAGAACAGAAAGCCGACGTGGCCGCCGCGCCGCCCGATATGCCAAGGAGCCTGCCCGCGCCCGATGGTGCCCGCACCCCAACGGCCGAAGCACCCCCCCGCCCTGCGCCCGTGCGGGTGCAAAAGGCCGTCGCTAGCCGCAATCAGCGTGTGTCGGTGCGCTACCACGACGGCAAGGTTAAGAAAGACGTGAAGTTTAAAAGTGTGGAAGAAGACCTGCGCCTCGACCGTTGTGTGCTGCTCGACTAGCTCAGCAGCCCCCGGTGCGAGTGTCCCTGACCAAACGGGACAAGGATTCGTTGAAAACAGCTGTTTTGTGGCCACACGGAGAATAAACGCTTGGCCCTGAAGATTTTTACGAGAATAATCTGCATTTTTGTCGCGTATTCACGGCGCTTTTTGCAAAAAACTGCGGCAAATCTTTACACCAACCCAAACCTATTTAGTATGAAAAGACTGGAAGGCAAAGTAGCTATCGTAACGGGCGGTGCCCGCGGACTGGGCAAGGCAACGGCCAAATTGTTCAAGGAGCACGGCGCTCACGTGTACATCTGGGACATCGTCAGCGACGGTGCCGAAGTGGCCGCCGAACTGGGCGTCAAGTTTCAGGAGGTAAATACTACGCACTACGATCGGGTAGAGGCTGCCGCCAAAGAAATTCAGGCCGAACATGGTCGCATTGATGTGCTGGTCAACAATGCGGGCATCACGCGCGACTCTTCCCTGCTGAAAATGACCCACGAGCAGTGGCAACAAGTTATGGACGTAAACCTGACGGCGGTCTTCAACTGCACCCGTGCCATTGCGCCCTTCATGAAAGAAAAGGGCTACGGCCGCATCATCACGGCCTCGTCGGTGGTGGGCCTGTACGGCAACTTTGGCCAGACCAACTACGTGGCCACCAAGTCGGGCGTCATTGGCATGACCAAAGTGTGGGGCCGCGAACTGGGCCGCTACGGCATTACGGCCAACTGCGTAGCCCCCGGCTTTATCGCCAGCGACATGACGGCCAAGATGCCCGAAGATGTGCTCAAGGGCGTGGTGGACAAAATACCCGTTAAGCGCATCGGCCAACCCGAAGACATTGCCAATGCCTACCTGTTTTTGGCCTCCGACGAAGCCAGCTTCGTTAACGGTACGTGCCTGAGTGTGGACGGCGGCTACGTAGCCTAATGCTGTTTTGTAGTAATTGGCCTCCATACAAAGGCGCCCCTTCTCATCAGGAGGGGCGCCTTTGTCTTTTCCGAACTGCATCGGCCCTACCTTCGCAGTTTTTTCCGGACGGGTTCGACACCTGCCCGCATAGGTCGCGGGTGGCCGTCAGAGGCGCAGCAACGGCCGCATGGGGTTGTAGATGCCCCACGGGATCATGAGTAGAATAAGGAGCAGCGCGATCAGGAACGCGTAGAAAGCCCGGCTGTGCTTGCGCAGGTCAGAGAGGGCTTTCTTAGACCGAATGCGCCCTACCTGCGCCACAGCTACGGCGGCGATCATCATCGTGAAGTGCTCTACGGCCCAAAAACGGAGCTCCCGATTTTTCATGGCCGCCCCAAAGTTTTGGAAGGCCGGTGCCGTGCTGGGATTATAAACAAAGTAGAGCAGCAAGCCGATGAGCAACTGCAAGTGCAGCATACCGATAAAAAAAATTGCCGAGCGGTTGTCGGTAGGGAGGTAGGCTCGGCTCTTTTGCCAGCCCGAAAAGGCACGCGCCACCGCCCATAGCCCAGCCAACAATACGAGCCAACGGCCCCAAGAGTGCAAATAGAGCAATGTCAGATACATAGCAAAGAGGATAGATAGAAGGCCCGCAAGTTAGAAAAGCTATTGGTGTTTGGCCAAACGCTCAGCACAAGTCGGTGGTGGCCAGCGCGCACGAGGGCTTCTGGCGGGTGGACCGACGCACTTAAACTATGCGCCTACACTTTCGTTATAAACAAGTTGGTGAAACTTTTTTTGCGTTTCTCTACGAAGGGTGTGGCCAGCTCGCCCTCGTTCGTAGAGTCGCTAATGACGGAAAAAGTCATGCGTTGCCCGTTGGGCAGCCTGATCAGTGAGACACGAAATACGACTATCACCATGCGATATCAGCATATCCGCGAACTTATTACGCTGTGGGAACAATTTGAGACGGAAAAACCTGGGGCCAGCCTAGAAGCATTTGCCTTCTGGATGTTGCAGCAACACCTGCGGGGCGATGCGGCCTCCTCGCACTTGCCAGCTGCTGCTCCCCAACCCGTTCACGCCGCAGACCTGGCGCACGCACCCCACGGGCAGGCCCACGCGCCCGCGCCCGAGCGGGAGTTTCACCACGCGCACCTCCCGGGCCAGGAGCGGTCGGCGTTCGCAGCCCGAATGGCGGCCCATGCCTACGAGTCGCCCTTGCGCTATCACCGCAACCGCAGCTACGACGCCCAAATCGGACTGCTGATCGGGCGCTTGCAACGCTTTGCCCGTCATTATTTCAAAAAAGCCCTACAAAACCGCATCAGCCTCGACGAGTTTGGCTTCTTGATGGCCGTCTATCAACTCGAACACCCGCGCAAGTCCGACGTGATCAACATGAACCTTTTGGAACCCACCACGGGCACCGAGATTCTGCGTCGCCTCATTCGGGAAGGTTGGCTGACGCAACGTCCCTGCACCACCGACAAAAGGGCAAAAATTTTGTCTATGACCCCCGCCGGGCACCGCATGCTGGCCGAGACCCTCGAAGAAGTGGTCAAGGTGGGTGACCTGCTGACGGGCGATCTTTCGATTGCGCACAAACAAGAACTACTGCGCATTCTGATGCACCTCAACGAATTTCACGAATACCTCTACGCCGAACACCGTGATACGCCCATCGAAACGATCATCGCGGAAAATACCAGGTAGATAACCTGATCAGCAGAAGCAAAGGTCTTACGTCCTACTCATTATTGTTCTTGTCAAAACGACTGAAACGGACGCCGCGCCGCACGCATTTATTTTTGGGTGCGGCGTTTACTTTTTTGGCTGAAAAGAATAAAGAATCAGTCGCAACTTACACGCAACCTTTCCAACCAATATTAGTAAGCTATCACGAAAGACAAACGCTCGGGATGGTTTTTTCGGCTTTAAATATAATTAAAGATGCTTGCCGAATTTTTTTAGCCATTCCTGTTTGTGGCTGACGTTATTTTTTTGTGAAAAAACTTCAAAAATTTGCCAGTTCATACAGAACCAGCTACTTTTATGAAAAAAGTACGTCATAGTTTCTTAGTGAAATATCCAATAAAATTTATTCTGGTATTTCACCTCAAAAACTGAAATTTTTTAGCGTTCTGAAAAGGTAAAAATTATGGAAAAGGTTTCCAGATATTCCCGGTCGGTAAAATTCATCTTCTTGTCGTTGGATATACTGATCGTGTACGCAGCGTATCGGCTCAGTTTTTTTGCTCATCACGGTCAGTTTCACACCTTTGACCGCAGCGACTATTCGCTGATGGTAGTCTTTATCCTGGCCTGGATCGTCGTTGGGTTCATACTCAATATATACCGCATCGGCGACCTGACCCGTTTTCGGCGCGTGGCGGGGCTAGTAGTGATGGCTTTCACGTTGCACGCCATTTTCATTGCTTTCTATGTGTCGGCTGTTGGGAGCGAGCCGACTTCTATCATGCCCTGGGCCAGCACGTACGTCACGTCGGTAGTGGCCGTACTCTTCGGGCGAAGGTTACTCATCACGCTGTACCGGCTTTACCGTCGGCGCACGCGCACCGCCCGCAAAATTGCCATCGTGGGCAAGGGCAAAACGGCCCTGATGCTCCAGCGCTTCTTCGATCACAACCCCATATTGCGCTGCCAAGTAGTGGGCGTCTTCGACGACTCCTACCGGCCAACGGCCCCTGGCAAGTTGCTTACCGGGTCAGTAGAAGAATTAAAAGAACTTTGCCGGAGCGAAGAGATCGAAGAAATATACTTCACCCGGCACGATCAGCAACAATTGCAAGAACTTTCTGCCCTCTGCGACGAACATTTTATTCTTTTCCGGTTGGTGCCCGACTATCAGGAGATATTCGACCAAAAACTGAATATCTACTACCAAGACGAAATCCCCATCTTGATGCTGCGGCCCGAGCCTATGCACTCGGTTATCAACATGGTTATCAAGCGGACGTTTGACATTGTTTTTTCGATGCTGGTGCTGCTCACCATTTTTCCCTTTCTCTACATCATCATTGCGCTGCTCATCAAGATCGAGTCGCCTGGCCCCGTCTTGTTTCGGCAACTGCGGGCGGGCCGCAAGAACAAGCTTTTCCTTTGCTACAAGTTTCGGACGATGCGTACTGACAACGATGACGAAGCCCGGCAAGCTACCAAGAATGACCCGCGCGTAACCCGCATTGGGGCCTTCTTGCGCAAGACCAGCCTCGACGAGTTTCCGCAGTTCATCAATGTGCTGCTCGGCGATATGTCGGTGGTTGGTCCCCGCCCGTTCATGCTTCAGCACGTCGAGGAGTTTTCCCGAACCGTTGATCGCTACGCCCTGCGGCAGTTCGTGACGCCCGGTATCACGGGCTATGCGCAAGTAAATGGCTTCCGGGGAGAAGTACGGCACGCCCAGATGATCGAAAAGCGTGTAGAATACGACCGAATTTACATCGAAAACTGGAGCCTGATGCTCGATGTCAAGATCATCTGGCTAACCGTACGCAACATTTTCAAAGGAGAAGAAAACGCTTACTGAAACTTTGCGCTTTTTTTTTACGCAATACTGTGCATTTTTACGTAGCGTAAACCTAAGCGAATGCCCGATAAAATTTTGCCCTCCTTTCAGTACGTATTGCGAACCCCCATATCGCTAGGGAGTTTCAATGCTTTAGCTGAGCAGATACTAGCTTTGCCCGCCCGGCAAAGCTCTTCTTACGTGTGCTTTGCTAACGTGCACATGCTCATAGAAGCCTACCGGCACCCGGCTTTCGAAAAAATTGTGGCAGCGGCCGACGTCGTGACGCCCGATGGCATGCCCGTGGCCCTGTCGGTGGGTTGGCTGCGTGGGCAGCGCCAAGACCGCGTGGCGGGTATGGACTTTCTGCCAGTATTGCTCCGCGAGGCCGCCGCTCGCCAGAAAACGGTTTTTCTCTATGGCACCTCCGACGAGATACTCGCCAGAATTGCCGACAAAGCGCGTCAGCAATATCCCGGCCTGCAGATTGTGGGGCAGTATGCGCCGCCTTTCCGCCCGCTCAATCCCGAAGAAGACCAGGCCGTAGTAGATGAGATCAACCGGGCGCATCCCGACTTTTTGCTCGTAGCCCTAGGTTGCCCCAAGCAGGAAGTCTGGATGGCCAACCACCGAGGCCGTATTCAGGCTTGTATGCTAGGGCTGGGCGGGGCTTTTCTCACCTACGCAGATCTGCGCAAACGCCCGCCTCGCTGGGTGCAGCAAATGGCCCTGGAATGGGCCTTTCGGCTCTTGCAAGACCCTCGGCGCCTGTGGCGTCGTTATTTCCATACAAACTTTCGCTTTATCTGGCTGATTACTCAGCAAATTTGGCGAACACGCATGCACGGCGTTGCTCATCCGGACAGGATAGCCCCGGCAGTGTCTCAGAGGCCCTTCAAAGACCAGACATCGGCAGCCTGACATCCTTTCACGACTTCGTATGTACTCAATCGGCGTGCTTATGACGTGCCATAATCGGCGCGACAAAACCCTGGCCTGTCTGGCCAAGCTCTATGGGCAGGCGCTTCCACCCCACCATCGGTTGGAAGTCTATTTGGTGGACGACGGCAGCACCGACCAGACTGGCCCCGCAGTGGCCAGCCAGTATCCGGCCGTTCGCCTCATTGCGGCCGATGGCAGCCTTTTCTGGAACCGGGGTATGCACCGCGCTGCCGAAGTGGCTTTTGCTGCCGATCACGATTTTTACCTCTGGCTCAACGACGACACGTTGCTCGACGAAGGTGCGCTGGGTATGCTGCTAACGGCCCACTACCAACAGCCTGCCGATGCGCAAGCCACCAGCGTGTGGGTGGGAGCCACCTACGACGAACGCACGGGTCAGACTTCCTACGGCGGATACCAGCGCCTCAGTCGCTGGCATCCCTTTCGGTATCGGATCGTCGAACCCAACGGCCAGGTGCAGACCTGCACCACCATGTGCGGCAACTGCGTGCTCTTCACGCGCGAAGTGGTGCGCCGGATTGGCAACATCCATCCGGCCTATCACCACCGTTGGGGAGATGTGGACTACGGACTGCGTGCCCGGAACGCCGGGTGTGAGGTCTATACGCCCGGCCAGCACGTGGGCCGTTGCGACGAGAACCCGCTGAGTACGCGCTGGACAGACCGGCGCCTGACGCTCCGCCAGCGGTGGCGAGAGGTCAACTCCATGAAAGGGCTGCACCGCGAAGACTGGCGCACGTTCACGCAACTGCACGGCGGGCCTTTCTGGTGGTTTTTTTGGTCTATCCCCTATGTGAAAATTGCGGCGACCGGGCTATTGGATACATGTAAACGTTCTTTGACTTGGCAGCGCTATGAAACGGCCTAATCACAATCTGTATTTGGCCTGGGTGGCCTACCAACGACGGGCTGCTTCCCTGGGCGATCATCTCGGCTTGGATGTGCGGTTCTATCACTATCGCTGGGAAGAGAAATCATTTTTGCGAAAAGTGATTTCGTATTTCCCCAAGTGGAGGCGCACCCTGCGCGATTTGTGGGCTGTGCGCCCGGCGTGCGTGTACGTGCAGGTAGCCCCGACGCCGCTGCTCTATGCCGCCTGGCTCTACCAGCGTTTTTCGGGAGCGGCCTACGTGGCCGATTGCCACAACACCATGCTTTATGACGGCCACTGGATTCGCTGGCCTTTTGCCAAGACGTTGCTGCGCCGCGCCAACGCGGTGCTGATCCACAACCACGACCTGGTGCCCTACGCCGAAGCCCTGAAACTCGACTACGTAGTGGTTCGCGACCCGCTTCCCCGTCCCCAACTCGGGTCCACCCCCCTCCAAATTGCGGGCATGGTGCTGAAAGAAAGTCCCTATGTGATTGTGCCGGGCAGCTTTGCCAGCGACGAGCCGCTGGAGATGCTCTTTGCAGCCGCCCGACAAACGCCCGAAGTGCGCTATGCCTTCACCTGGTTTGCCGAAAAATTGCCCGAAGCCATGCGCCGGATGGCCCCGGCCAACGTGGTTTTCACAGGTTTTCTCGACGAGCCAGATTTCAACCAGCTCTATGCACAGGCGCAGGGTGCCATTGTGTTGACCTCCCGCGAAGGCACGCAGCCCAGCGGCGCGTCGGAGGCCATCGCTTTTGAAGTGCCGCTGATCGTATCGGACATCCAAACTACCCGCCGCCTCTACGGCGACAAAGTGTTGCTGGTGCGCAACGAAACCGACGAGGTAGCCCGCGCCGTGCGCGAAGTGGTGGCGCATTTTGAACATCACCAGCAGCAAATCCGGCAGTTGAAAGACCAATTCGAAGCCGAAGTGGGCTTGCAGCTCGATCAGTTGCGCAAGCGCCTGCCCGCGCACGTTCATTTGCCCGAGCCGATGATGGCACAATGAGTCAACGCACCCGGAAGAAGTACGGGTTCTTGTTGCTGGGGCTGCTGTTGCTGGTTTTTGGGTGGAGCGCCGACCGCACAGCGCACTACCTAAGTATGCACGCGCCCGAACCAAATGCGCCGTGGCTGATCGTGGAAGGCTGGCTGCCCGAGTCAGTGTTGCCCGCCGTGGCGGCCGAATATGAACGGGGTGGCTACAGACGCATTCTGGTAGTGGGTGGCCCGCACGACGAACGCGTCAGCCAAATGGTACACAACGGGAAGCTCACGTTTGTATTGGCCCAAGCCCGTGCGGTGCAGAGCCTGACCGTAGAGGCCTACGGCACGTCTGGCAAAGGTGTGTATGCCCATTTTGAAGTGTGGCTCAACGATACGTTGCGGATCGGCGAGGCTCCGACAAGTGGCCAGATGCGTTCCTATCGTTTCGCGCTCGACTCGGTCGTGGTGCATAAAGTAGCTGTGCATTACGTCAACAATCACCATCCGGTGTCGGCAGGCGAAGATCGCGATTTGCTGGTGCGCGGCATTGCCCTCGACAATGAGGCGATCCCCGCGCTTGGCAGTGGTGCCGTGTACGAATACGCCTTCTACGACGAATACCGCCGTGAACCCCAGCCCGCTACCCTGGCCGAACTGACAGCCTTGCGACTTGGCTACCTGCACATTGCCGAAACAGAGATCGTACCTCTGCCCGTGGCTGACGTAGGTGTTTTCCGCACGCACGCCGCAGCGGTCCGGGTGCGGCAGTGGCTGGACAGTGCCCAGGCAGTCGGGTCGGCCAATCTTTGTTCGATGGGCTTCCATGCCCGCCGCAGCGGGTGGCTCTACCAACGCGCATGGCCGATGGGCAGCAGGCTGGGCGTAGTCAACGTTCGGCGCATCCCGCCTCGTTGGTGGCTGTCGGCTCGCTGGGTATGGGCACTGCTGCGCGAAACCGCCGCCTGGACGATCACGTGCACGTACTTCTATTGTAAAGAAAAATTTTCTCGCCAGCCCGACAAGAGCTGCGCGTAAAATGCTTCGAAACGAGCTGCCCGCACCGACCAACCATGCTGCTGGGCAAAGCAGGCAGCGGCTTTTCCCATTTCTTGTCGCGCTTGGGGGTGCTGTTGCAAATATGTAACGGCTGCCCCAATCTCTTGCAATGTTTCTTCGGGTTGATCGGCCCTCACGCGGATGCCTACTTCGGGAGGAAGCAGGTCGCGTGCTCCAAAGAGGTTGAGCGTAACGATGGGCAGCCCAAAAGCCATTGCTTCGAGCAATTGCGCCCCGAACGAGTCGCGTAAACTGCAGAAGATGAAGGCATCGTGCGCTTCGAAGGCCACGCGCAATTCGCTCCAGGGCTTGCGCCCCAGCCAACTTACGTGCTGCGTGAGGCCATATTCGGCCAACCATATCGGCACTTGTGGGCCGAGCGGCCCGTCGCCGATGATAGTCAGGCAGAAAGGGGTCGTGTCCCGAATGCGAGCGAGGGCTTGCAGCACCACCAACAACCCTTTGCGGGGGAGCAAACGCCCTACCCACAAGAGCTTGAGCACTGTGCCGGGAGGCCGCACGGGTATCACTTCAGGAAAAAAAGTGTCGGGCAGGCCCGCATCCAGAAACAGTTCGCTACGACGGGCACCCAATCGGCGAGCCATTTCGAGCGTTTCGCGATTGGTGGCCAGCACCAAACTGGCCCGAGGAAGCATTTGCCGGACGTGCGGGTTGAATAGCCCCAGCATGCGGCTGATGTGAAAGCGGAGCCTTTCCTTGTGCCAGTGTTGCTGAAAATACGTGGAAAAAGTAGCGACGGGAAACTGCCCACCCCCGACGGGGCCAAACACAAGGGGCTTGCGCAACCGCCACATCGGAGTGCCCAACTGCAGGCTTCCGTACGAAATGTGATGGACGACTTCGAACTGATGAGTGGCATCGAGCTGCCGGGCGGCCTGAAGCGCAGACTGTTGCCAGTAAAGATAGTGGAGATAAACGCCCAAATCGTTCACATAAGACTTTTCTACCCATTGGGGTACGTCGGCATATGCAAACTGCAAGCCCGGCACTGTGGGCTGCGCCTCGATATTAGCTTGGCCCCAGCGGTTGGTCAGGCAACAGACCTCATGACCACGATGGGCCAAGGCCACGGCGCAATACCAGCCGGCCTGGCCTTCTCCGCCCTTGAGGGGATCGCATCCGTAGGCGGATAGCAAAATGCGCATACATCTGTTTTTTGGCTTAATGATGTGAAGTTAATTCACAAACAAATGTAATTTCTACATGTAGTGTATTTATTTTATGATTTCAAGGTAAAAAGCCTCGAACCTGCGCACCTTGGCTTGCCACATGTGCGTCTGGGCAAACGCGTGGCCTCGTTCCCCCATTTGCTGACGCTCGGCGGGGTGGCGGGCCAAATGCACCACACCCTGGGCGATGGCCCCTAGGGTAGTGTCGGGATCTGCCACGGGCACCTTGATGCCTACGCCCGGAGGCACCACGTCGCGGCCGCCAAATAGGCTCAGGGTCAGAACGGGCAAGCCATTGGCCATGGCTTCGAGCAACTGCGCCCCGAACGAATCGCGCAAACTACAAAAAATAAAGGCATCGTGCTGCTGATAAGCCGCCCGTACTTCTGGCCAGGTTTTCTTACCTAGCCATCTTACTTTGTCTTCCAGGCCCGCGCCACGAATCCATTCTTCGACCGAGCCGTCCAGGGGGCCGTGCCCGATGATAGTCAGCGAAAAAGGCACATCGGCGGGCACGCGCGCCAGCGCAGCCAGCACGAGCGAAAGGCCTTTGCGAGGCAAAATTCGCCCTACCCACAGCAGCCGGAGCGTGGGTGACGCCTGGGCAGGTTGGGGCGTGCGCTTGTCAGAAAAAAAATGCGCAGGAAGGCCCGCGTCCAGAAAGTACGCCACCCGCTGGGCACCCATCTGGCGGGCCATGTCCCGGGTTTCCCGGTTGGTGGTCAGCACCAAAGCTGCCCGACGCGCAGCCTGCCGCGCGTGGGGATTGAAACGGCGCAGCAGGTGGCTAATTTGCTTACGCAATAATTCCTTGTTCCAGTGGCCGTGAAAGAACGAACGAAACTGGGCGGGCGGAAACTGACCGCCCCCCACCGGGCCCAACAGCAAGGGCTTGCCGAGCTGCCACAAGGGCGTACCCAGTTGCAGACTCCCGTAGGAGAGATGATGTACCACGTCGAAGGGTGTTTGGCTGTCGAGCACACGGGCACGGCGCAGGGCCATTTGCTGCCAAACCAAGTAGTGCAGATATACGCCGGCATCGTTGACGTAGGCTTTCTCTACCCAATGGGGCACATCTACGAAAACAAAATGCAGATTGGGCAAAGGGTGACGCTGCTGGAAGTCGCGCAGGGTGGCTTGGCCCCAGCGGGTAGTGAGGCACCAAACCTCGTGGCCCCTTTTGGCCAGGAGATGGCCGCAGTACCATCCCTTTTGTCCTTCTCCGCCCTTAGTCGGGTTACATCCGTAGGCCGATATCAGTATGCGCATGGGCAACGGAGGGCTTGGGACGTAGGGCAGATGGCTTGCGCAGGTGCTGGGCAGCCAGCACAATCCAAAAAAGGTAGATCAACGTCAGGAGAGTGTAGTATTTATTATAAAAATTGAAGACCGATTCGGTCGTACCCGACACCACGAAGTAGGCGATAAAGGCTACGAACAGAAGGGCTTCGCGATGACCTGCCCGCCAGAGTTGCCCGGCCGCCCGCAGGGCGGTCAGCAAAACGGCCATCAGCGCAGCCACGCCCAGATAGCCCATGTCGAACACGGTCTGGTAATAGACATTGTGCGCCACCACGTTGTTGTCCCAGCCGCCCGTTACGTGGGCGTAGCGATCGGCCACGCCCGAAGCCAGGTGGCCATATTGTCCGTAGCCCCACAAGTGATCGAACTGAAAGTCGTTGAGCACAGCCTGACAGTTTTCCCATATTTCTTTCCGCGAGTTGCCCGTGGCCAAGTCGTTTTCGCTGCGCGAAAACTGCTTCAAAAAATCTACTTGGGCAGCAAACTGCGTGAAAAGGAGAAAGAGCGTAGGCAGCACGGGCAGGGTGAGCACCAGTGCGTAGGCCAGCTTGAGTTGCTTGCCGCGCACGCAAAACAGTATCACGACGCCCGCCACAGCCAGGTTAAAAAAATTGGCACGCGAGTCAATAAGTAGCAGCAGCACCAGGGCACTCAGGGCCGTCACGTAAAGATATTTGCGGATGCGCGACGACCCAGCAAATGTGAGGGCCGTCAGGCACATAAGCAAACCCGCGCCCGCAAAACCTCCCAGCGAATTGGGTTGATCCCACGAAAAGGGAACCACACGCTTCATCACTGTGATACCCGTCAAGCCTTTCAGAAAGACTGCGTGCGTGGCCTCGAAGCCTTCCACCATGGGCGGTGCATTGCCGGAAAAGACTATGAAGGTTATCAGGTTGTACATGATCAGTACCAGCGGTACAGACAGCAGCAGCATACTTACCAGCCGGAAATTGTGCCCAAAGCCCGCTTCGGCCCGAAGTTGAAATTGTCGTTCGGCAAAGGCGTACACCACGGCCAGCAGCAGCACGGTGGCGGCCGTCGTATTGATGACGCCTACCATCGTGCCACCTGGCAGGTTGCTGCGCACCAATGTAAGGATCAGCAGCCCCATCAAGACTCCAAACCAGAGCATGCCGCTGTCCAAACGGGCCGTGCCCAGCCCGATGGTGCCCTTCTGACGGCCCGCAAAATAGTAGGTAACCGACCCGAGCAGCAGCACGGGATAGACCTTGATGAGGGTGCCGGGCAACAATCCCGAAAAATTGTGCAGCACCAACACCAACGTGGTCACAAAAAGGGTTTTTTCTTTCATAGGTGGGCAAAAAAAGACGGGGCGCACGCAGCGCGTGGCCCCGCCGGAGGTCAACTAGAGGCAACCATCTCTTTTTCGCGGATGTACTGACGAACCGTCTCTTCGATGTAGTCGAAATGAACGGCTTCCAGGCCGGGCCACACACCCAGCCAGAACGAATGGTTCATCACAAAATCCGTGTTTTCCAGATCGCCCACGATGCGGTGCTCGATATGCTGGTAGGCGGGCTGCCGCAACAGGTTGCCCGCAAAGAGCAGGCGCGTGCCGATTTTGTTGGCCTCCAGGTATTGCACTACTTCCCGGCGATCCACCGGGCTGCCGGGGCGCACCGAGAGCATAAAACCAAACCAACTCGGATCGGCATGGGGGGTGGCTTCGGGCAGGATGAAGTGCTCTTCGAACTGTTTGAAACGATCGTAGAGTGCCCGGTGGTTTTCGCGCCGACGAGCCACGAAATGATCGGCTTTGCCGAGCTGACTCAGGCCAATGGCTGCCTGCATGTCGGTCACTTTCA
Source organism: Catalimonadaceae bacterium (assembly GCA_036804165.1). Lineage (GTDB taxonomy): Bacteria > Bacteroidota > Bacteroidia > Cytophagales > Flexibacteraceae > DAIMZG01. The sequence continues at coordinate 16,741 of DAIRSZ010000010.1, read as the reverse complement.
GGTTGAAGCCAATGTGCGAATAGGTGTATTTATGGTCGTAGCCGCGCGGCAACTGGCCCAATTGCCAATCGAAGCGCTTGCCGCAGGTATTGTCCGTGCCGGGCACGCACCAGCAGTCCCGCCCCCAGTCGCGGAAACTTTCCACGATGCGACGCAGGCGGAGGTTATTGACCATCACGGCCCCGCCTTCGCCCATCGTGATGTGGTGGGCCGGGTAGAACGAAAGCGTCGAGAGGTCGCCCCAGGTACCGGTTTTCTTCCCTTCATAGGTGGCGCCCAGCGCGTCGCAGTCGTCTTCGATCAGCCAGAGGTTGTGCTTCTCGCACAAAGCTTTCACCACGCCGAGGTTGAAGGGGTTGCCCAGGGTGTGGGCCATCATGATGGCCCGCGTTTTGGGCGTAATGGCCGACTCGATGCGGTCGGCCATGATGTTGTACGTCGGCAGGTCAATGTCCACAAACACGGGCACGCAACCAAACTGAATCATGGGATTGACAGTGGTTGGGAAGCCAGCGGCCACCGTGATTACCTCGTCGCCGGGGCGAATGGCCTTCTTGCCCAACTTGGGCGAGGTCAGGGCATAAAAAGCCGTCAGGTTGGCCGAAGAGCCCGAGTTGACCAAAAACGCGTAGTGGGTGCCCATCCACTCGGCCAGTTTGGTTTCCAGCTCGGGACCAAAGCGTCCTGTGGTCAACCAGCCGTCGAGCACGGCGTCCACGCCCATCAGCAGGTCGTCGGCATCGAGCACTTTGCCCGTAACGGGGATGTAGTCTTTACCCGGCGTGATGGTTTTGGTAGCACGTGCGTGTGCTACTTCGCGCAGGTGCTGGAGGGCACCTTCTTGTGTAACATTTTTCATCTTGTTCAAAAATTTTCTCTCTAATAAAATCAGGAATTGAGTAAACGGGTAAGGCCGGTTTTGAGGTCAATTTGGGGTTGCCAGCCTAGTTGCACCACCGTGGAAGTGATGGGTGCCACGGCGTGGACGGTATCTTTGGGGCGATCGGGACGCACACCCCATTGGGTGCGGGGAGGTCGGCCCGCAATTTCGGTGAGCAAACTTGCTACCTCACGCAGGTTGGTGGACGTACCCGTGCCCACGTGAAAATCGGTTTCGGGGGCCGTCACCACATCAAGTTTTGTAAGCAGGTGTACGAAGAAATCGCTCACGTCTTCCACGTGAATAAAATCCAAACGTTGCCAACCCGCCGAAAAGCCTACTGGTTCAGTGGCGTTAAGCGATTCGATAAGGTAATCTAATACTTTCTTGTTGCGGTCACCCCCGCCGTACAGCGAATAAATAACGGCGTGCACGGTTTTGAAGTCGAGAATATCCTGGAAATATTTCAAGACGAAACGGAAACTGGTTTTGCTGGCAGCGTACAAGTTAGTGGGGTTTAAGACACCTTGGCTGTCATAAAATTCGTTAAAACTGCTCCCGTTCACAAAATATTTCAAATGATTATTTTGCAAGATTCCTTGCAACAAGGCTGTACCAAATAATACATTGGTTTCGAAAAGTGCCGCTGCAGATACCGGATCGTGACGAACAGTAAAATAAGTGGCCAAATGGATAATAACCTCCGGCGCAAAATCGGCCACTTGGTCGGCCAAGTTTTCGCGGGTATCCATTTGCCGATAGGGCCATTGCGCCTGCGGCTGGCGCACCGTGAGGGCAAATGTGTGTTGCGCTTCCAGGGGCTGCAGTTTGGGCAGCAGGTGCTGCCCCAAAAAGCCCGTGCCGCCCGTAATCAAGACCCTCATAAGAAAGGCGATTTAAAGTTTGCTAGCGTGCCGAAGGCGGCGTCTCGCGCCGACACCACTGGGCTGTCCGTTGGCCACTCGAAGCCGAAAGAGTCCCAGCGAATGCCCGCGTCGGCTTCGGGCGCGTGTACGCTCGATACCAGATACATCACAATATTGTGGTCGTCGAGGGTAACAAAGCCGTGGGCACAACCCCGGGGAATGTACACGGACTGCCGGAACGAGTCGAGCTGGATGCCCAACGACTGCCCGTAGGTGGGCGAGGCCACGCGCAAATCGAGGATGACGTCCAGGATGCGCCCCGCCACGGCGTACACCAGCTTGGCGTGGTCGTAGGGGGGCAGTTGGAAGTGCATACCCCGCAACACGTTGGATCCCGACACCGAATGATACCCCTCTTTGAACTGTACTTCTAGCCCGTGGGCGGCAAAAATGTCGGCGTGAAAGGTTTTCACGAAGGTGCCCCGATGGTCAGTAGCCACAAAGTTCTCGAGCAGGTAAGCACCTGCAATGTCAAGCGGTTGGAGCTGCATAAGCCTCTTGATAGTGGTGAATCTGTTCGGCGGTATAAGCGCGCATATCGGCACCCTGCCAGAATTGCTCGTACCAGCGAACCGTCAGCTCGACGGCCTGCGCCGCGCGCCAGCGCGGTTGCCAGCCCAATTCGGCTTGGGCCTTGCTGACGTCGAGGCGCAGCAGGTGCGCTTCGTGCGGCTGGGCCGTCAGGAGCGGAGCCGTGTAGGAGCCACGACCCGCCACCCGGATGGCGATGCGCACCAGTTCCTCGACCGTGAGGGCGTCTTCGGGCAATGGCCCGAAGTTCCAGGCATCGGCGAAGGCCTCTGGGCGGGTACGCAAAGCCAGCCCGAGTTGCAAATAGCCTGCCACGGGTTCGAGCACGTGTTGCCAGGGCCGAACGGCCTGCGGGTTGCGCACCGTGACGGCCTCGTGGTGTTGCAAAGCCCGCATGATGTCGGGCACCAGGCGGTCGGCCGACCAGTCGCCACCGCCGATCACGTTGCCGGCCCGGGTGCTGGCCACGGCTTTGCCGTGGTGGCCAACTTGGGCGGGGGCAAAATACGACTGACGGTAGCTGTCAATGACCACCTCGGCCCCGGCTTTGCTGGCGCTGTACGGGTCGTGGCCCCCGAGGCGATCCGTCTCCCGATAGGGATACACCCACTCCAGATTTTTATAGACTTTGTCGGTCGTGATGCACACCACCACGCAGGGCTTGTCGAGCTGGCGGACGGCCTCCAGCACGTGCGCCGTGCCCATCACGTTGACGGCGAACGTCTCTAGCGGATGGGCGTACGAATAGCGCACCAGCGGCTGGGCGGCCAGGTGAAAGACGTAGTCGGGCGCAAAATCGAGCATTTCCTGCTGCAGACGCGCTTCTTGTCGCACATCGGCGATAACCGAATGGCCCATCTGATCGCCGCCAACGGTGAGGTAAATATCTTCCGGGTGCTGGGGAGCCAGGGCATAGCCCTTCAGCTCGGCACCTAGCTGGTGCAGCCACTGCCACAGCCACGCGCCCTTGAAGCCCGTGTGGCCCGTCACGAACACGCGCTGACCGCGATACTGGTCAAGGTCTTTCATTTCCATGTCTTCCAGCGGGCGCGGTGTGAGTTCCATTCTTCTTCCAGTTCGCGCTTGTCGCGCAGGGTATCCATGGGTTTCCAAAAACCCTCGTGCCGAAAGGCCATCATCTCCGACTCGGCCGCCAGCCGCTCCATGGGCTCGCGCTCCCAGATGGTGGGGTCGCCGTCCACGTAGGGAAACACGCTGGGTTCGCACACAAAGAAGCCGCCGTTGATCCACGCGCCGTCGCCCCTGGGTTTTTCCATGAACGAATCTACTTGGTCGGCTTCCGAAAGGTTGAGGGCGCCAAAACGACCTGAGGGTTGCACGGCCGTCACGGTGAGTTTTTTGCCGTGTTGCTGATGAAAGTCCACCAAGGCGGCGATGTTGACGTCGCTCAGCCCGTCGCCGTAGGTGAGGTGAAAGGGCTTGCCACCCACAAACCGCTCGATGCGCTTGACGCGCCCCCCCGTCATGGTTTCGTTGCCCGTGTCCACCAGGGTGATCTTCCAGGGTTCGGCGTGGGTGTCTTCGTGCCAGATTTGGTTACGGCTCAGGTCAATGGTGACGTCGGAACTGTGCAGAAAGTAGTTGGCAAAATATTCCTTGATCATGTAGCCTTTATAGCCCAGGCAAATGACAAACTCGTTATAGCCGTAGCCAGAATAAATCTTCATGATGTGCCAAAGAATGGGCTTGTCGCCAATTTCGACCATGGGCTTGGGGCGTAGGTAGGTTTCTTCGGAAAGGCGCGTGCCCAAACCACCAGCCAGGATGACCACTTTCATAAATTTTGATTTTTATGGTTTTGTTTTAAAAAGTTTACTTGTCAAGCCATCACGGCGGGCATTGCCTGACCGACTACCACCTGCTGGAAGCTATCATATTCTTTGATGATGGCCACTGCGTTGTGCGCCACGGCGATAGGCGTGGCGTATTTGGGTAGGTAACGGTACAGAAACAGCGCCCAGCGGTAGTCGTTTTGGCGTACACACAGGTCGGTTACAAAATTGCGGTAGAAAGCATCGTGGCAGATAATGTCAATGCTGGCCCCAGCCAGTGCCGAAGGCACCAGCATGTTTGATCCCAGCACGCCGATCACGATGTGGCTTTGGGCGTAGTGGGCGGCGTTGTCAATCTGGAAACGGCTGCTGGCCTCGGCCGCGCGCAGGTCGCGGGCATAGCCTTCGTAGCTGCCCTGCCGCCCGATGCCGATCACGTTGAACTGCGCCGTGGGCAATTGCTGGCGGATGAGGCGGATAGTCTGCTTGATGAGCTGCTCCTGACGAGCGACGGCATAGCGGCGCATCCGCTCATCTTGCCCGAGCCGACGTAGGCCTTTCATGAAGCGGTATTCGGTCTCGCTGGCTTGCCAGCAGCGCTCGAAGTTCTCTTCGCGCGTAATGAAGGTGATTATCGGCGTCTTGCGCATAAACTCGTTCATATCGAAGGGCTGCACCCCAAAGAAGCGCGCATAGTCCAGCTCGGTGGTGTTGGGGTGGGGCGGGTTGGGGCTGAGATAGACCTGCTCGAAGCGTTCTAGCTCGCGGTTGACAAAGCGATCGAAGTCAGTGAACCAGCCCGTGAGCTTGCCAAGCGGAATGTCCACGATCCAAACCTCAGCGCAGCCAGCGGGCACGAGCGGTTCCAGTTCGCGGGGAATGATGAGCACCACCCCCAGGCTGGGGTCGTCCAGGTGGGCCTGCACATTGAAGAGCTTGAGCAGCACGTGCCCGTACCACATATCGAGCGTATTGACAAGCACCACCCGGGAGGCTACATAGTGCACAATTTTTTCGATCGGCACGGCCTCTGTATGGGGCTGACGGTAGGCATCGCGCAGCCGATCAGCAAACCAGATATTGGCATTGGGGTGGTGATCGTAGAGGCGGCCGTCGGCCTTGCCAATGCTGATGGGCATGGTCAGGGCGTGGCCCATGGGCAAATCCTGGTAGAACGCCGTGCCGCAGGCTTGGCACTGGCAGTCGGCCATCACGTGCAGGCCCGTAAAAGTAACACCCTGCACCTCGGGGTGAGGAGTTTGGCAATGGGGGCAGACCAGTTGGTCGTAGTCGAAGGGTTTAAGTTGCATCATGCTGTGCAAGGGCTAGTTTTAGCATTATAGGCGTCCGCCCATTTTGTCTTTCAATACCTGACCGACGCGCCAGAAAGTGAGCATCCCCCATAAAGCGCGCTTTACGTTCTGGCGGGTTTTGGAAAACAGAAAATCTACCAGAAAAATACTGACCGTGTAGGAGATGATCGTGGCAACAAGGGCACCGATGGCTGCGTAGCGCGGAATGAGCAAGTAGTTAGCAGCCAGGTTGAACACCACACCGACCACCGTCGAGAACAGAGAAAAGCGAAACAGGTCTTCGTTGACGATAAAAGCCCCTTTGGCCACGCCCATGTTGGTAAAAAGCTGCCGAATGGCCAGCAGCGAAAGCAGCACGCCCGCCGGGCGGTATGCTTCGCCGAACAGAAGCACAACGCCCCACTCCGACAAGAAAAAAGCGGGGATGGCCACCCCCAGAAAAAGCAGGAACATGAGCCGGTACATGCCCAACAGCCGTTGGTGATACAGCCCTTCGCTTTGTACTTTGGCCGACACAATGGCCGGGTCGAACGAACGCTGGACGATCACGGGCACAAAGTTAAAGACCTCGATCATCCGCAGGGCCACCGCGTATTGCCCCAGCTCGAAGGTGCCCACCATGTCGCCCAGCATGATCTGGTCTATGCGGGCGTGGGCGTGCATGGCCACGGTGTTGAGCGTCAGGGGCCAGGAGTCGTTGAGCAGCCGTTTGGCCAGGGGCACGCTGAAGCGCCACTTTCGCAGCTTGTGGTGGTCGCGGCGGTAGATCATAATGTTACCTATCGCTCCGGCCACAATGCCCACCAGGGTCAGCACCACAAACCACACCAGGGCGGCCTGTAAAAAAATGAGCAGGAGCTTGAGCACCGAACTGCCCACCAGCATGTAGAGCTGTATCCGCACCACTTTTTTGGAAAGCACCTTGGCTTGGTAGTAGCAATTGACTACCTCAAAGCTGCGAAAAAACTCCCCCGCCGCGATGATAAGGATGTACGTCTTGACCTGGGTATCTTTCTCGCTGAACAGGAGCGTCCCGATGATGAGGAGCACCATCAGCGTAGCGGCACTTAGCTTGAGCATGAAGGCCGTCCCCAGAATCTCGTCGCGCCGCTCGAAATCGCGCACCAGGTCGCGCACCACAATGGAATCAATGCCTAACGACGCAAAAGCCGAGAACAGGGCCACGTAGCTGGTCACATAATTGAGGACGCCATAGTCGTTGGGGCTTAGGTAGCGGGCGGTGTACACCCCTACGCCCAATGCCAGCCCGTAGCGGACAAAGTTTTCGACCAGCAACCAGGAAATATTGGTGGTATATTTCCGGAGACTATCAGAACCAGATAAAAGGGTAGCCAGACGTGTCATGGGCTGGAGCGTGTGCTAGGCAAAAGCCTTATGCATAGCCATATTCGGTTTCGTAGTAGCCGTAGGCATACGCTTTCTTCACGTTCACCCCGTTGATGAGGATGCCCACTTTGCCCAATTCGTGTTGTTGATAGAGGTTATTGATCTTCTTGAGGTGCCCCACTTTGGTGTAGTTGTAGCGCGTCACGTAGAAGGTATAGCTGATGTGGGGCAACAGCACCAAATACTCAGAAACCAGCCCAATGGGCGGGGTGTCCACCACGATGTAGTCGTAGCGTTGGCGCAAGTCCTTGATTAGCGCACTCATGCGGGGCTGCTCGATGAGGCCAAGGGGGTTTTCGGGCACCTCGCCAGCGGGCAGCAGGTCAAAGCCCAGACTATCGTCGGTAATAATGGCTTTCTCCAGCGTACACTTTCCTTGCAAGTAGGCCGATAGGCCCGGTTGGCCTTGCAGGACGAACCGCACTTTCATGGTGGACTTGCGCAGGTCAGTGTCCAGCAGAACAACCCGGTGCCCGGCCTGGGCATAGGTGGCAGCCAGGTTGATGGCGCAGAACGATTTGCCCTCGCCCGCCACCGAAGAGGTCACCCCGATGACGCGCTCGTTGGCATCGAGCGTGAGCCGCTGCAAGAAAATCCGGATCGAGCGAAACGCCTCGGCCACGGCAGTCTTGGGCTTTTCGCGCACGGTGGCTTTGTAGGCATAGCGGTCGTGGGCAATGACCCCCACCACCGGAATGTTCGTGACGGCCTCAATGTCCTGCCGCGACATCACGCGGTCGCTGAGGCTGTCGCGCACGATGATCAGGGCCACTGGCAAAGCCAGGCCAGCCACCAGGGCCAGCATGAAGATCTTTTTCGTATCGGGCGAGATGGGCTTGCGCGAAGCCAGGCGGGCCGGATCCAGGATGCTCTTTTCGCTGTGCTGCGCCGCCAGGGCGATACCGGCCTCCGTACGCTTTTCCAGCAAATAGTTGTAGAGGTTGTCGCTAAGGCGATAGTTGCGCTCGATGTTGACCAATTGACGCTCATTTTCGGGCAACTGGTTGATCTTGGCCTGCACGGCACCAATGCGCTGGTCAATCTGGCGCAGCGAACGGCGATTGGCCTCGATGAGGTTGGCCACGTTTTCTTGCAGGGTAGCCCGTATGTTTTCGATCCGGGAGTCGAGGTTCTGCACCACGGGGTTGCTTTGCCGCGCCGTAGTGGCCAGTGCCGAGCGATCGCGATTGAGTTGGGACAGCGTAGAGAGCAATTCGTTGAGCAGCGGATCTTCGATGCCCGCCGACGACGGCGCCACCACGGTGCTATTGGTCGTGCTGCGGCGCAGGTAGTCGCGAATCAGCTCGTACTGCCCCAACTGCGTACGCAGCGTCGAACGCTCGTTGTCAAGTTGGTTGTACTGGGAAGTAAGGTTGCCCGAAGCCGTACCGATGTCCATGATGTTGCGGGTGGCGCGAAAATCCTGCAAATTGCCCTCCACGCGCTGCAACGAGTCGCTCACCCCGGTTAGCTGCGTATCAATAAATGCGATCGTCCGCTGACCTACCTGCTTGACCTTTTCCTGCTCATCGCGAATGTACACTTCCATCAGTTCGTTGAGAAAGTCCGCTTGCTTCTGCACGTTGGTGCCGTTGGCAGAAAGCTGAATGATGTTGGCCCCTTTTGCAATGGGGATGGCCGAGAGCGTCGAGGCGTAGGCTTCGGCCAGCGACTTGGCTTCGCCAATCTCGAAGTAGAGATCACGTTCTGCACCCGCCGCCTCGGGGTCGCGCAAGTGCAGCGTGGCGCTCAGGTAGCGGTGCTGAAAAGGTTTGCCAAACTCGCCCGTCAGTTCCAGGGACATGTCTTCGAGCGGAGCCAGGGCGATGCGTTTTTCGGCTGGGTAGTAGAGATAGGCCTCTTCGGCTTCGGCCCGAAGCCGAAATGCTTGCGCCGAAATAATCTCCACCCAAATGGGCACATTGAGCAACTGGGCTTGCGCCGAATCTATCTTTACTTCGAAGGGCGAATCGTGGTAAAGCTCTACCGAGCGAAACACCTTCTTCTCCGAATAGGTAATGCCAAAGTCCAGATACGAAAGCACGCGCTGCACGTTCGAAACCGAGGTCAGGATACCAATTTCGTCGGCTTGCTCACTCTTGAGCGCAAAAATGTCCATCTCCTTGATGAAATCTTGCGAGCCACTTTGCTGGGCCGGGCGCGAGTTGTCGCGCAGCAGCAGCGTGCTGCTCACCTGATAGACCTTGGGCGTTGTGCGCACCACAAAAAAGGCAATGCCAAAAGTAATCATCAGGCTGATGACGAAGAAATACCAGCGGTGCACAAACCGCCACAGCCATAATTTTATATTTATCGTCTTTTCCATATCCGAATCCAATTCATGCGTTAATTAATTGTTATCTCGCTGGGTGGACAGAAAAAAGGCCAGTGCTCCCAAGCCACCGAACAGAATCCCCAGAAGATTGAGATAAGTTAAATTTTCTTTGGTGAACTTCACCCGCTGCGCGGGAACATATACAATATCGTTGGGCTGAATGATGTAGTAGGGAGAACTCAGAAAAGCCGGGTCGGTCAGGTTCAGGCTTATCACCTCCGAACCCACTTCGGTTTGCCGAATCAGACTTACGTGCTTGCGGTTGCCAAAGTCGGTCAGGTCGCCGGCCTGGGCGAGCAGTTCCAACAAGTTAAGTTGCTCGTTGTAAATAAAATAATAGCCCGGCACGTTGACTTCGCCCACCACCGAGACCTTAAAATTGCCCAACTTGACGGTGGCCGTGGCGCTGTTAAGAAATTGTGCTACCAGTGCCTGCACAGAATCTTGCGCTTGTTCTAACGTAAACCCTACTAGCCGAATGCGCCCGATAGCGGGCAGCTCGACGAACCCTTCGCGGTCAATAGAATAACCATTTATGTATAGATCAGCCGGCGAAGCCATATTACGCATCATGCCCTTAGGCTGATTGTTGAAGTACCCAGCCATCTCTTCGTCGAGAACATTGATGCGGATACTGAGCAAATCGTGCGTTTGCAGGCGATATGCAGCCACTTCGGCCCTTTCAAAGGTGCGTAGTGTGCCGCTGGATTGTTCGGCAGGTTGCAGGTAGTGGTTCTTGCGTGCCGTCAGACAGCCCATGAGCGGCAACAAAAAAAGCAGAAAGTAATATTGTCTAAAAAAATTGCGCATTATTTCTTTCATAAATGGCTTTTTGTATCGTGCTCACAAAGTTATTTTAATTTTTTTTGAGAAAAAAATTACTTTGTCGAACATTCTAAAAAAAATTAGTGCATATCAGTAACACCTTAAATTTTAAAAAGAAGGCCGTTTCGCTTGCGCTTCTGTCGTCCGGTCGTGGCCACGCGTCAGCCAAACAACCAATCTTTGTGGCTTCAAATATTTACATATTTTGTAAGACGAATTATCGCAAGGCCTTTACTTGAATATATGCGTTAGTCCAAATGTTCGGACGGATGCCAAAACAAAGCGTCGAAGTTTAGCACCCGGTCGTTTTCTACTGTGATTCCTTCGGTGGCAAGTCGTTCGGCCATCTCGGTGGGCGTCCGGAAGTGGTGTTTGCCCGTCAGCAGGCCCGCGCGGTTCACCACCCGCTGGGCGGGGACGTCCGGGTAGGCGTGGGCTTGGTTGAGGGCCCAGCCCACCATTCGGGCACTGCCCTTGGCGCCCAGGTACTGCGCAATGGCTCCGTAGGTGGTCACCCGGCCGAAAGGCACCAGGCGCACCACGTCGTACACATCGGCGAAAAAGTCGCGTTTGCTCATGCGGGGTCAAGGTGAAGGCGTTGCTGACAGAACGCGTATTCGTGGGGCTGGTTGGAGGCCACCACCACCAGGCGACCTGCGGCATGGCGCCCAATTTCTTCCTGATACCAGGCTGTGCCGGCGGCGTCGAGATTGACGGTGGGCTCGTCGAGCAGCAGCAAAGGCGTTTGCGCGTAAAGGGCCAGCCCCAGCTTGACGCGCTGCTTCATGCCCGACGAAAAGTGCGCCACGGGCTTGGTGGCCGAATAGCGCAGGCCCACCCGCTGGGCAAAAAGCCGGGCGTCGAGGTCGGCCGGCCAAGGCTTGAAAACCGCCTGAAAAGCCAGCAGCTCGCGGAGCGTGAAGGCCTCGATCAGCTCTAGAGCGGGCGAAGCCAAGCTCAGGTGCGCAAAAATTTGCTCGGAAGGCACGGCCTGGCCATCCACGGTGTAGCGGAGTTGGCCCACTTGGGGCAGCAAAAAGCCGGCCAGCACTTGCAAAAGGGTGGACTTGCCCGAGCCGTTGCGGCCCGTGATGGCGTAGGCCTGATCGCTGCGCCAGTCGAGGGTGAGGTCTCTGAATATCCACTCCCGCCGAAAGCGCTTGCCCAACTGGGCCGTGTGCAGCGTGGCGGGAGGAATCATCGTCAGGAACGCACCGGGTGCCTTTCGTTGTGATAGCCTTTCATGAGCCCCCGGTCTGAAGAGCGCACGAACTGGATAATTTCGTCGCGCTCGGGCGAGGCGGGCAGTTCGACCTCGATGCGCTCCAATGCCCGCGAGTTGTTGAGACCGCTCAGGTAGAGCAGGCGGTAGATATCCTGCACCTCGCTGATTTTTTCGGCCGAGAAACCCCGGCGGCGCAGCCCCGTCGAGTTGATGCCGCAGTAGCTGAGCGGATCGCGGGCGGCCGTAATGTAGGGAGGAACGTCTTTGCGCACCAGCGAGCCGCCGCCGATCATTACGTGGGCACCGATCTTGACAAACTGATGCACGGCCGAGGCACCGCCCACAATGGCGAAGTTGTCTATGTGGACGTGCCCAGCCACCTGCACGGCGTTAACCAAAATGCAGCGGTCGCCGATGATGCAGTCGTGGGCCACGTGTACGTAGGCCATGAGCAAACAGTGGCGGCCGATCACGGTTTGGCGGCGGTCCACCGTGCCGCGGCTGATGGTGACGCACTCGCGCACCACCGTGTGGTCGCCGACGATGGCCAGCGACTCCTCGCCAATAAACTTGAGGTCTTGCGGAATGGCGGCCACCACGGCTCCCGGAAAGATCTTGCAATGTTTCCCGATCCGGGCACCTTCCATAATCGTGACGTTGGCGCCAATCCAGGTGCCTTCGCCAATCTCGACATTCTTCTGGATAACGGTGAACGGCTCGACGACGACGTTGTCGGCGAGTTGCGCTTCGGGATGAATGGCCGCTAGGGGAGATTTAGTCATTGTTTTTTTACGATGCTGGCCGACATGACTGCTTCGCACACGAGGGTATCGGCCACGTAGGCCACCCCCTTCATCTTGGCGATGCCACGCCGGATGGGCGCCAGCAATTCACATTTAAACACGAGCGTGTCGCCGGGAATGACCACCTTGCGAAAGCGGCAACTCTCGATCCCGATAAAATACGTCCAGTAATTTTCGGGGTCATTCACGGTGTTGAGCATCAGGATGCCGCCCGTCTGGGCCATGGCTTCGATCAGCAGCACGCCGGGCATGACGGGGTTGCCGGGAAAGTGACCTTGAAAGAAGGGTTCGTTGATCGTGACATTCTTGATGCCAGCCACCGACTGTTCGTCGAGGTGAAAGATTTTGTCAATCAGTTGGAAGGGGTAGCGGTGGGGCAACACCTTCGTGATCTGGTTAATGTCCAGCACGGCGGGCGTGTTGGGGTGATAAGCAGGCACCTGGGCCTGGTCTTGGCTACGCATGGCTCGTTTGAGCTTGCGGGCAAAGGCCACGTTGGACTTGTGGCCGGGCCGGGCCGCCAGGATTTGTGCCTTCAGGGGGCGTCCGGCCAGGGCCAGGTCGCCCACCACGTCGAGCAGTTTGTGCCGGGCAGGCTCGTTGCGGTGGCGAAGCTTGACGTTGTTGAGAATACCTTCGGCCTGAACGCTCACTTTGGGCTGACCAAACAGGTCGGCCAGGTAGTCCAGCTCTTCGGGTTCTACCTGGCGATCCACCACCACAATGGCGTTGTTGAGGTCGCCGCCCTGAATGAGGTTTTGTCGGAACAGGGTTTCGAGTTCGTGCAGAAAGCAGAAGGTCCGGCTAGAGGCGATCTGCTCGGGAAAGTCGCTGATGTGCGTCAGCGAGGCGTGCTGGCTGCCCAACACGGGCGAATTATAGTCCACCATTACCGTGACGCGGTAGTCGTTGAGGGGCAGGGCCGCAATTTCGACATTGTTGGCCTCGTCGGAATAGTGGATGCTCTCGGTCACCTCAAAGAAGTTGCGCAGGGCATTTTGTTCTTGCAGCCCGGTGGCTTGCAGGGCTTCGACAAACTGCGCCGAACTGCCGTCCATGATGGGCGGTTCGGGGCCATCGAGCTTGATCAGTACGTTGTCAATCTGCAAACCCACCAGCGCGGCCAGTGTGTGCTCTACGGTGTGGATGCGGGCACCGTTTTGCTCAATGGTCGTGCCGCGCGAGACGTCCACCACGTTGTCCACGTCGGCATCAACGGTCGGCTCGCCTTCCAGGTCTATGCGTTGAAACTTGATGCCGTGGTGCACCGGGGCGGGTACGAAGGTCATGTGGGCAGAGGCGCCCGTATGAAGCCCCACGCCCGAAACGGTCACCGAACCTTTGATGGTATGCTGCTTGGTGTGCATTAGTGGTTTTGCGAATGGAGCAAAGCTATCATTTTTTCCTCGAGTTTCTCAAGGCGGCGCTGCAGGTCGGGTAGCTTGCGGTACACGGCTGCCGAGCGCAGGTGGTCTTTGAGTTCCTGCACGGGCGAGCCCAGAAAGTCCTGGTTTTCTTTGTTGATCGAGCGCATCACGCCCGACTGGCCGCCGATGCGGGTGCCGTTGGCAATCTGCAAATGGCCCGTAATGCCCACCTGCCCACCGAGCGAGCAACGCGCGCCCAGCACGGCCGAACCCGATATGCCGGCCTGGGCGGCCACCACCGAGTCGGGCCCGATCTCGACGTTGTGGGCCACCTGCACCAGGTTGTCGAGCTTGACACCCCGGCGGACGAAGGTCGAACCCATCGTGGCCCGGTCAATGGTGGTGTTGGCCCCTACGTCCACGTGGTCTTCGATCACGACGTTGCCCACCTGCGGGACGGTCTTGTAGGAGCCATCGGCTTGCGGCGCAAACCCGAAGCCATCGCTGCCTACCACCGCGCCCGCCTGCAGGGTGCAGTGGCGGCCGATTACCGAGCCATGACAGATTTTGACGCCCGGGTAAAGCACCGTGTAGTCGCCAATCTGGACGTGCTCGCCGATGTACACCTGCGGATAAATCTTGACGTGGTGGCCAATGCGGGCGTGCTCGCCGATGTACGAAAAGGCCCCCCGGTAAAGGTGCTCGCCCAGCACCGCCGAAGCCGCCGCAAAGGCGGGTTGTTCCACACCCGTGCGGGCCAGGCTGACCAGCCGTTGGTACTCGTCGAGCAAAATCGAAAAGCTCGTGTAGGCGTCCTCGACCAGAATGAGCGCGGGGGTCACTTCCTTCCTAAGGGGCAGGTCTTTTCCCACAATGACGGCACTGGCCTGCGTGGTGTAGAGGTAGGCTTCGTATTTGGGATTGGCCAAAAAGGCGATACTGCCCGGGGTGGCTTCCTGAATGCGGGCCAATTGGCGCACCGTGGCCCCTCCGTTGCCCCGCAGGGTGCCGCCAAGCAGGTCGGCTATTTGTTGCACAGTAAACTCCATCTTATCGAAAGTTAAGGCCTAGCATCGCGCATTTTAGTCGGGCAAATGTAAGGCCTTGGGCCAGCACAGAAAACACTTTCGGACAACCGTGCTCATAGACTGGATGTGCGGCAAGTCCGACGCGTCGGCCGCCTCAATAATCTGGCCACTTTTGGTCAGCACCCGGATGGTCTGGGCATGGGGTAAGTAGGCCGCATTGCTCACCGTGCCGCTGAGCAGGAGGTAATCCAGCGTGTCGGCGCCAAAATCGTAGTGCTGCACGATCTGGCGGGCTAGTCCGTCGCGCCGCGCGGGGGCGACGGGCTGCTGCGACAGGTGGATACGAAACAGCCGCCGGTCCAGCAGGCTGCTGCTCAGAAAAGCCAGCAGCGGGTCGGGGTGGTGACGCCACACCTTGACGCTGGCCCAAATATCGTGGTCGTCGAGTTGGGCAAAGTAGGTGAGTACTTCCGGGCGCGTGCCGAGCTGGTCGGCCGTGATGGCCTGCCGTAGAAAGAACAGCAGCGCCGGCGTGGCAAACAGGTCGGCCCCCTGTCGGTAGAGGTGCCGAGCTCGCCGGATGATCTGCACCAGCAACTGCTCGGCACTCACGCCGCCTTTGTGCAAATAGGCTTGCCAGTACATTACGCGCCGGGCGTTGAGAAAGCTCTCGATGCTGTAGATAGCTTTCTCCTCGATCACCAGCTCTTGGTCGCGGATTTCGAGCATCTTCAGCAGGCGGCTGGCGCCTACATTGCCCTCCGTCACGCCCGTGAAGTAGGAGTCGCGCTTGAGGTAGTCGAGCCGGTCGGTGTCGAGCTGGCTGGCCACCAGTTGGTGAAAGAAGGGGCGCTCGTAGGTATTGGTGAAAATACGCAGGGCCAGGTCGAGGGCCCCGCCCATGTCGGCATTGAGTTGCTCGATAAACAGCCGCGAGAGCCGCTCGTGGGCCACTCCCGCCAGCAAGGTGTCTTCGAGCACGTGCGAGAATGGCCCGTGCCCAATGTCGTGCAGCAGAATGGCCGCCTGGGCGGCGTCCAGCTCGGCCTCCGCAATGTCGTGCCCTTTCTGGCGGAGCGTGTGCAGGGCCACACCCATCAGGTGCATGGCCCCCAGCGCGTGGTGAAAGCGCGTGTGCTGCGCCCCCGGATAGACCAGGCTGGCCAGCCCCATCTGCTGAATGCGCCGCAATCGCTGAAAGTACGGATGCTCGATCAGGTCGAAGAGCAAGTCGGACGGAATGGTGATGAACCCGTACACCGGGTCGTTGATGATCTTTTTCTTGTTCACGGCGCGCCGGCTAACAGAAGGTGCCACAGACGGCACGAATTTGGCTACAATCCCGAAAATTTGCCCGGCCGCCGTCGAAAACTTTCCGCCCGGGGGCCGTAACGGTTAAGACGATTCGTACCCCCCGGGGCACGGACGATTTACAGCAGAAAACGAACTTCGCTATGCAAAAGTACCAGATTCTTTGGGCCGACGACGAAATAGACCTCCTCAAGCCCCACGTCCTGTTCCTGGAAAAAAAGGGCTATCAGATCACGCCCGTCAACAGCGGAGCCGACGCCCTCGAACAAGTGGGTGAGCGCAACTTCGACCTGGTCTTTCTCGACGAAAACATGCCCGGCATGACGGGGCTCGAAACGCTGGCGCAAATTAAATCTACGCGGCCCAGTTTGCCCGTAGTGATGATCACCAAGAGTGAGGAAGAGCACATCATGGAGGACGCCATCGGGGCCAAGATCGCCGACTACCTCATCAAGCCCCTCAACCCGAACCAGATTTTGCTCTCGGTCAAGAAAATTCTCGACAACCGCCGCCTGGTGTCGGAAAAAACCAACCTGAGCTACCAGCAGGATTTCCGCAACATCAGCATGGCCTACCAAGAGCGGATTGACCACGCCGAATGGGCTGATATTTACAAAAAGCTGGCTTTCTGGGAACTGGAGATTGACAACACCGAGGCCCGCAGCATGGGCGAGGTCATTGACATGCAAAAAGACGAGGCCAACGCCAACTTCGTCAAGTTCATCCGCGAAAACTACGAAGACTGGCTCAACGAGGCCGACGAAGACCGCCCCCTGCTGTCGCACCAGTTGATGAAAAAAAAGGTGTTTCCCCTGCTCGAAACCAAAGAGCCGGTGTTCTTTGTCGTCATCGACAACCTCCGCTACGACCAGTGGAAAATCCTGCAGCCCATCGTGGAAGAACTCTTTACGGTCGAAGAAGAGAGCATGTACTACTCGATCCTGCCCACCACGACGGCCTTTGCCCGCAACGCGATTTTTTCGGGACTGATGCCCGG
>DAIRSZ010000009.1:0-31109 GCA_036804165.1 Catalimonadaceae bacterium | reverse complement strand
GCTACGCCTTTGCAGCCAGTTGTTCGTAGAGCAGGCGGATCATGCCGTCTTTGAGGCCCACGGCGGGTATCAGGGCTTTTTTGGCGCGGGCAAAGTGCATCACGGTCAAGTAGATATCGGCGGCGGGCACGATCACGTCGGCCCGGTCGGGGTTCATCATCAAGACGTTGATCCGCTCTTCGAGGGTCATGTTGGCCACTCGGTCGCGCACTTCGCCGAGTTCTTGCAAGGTGATCACGCTCTTTTTGTGCCGCTTTTCCTGGTCGGCGATCTCGTATAGTTTATTGATGTTGCCACCCGTGGCGATGGCCGTCAGAGGATGATAGCCCTTGTCGGCGTGTGTACTGATCCAGCGCTGCACGTCGTTCCACACCTTGGGTGCTTCTTTGGTTGACAAGCGCCGCACCGTGCCTACCTGAAAAGACGCCGATGCCAGGCGTCGGTGGCCGAAGTGCAGGTTCAGTTCGGTGCTGCCTCCGCCGACGTCAATGTGCAGGTAGGGCTTCTGGTCGAGGGTCCGGAAGAAGGCTTCATGCGTGACGGTGGCCTCGCGCTCTCCGCTGATGATCTCGACGCGAATACCCGTTGTGTCGGCTACCTGAGTGGCAAGTTCGGCGCCGTTGGTCGCCTCGCGCATGGCCGAGGTGGCAAAGGCCAGATAGTGCGCATCGGGCACGTCGTGGAGGTCGAGCAGGGCGCGGCAGGCTCGCATCAGTTTAAGGAGTTTTTCCGAACGGGCCGGGCCAATGTACCCCTGTTCGAATACGTCGGCACCCAGCCGGAGCGGATAGCGAATGTACTCTACACGTTTGAAATTGACCTGACCGCGAAAGTCATTGACGCTGCTAATTTGCATACGGGCGGCGTTGGAGCCAATGTCAATCGCAGCCAGAAAGAGCGGAAATGTCATGCCAGATGCCCACAAGTTTGAAGGCTAAAAGTAGAGCCTCGCGCGTTGAAAACAAATCCGCCATCGGGCAGCGCGGGCCTTGCCCACCGAACAGATCGCCAAAGCGGGTGCCAACCCTACACGTACTGCGCCTGCGCCACTTTGAAAACTGAAGGGGTAACGACTAATTTACACCCCTGACTGACAGGCACTTCTATGAAAATTGGAATCTTTTTTGGCGGCCCTTCCCGCGAGCGCGAAATCTCCTTTGCCGGGGGCCGAACGGTGTACGACAACCTCGACAAAAGCTTGTTCGAAGCTGTGCCCATTTTTGTGGATAGCCAAGGCCAGTTTGTTTTGCTCGACTGGCAATATATTTACAAAGGCACCATCCGCGACTTCTACCCGCCCGTGAGCGCATTGCCGCCCTCGCCGCACCAGTTTCAGGTGTACGCCGAGTCGCTGCCCGACGACCCGGCCCGGCGCGAGGCGGCCCTGCGGGCGGTGGGCACGCCCCTGTCGCCCAGCGAGTTCAAACAGCATTTCGACTTTGCCTTCCTGACCTTGCACGGCCCCCACGGCGAAGACGGCAGCCTGCAGGGTTTGCTCGAATGGTACGGCATCCCCTACTCGGGGGCGGGCATCCTCTCGTCGGCGGTGGGCGTCAACAAAGTAGCCCAAAAAGAACTGATGCGGGCGGCGGGCTTTCGGGTGCCCGAATACCGAGTCCTCGACCGTACGCAGTGGCTGACCGGGGCCGATCGCGCCGCCCTGCTGCGCGAGCTGACCGCCGAGCTGGGCTTGCCGCTGGTGATCAAATCGCCCAACCAGGGGTCTTCGATCGGTGTGTCGGTAGTGCGCACGGCCGACGCGGCGGCTTTTGGCGAGGCCGTCGAGCGCAGCTTGTTTGTCCAGCGGCTGGCACGCGCCGACTGGCAGCAGCGCACCGACGCCCAGCGCGTGACCTACGTCCGGACGCTCACCGACCTGCGCGAGGGCATCGGCCTGCCCGTGTGGGTGGCCGACGCCCAGGGCCAGCCCCTGGAGCTGATCCGCCACCCCGAAGCCCTGCTCGACTACCTCAATACCCGGTTTGACCTGCCAACACTCACCCTGCTCAGCCCCGAGGGCGAAGAACAGGTGCTGGTCGAGGCCTTCATCCGGGGCAAAGAGTTTTCGTGCATCGTCGTGGAGGACGAAGACGGCCAGCCCATTGCCCTGCCCCCCACCGAGATCGTCAAGGGCGGCGAGGTGTTCGACTACCGGGCCAAATACTTACCCGGCATGGTACGCAAAGTGACGCCCATTGACTTGCCCGAAGCGCAGATCAACGCCATCCGGATGCGCTGCGAGATGCTGTTCGAGAAACTGCAATTCAACGTCTATGCCCGCCTCGACGGCTTCATCACGCCCGAAGGTGAGGTGTTCCTCAACGACCCCAACACCACGTCGGGCATGTTGCCCTCGTCGTTCTTTTTTCACCAAGCGGCCGAAATCGGGCTGAATCCTTCGCAGTTTCTCAGCTACATCATCCGCACGTCGCTGGCCGCACGTGTGCGCAGCGGCAAAGGCCTGATCGCCACTCGGCGGCTGCTCACCCAGCTCGATGCCCAATTGATGGCCCTCAAGTCGTCGGCCAGTGCGCGCACGCGGGTGGCGGTCATTATGGGGGGCTTTTCGTCGGAACGGCACATCTCGGTCGAGAGCGGGCGCAACATCTACGAGAAGCTGGCTTCGTCGGTCAAGTACGAACCCTTCCCGGTGTTCCTGACGGGCAGCCCCGACGCGCACGCGCTCTATTTGCTGCCCATCAACAGCATGTTGAAAGACAACGCCGACGACATCCGGGCCAAAGTCGAAGATCAGGGCGAAGGCCACCCGGTGCTGCGGCAGATTCAGTACGCGGCCCGGCGCCTCACCGATAAATACGCGGCCCAGCCCCTGACCCACGCCCGGCGCATTGGCTATGAAACCCTGGCCGAGTTGGCCGACACGGTATTCATTGCCCTACACGGTCGCCCCGGCGAAGACGGGGCCGTGCAGGCCCATCTGGAGCGGCTCGGCCTGCCCTATAACGGCTCGGGCATTGCCTCTTCGCAAATCACGATCAACAAGTACGAAACCAACGAAATCTTGCGGCAGGCGGGTGTGCGCGTGGCCGACCACTACTTGCTGGGCCGGGCCGCGTGGGAGGCCGACCCAGAGACAACCCTCACCTACCTCGAAGGCCGCTTTGCCTACCCCTTCATCGCCAAACCCGCCGACGATGGCTGTAGCTCGGCCGTCAAGAAGATCAAAAATCGGGAAGAGCTGACCGCTTTTGTGCGGATGATGTTCCGGGCCGAACCACCTTTGCTCACGGCCGAGGCCGAGGTGCTGCACCTCCGGTTGCAAGAAGAGTTTCCCCGAAAAGACCATGTGCTCATCGAGGCACTGATCGGTCCCGAAGGGGCCGACCATTTTCTGGAGATTACGGGCGGCCTGCTGACGCGCTACGAAGATGGCCGCCGGATCTACGAAGTCTTCGAGCCTTCCGAGACGCTGGCGGCGGGCGAGGTGCTGTCGCTGGAAGAGAAATTTCTGGCCGGCGAGGGGCAGAACATCACCCCGGCGCGCTTTGCACCGCAAGACCCAGCCGCCCAGGCGGCCATTTCGGCGCAGGTGCGGGCCGAGCTGCAACGCGTAGCCGAGTTGCTCGACGTAGAGGGCTACGCCCGCATTGACGCCTTCGTACGCATTTTCGACGAGCCGACGGGCCCGCAGGCCGAGACGATCGTCATCGAGATCAATTCGCTGCCGGGCATGACGCCCGCCACCTGCATCTTCCACCAGACGGCCCTCAACGGCTATAAACCCTACCATTTCATTGACGCGATCTTGACCTACGGAGCGGCGCGGCAAGGGGTACGAGCCTGACGGAAGCGGCTGCCAGCCTTGCGGCGTAGGTGCGCAGCACCGCAGGTCTTTCTTGCCGTACCGCTACCCCCTCATTCTGGCTGCCTCAGTAGCCACTCCATCGCGTCGCGCGTAATGCGCCCCAGCCGCAGCGAATCGGGGCCGCCCAAGCCGTTGTCGCTTGTCCAGTCGGTGGTCGGGAAGTTGACAATCAGGCCGCTGCCGGGCCTGGGCCGCACCACCACGGCCGTGGCCACGCCCACCCGTTCGCCGTGGCGGGCAAAATCGTAGGCCAGCAACTGGGCCTCGGCCACTAAAAGGCTATCGGCAATGAGCGAAAAAGGCCGCTGCGGATCGCCCGTGGCCTGTACCGGGGCCCCGTCGTACTCCTTGGTCGAAACCCGCAGGCGGTAGTCACCCGCCCAGTTGATTCCTGCAAACACCGGATGCGCCGTGTCGGTCACCACCCAGCCGCCCTGGTTTTCGGGCGCCTTGCGGCCGTAGCCACCGTAGTGAAAGTCCACCCCGATGCTGGGCAGCAGCGGATATGCCAGCGTGGGCGCAGTCCAGTTGACGGTATGGTCGCGCAGATCGGGCGCCGGGTCGGGCTGGTCTTTGTAGCACACCAGCGCGGGGTGATCGTAGCGCACCTGCCACCACATAGTGTTGCCCGACAAGACGAGGGCGTGCCCGCCGCGCGCCACGTGCGCGTCGAAGTGTTGGCGCGCGGCGCGGGTCCAGTATTCGCTGTGCCCGATCACGATCAGCAGGCGTACGCCGCGCAGGGCGTCGGCGTCCTCCAGGTCCGTATCGGCCAGGTAGCGCAGGGCGTAGCCCGACTGCCCTAGCCAACGCAAGCCCGCTCCCACGTGGAAGGGTTCGGGCGGAAACTGCGGCCGCGCGTAGGACACCACCGGAACTTGCTCGGTGAAGAGGGCGTAGAAACTCTGTCCGCCGCTGACGTTGTAGGCCTGCACCGTGTGCGACGGGTAGAGCACGGCAACGTCGGCCGCTGCGTCGCCGCGCAACAGCCAGGGTACGCTGTTTTCCCAGAGGTAGAGGCCGCCCGATAGGTCGGGCACCGTGTACTGCGCCGAAGGCGCGTAGCCGTAGCCGACGACGGCCCCGTTGTCGGCCCGCGTTTGGGGCGAGGGGGCCACGCGCAAGGTATCGCACACCCGGCCGTACAGGTCGTAGAGGCGCAGCGTGAGCGAATCGCGCCCCCGGTAGTCGAGGTAGAGGGTTTGCACGTCGCCCGCCGCGTAGCTGACGCGGTCGGCGTAGCCATCCCGAAAGGGCGCGCGCCAGACGGCCCAACCCTGCTGCAGTACGTGGTGCGCGTAGCGCCAATTTTCGGCGTAGTAGCGCCCGGCGCGGTAGAGGGGCCAGGCCAACAAGAGCAGTATTCCCACAAGCAAGAGGCGTTTTCGCCGGACGAGGGGCTTTGGCAATGGCTTGATCGTTTATTTTAGATAATAGTCTATTCCCAAAAAAGTGACTTGGTAGGTAAAATTAACGATCGAAAGCCATTTGGTTATTGAGTCCGATGCTGTGCCGGAGCGTAAGGGCCAGTTCGGGCGAGAGTACGTAGGCCCCACCGATCACAAATCCTAGCGCAAAGCGTCGAAAGTCTGGCGTAATGTCGTAGTTGAAATCGTCGCTGCGCAGGGTAGCCTGCATCAGCCAACCCAGTTGCGGCCCGGCTATCAGCCGATAGCCCGCCCGGGGTGCCCACTCGAAGGGCAACAGCAGGTGGGCGTGCCAGGTGCCCAATCCTGAGCGCGTCGGGTCGCGGAAACGCGTACCCTGCCGGGCCACTTGCAGCGTGGGGCGCAAGGTAGTGCGTCCCACAAAAGGCATGGGCGTATAGACCCCCACAAAAAAATCGGGGCGCGGGGCACGGCTCTGAAGCTGGTCGCGCAGCGGCTCGGGCAAACTAAAGAGCAACGGCGTGCCCCGCCCGGCCAGGGTCGAGACGGTCAGCCCACCCTCGAACCCTACGGACGGAAACTGCGCGTGTGCCCAGGTGCTCATCCGCAGGCAAAGCCCTATCAGCAGTGCGTATTTCATGCTCCCCTCTACGGAAAAGAAGATCTTTAGTCCGTGCCGAAGGTCAGGCGGTAGTGGGCCGTGAAGGCTTGGCCCGGTTCGAGGCGGCAAATGCCGCGCTTGCGCGTCAGGTCGCCGTCGTGGTGGACATAGTCGGCCAGGCCGTACCAGGGTTCGAGGCATACAAACGGGGCCTGGGGCTTGGCCCACAGGGCAAAGTAGGGGAAGCCCGCAAAGTCCATCTGCACCCGGTAGTCGGTCTGCGGGTGGCGCAGCACCAGGCTTTGCGCGCGCAGCTCCTGAAAAACCAGGGCGTCGTCGTCGAAGATGCCGGGCGTAAGGGGCAATACCTTGCCCGACCAGCCCGGCGTGACCTGTCCGGAGTAGAGTCCGTCGGCGAGTTGATGGCAGGGCGCGGTCTCGGGCTGTTCGGCCACGATTTCGTAGGGCACTGCACCTGCCTCGGGCAGGGCGAAGGCCGGGTGTGCGCCGATCGAAAACCACATCGGCGCGTCGTCCTGGTGCGTAAGGTAGTAGTCCACCATCACCGTGTTGCCCGTCAGGGTATAGCCTACGTGCAGCACGAAGCGAAACGGATACACGGCCAGCGTGTCGTCATTGGCCGCGAGTTGCCAAACCAGCCGCGTGGGCGTTTGCTCGACCAGCTCGAAGGTACGGCGACGGGCAAAGCCGTGCTTGGGCATCTGGTACGTTTGCCCGTCCAGTTCGTAGCGATCGTGGCGCAACTGTCCCACCACCGGAAACAGCAGCGGCGCGTGCCAGCCCCACACGGCCGGATCGGCTTGCCAAATGTATTCGCGGGCCTGTTTTTCGTGAAAAACGCTTATCAGTTCGGCCCCCAGGGGTCGGCACGCTACGCGCAACTGGTCGTTGTAGAGTGTGGTCATCATAGCGTATCGGAGTGGACGGGTGCGGGCAATGTCGGCTGGCTAAAAAATCGCTGGTAGATGGGACGGCGATACCGAAACTGCGCGTAGAGGGTAGGGTAGAGCAGGTATTCCATCAGGCGATTGGGAGCTTCGTATTCGATGTCGTCGGTGATTTCGGTACCTTCGCCGTGCTGACGAAGGCGGTGCCGATGCCGCCAATAGCTCAGGAAAAAGGGCAACCGTATGCCCTGATCTACAAAGTAAATATCCGTTTCGCCCACCTGGTGCTCGACAATGCGGCTGTGCCAGGCCTGCTGAAAAAGAAAAAAATTCAACTCCAGATGGACTTCATCGCCCGTGAGGCTACCGTCGAAGCGCTGCAACCGTACGGGAGGAAACGGCGGGGCCAACTGCTTGAAAAGTTGCTGGTCGAAACGCGCCCACACCTGCGACAACGGCTGCGATACGTACGTACTTAGGATAACGCGCATACGTTTGTAAATTGGTTTTTGCATTAAGACGCATATTCAAATTGATTGTTCAAGTTCCTATTCAAATGAAACGACTCTTCCTGCTGTCTTTATTTTTGGTGAGTATGGGCAGCGTACAAGCCCAGTACGTAGCCGAAGATACTGTCCGTGCGGCCACGCCGGCTCCGCCCAAAGCCACCACCCTCGAACGCCCGCCGCTGCGCGAACGGCTGGTCTATGGCGGCAACATCGGGGCCTCGTTCTTGCCGGGCGGTGGTTTTTTGGGCATTGCGCCGTCGGTCGGCTACCGAGTCAGCGACCCCTTCACGCTCGGTCTCGGGGCCACCTACGACTACTACTGGTTCCGGGTGCGGACATTTCGGGGCGAAGAGCGCATCACATCGCACGCCCTGGGGGCGCGTACGTTCGCCCTCTACCAGTTTACGCCCGGCTTTTTTGCGCAAGCCGAGCTAGAGAGCATCAACGTCGAAGACTACGACCCTTTCAACGACCGCTTTTTTCGGCAGTGGTACACCAGCCCCTTCATCGGCGGCGGACTGATGCAATCGTTGGGCCGTAAGGGCTTCGTCACGCTGGCGTTTCTGTACAACCTCAACTACCAGGCCGGCAACCCGCTCTATGGGCGGCCCTTCGTGATTCGCAGCAATTTCTTCTTTTGACTACCTAACGTTTGTTTGTTTTTCTGGAAACCATTACCTTACCCTCGTTGTATTGCTAATAATTACCAGAAAATCATAATTTGTATGTTGCGAATGTACATGACTACCCTTTTGGCCCCTACCGTATTGATGATGCGCTGCGGCATGATGGCCCACCAGTGTTGGCAACCCCTCTGGCTGATGCCTAGGGAGATGCCTTGAAGCAGGATTTTGAAAAAGGAAGCCGCTGCCGGAAGGAGCGGTTTTTTTTATTGGCCCGGCTTGCGCTGGCCCGGCGGACAGAGCGGCACCTTGCAAAACCAACCAGTATGTGCGTATTTGTTGACCGTTCCGTACCAACACGGACGCACCCCATTCTTTCCTGTTATTTCCTTATGTCTCTACCCAAAATCAGGTCCACCACGGTCATCAGCGTCAAGCACAACGGGCAAATTGCCATTGGGGCCGACGGGCAAGCCACGATGGGCAATACCGTCGCCAAGAACAATGTCCGCAAGATCCGCCACCTGCAAGACGGCCGCATCGTGACGGGCTTTGCCGGCTCGACGGCCGACAGCTTTGCCCTGCTGGAGCGCTTCGACGAAAAGCTCAATTCGTACGGGGGCAACCTCAAGCGGGCCGCCATCGAGCTGGCCAAAGACTGGCGCACCGACCGCTTTTTGCGCCGCCTCGAAGCTATGCTCATCGCCGCTTCGGCCGACGAGATCCTGATCATCTCCGGCACGGGCGACGTGCTCGAACCCGAAAATGACATCGCGGCCATCGGCTCGGGCAGCAACTATGCCCAGGCCGCCGCCCTGGCCCTCAAGCAACACGCCCCCCACCTGTCGGCCGAAGAAATGGTGCGGGCCAGCCTCGGCATTGCCGCCGACATCTGCATCTACACCAATCACCAAGTGATTGTCGAAAGTCCCAAGCGATAGCCTGCCTCATTCGTTTTTATGAAGAAATACTTCTTTGGCTTGGCTGTGGCCCTCGGCACCTCGGTCAGTGCCGTTGCCCAGACCACGGCCCCCCGCAACGGCGTACACGACGAACGCACGTTGCCCTACGCATTCGCCAATGCCACCCTCTACGTAGATGCCCAGACGCGCATCGAAAACGCGACCTTACTCATCCGCGACGGCAAAGTGGTGGCTGCCGGGCGCGACGTCAACGTGCCCCAAGGAACGGTGACAACCGACTTGGAAGGAGCCTTTGTCTATCCCGGACTAGTGGATATCTACACCCACTACGGCCTACCGGAGGTAAAAAAACCGATGCGGAGCTACGTGCGCCGCCCCCAAATGGAGTCGGAAAAAAAAGGAGCCTATCACTGGAACCAGGCCATCCAGCCCGAAACCCAGGCGGCTGAGTTGTTTTCGTACGACAAAAAAGCCGCCGAAGCGCACCGCAAACTGGGCTTTGGGGCGGTGCTGACCCTGCACCACGACGGCGTGGCCCGGGGCACGGGGGCCGTCGTGTCGTTGGCCGACGGTGCCGACACAGAGCGCATCCTCAAGCCCCGGGCTGCGGCGGCTTTCTCATTCGACAAGGGCAGCTCGACGCAAGACTACCCCAGCTCGCTGATGGGCAGCATCGCCCTGCTGCGGCAGGCCTACCTCGACGCCGAGTGGTACGCCCGCAGCCAGCCCCGTGAGCAAAACCTTTCGCTGGCCGCCCTGGCGGCGCAGCGCCAGTTGCCCGCCGTGTTCGAGACCAAAGATAAGCTCGACCTGCTGCGGGCCGACCGCCTCGGCGATGCGTTCGGCGTGCAGTACATCATCAAAACCAAGGGCGACGAATACCAGCGCCTGGAAGCCGTGAAAGCCTCGGGCGCAGCCCTGATTGTGCCCCTTGCCTTTCCCGATGCCTACGACGTCGAAGACCCCTTCGACGCCCGCCTGGTGAGCCTGGCCGACATGAAGCACTGGGAGCTGGCCCCCACCAACGCGGCCACTCTGGCCCGGGCGGGCGTGCCCTTTGCGCTGACCAGTGCCGACCTGAAGGATGCCAAGCAGTTTTTCCCCAACCTGCGCAAGGCCATTCAATACGGCCTGTCAGATACGGCGGCCCTGCGCGCCCTCACCCAAACCCCTGCCCAGTTGCTGGGCATGGAAGCCCAACTGGGCAGTTTGCGGCCGGGGGCGTGGGCCAATTTCCTGGTGACTTCCGGCCCGCTGTTCGACGAGCAAACCGTTATCTACGACAACTGGATTCAGGGCGAACGCTACGAACTGCAACCCCGCCGCCCCAACCTGGCGGGCACTTACGACTTGCGGGTGGGCGATACGGTCTTGCAACTGGAAATCACGGGTCAGCCCGAAAAGCCCAAAGCCCAGGTAGTGGTCAACGACTCGACGCGCTTTCCGGCGCAGTTGAGCGTGGGCGAAAGCACCCTGACGCTGAGCTACCTGGCCGACTCGGCCCGGGGCGATGGCCCGGTGCGCCTGTCGGGCTGGCGACAAGGCCAAGACCTCGGCGGACGCGGCCAGACGCCCGACGGCCAACTGGTGGACTGGTCGGCCCGCTACGCGGCGGCCGCGCCCGCCGACACGGCCAAGCCCAAAACGGCCCCCGCCTTACCCACGCTGGGCGAGCGACTTTTCCCCTTCGAGGCCTACGGCTGGACGACGCCGCCCCGCGCCGAAGCAGTGCTCATCCGCAACGCCACGGTCTGGACCTGCGAAGCCGAAGGCAAACGCGACAGCACCGACGTGTTGCTGCGCGATGGTAAAATTGCCCAGATGGGCCGCAACCTGTCGGCCAGCGGCGCCCGGGTGGTGGACGGTACGGGTCGCCACCTGACGCCCGGCATCATTGATGAACACTCGCACATTGCCATCAGCCGGGGCGTCAACGAAGGCTCGCAGGCCGTCACGGCCGAGGTGCGCATCGGCGACGTGGTCAACTCCGAAGACATCAACATCTACCGCCAACTGGCCGGGGGCGTGACGGCCGCACAGTTGCTGCACGGCTCGGCCAACCCCGTGGGCGGGCAGTCGGCGCTGATCAAGCTGCGCTGGGGCCAGTTGCCCGAAGACATGAAGATTGCCGGGGCCGACGGGTTCATCAAGTTTGCGCTGGGCGAAAACGTCAAGCAGTCCAACTGGGGCGACCTCAACCGCATTCGTTTTCCGCAGAGCCGCATGGGTGTCGAGCAGGTGTACGTGGATGCCTTCACGCGGGCCCGCGAATACGAGGCCGAACAGAAGGCCTACGACGGACTGGGGCGCCGGGCCAAGGCCAACGCCCAAGCCCCGCGCCGCGACCTGGAACTGGAAACGCTGGTGGAGATTCTCAACAACCGCCGTTTCATTTCGTGCCACTCCTACGTGCAGTCCGAGATCAACATGCTCATGCACGTGGCCGATTCTTTTGGTTTCAAGGTCAATACCTTTACCCACATCCTGGAGGGCTATAAACTGGCCGACAAGATGGCCGCACACGGGGCGGGCGGCTCGACTTTTGCCGACTGGTGGGCCTACAAGATGGAAGTGCAAGACGCCATTCCCTACAACGCCGCCCTCATGCACCGGGCGGGCGTACTGACGGCCATCAATTCGGACGACGCCGAGATGGGCCGCCGCCTCAACCACGAAGCAGCCAAGGCCATCAAGTACGGGGGCGTGTCGGAAGAAGACGCTCTCCGGATGATTACGCTCAATCCGGCCAAGCTGCTGCACCTCGACGAGCAGATGGGCAGCATCCGGATCGGCAAAGATGCCGACGTGGTGCTTTGGGATGCGCCCCCGCTCTCGATCTACGCCAAGCCCGTGATGACCTTCGTGGACGGTGTGCCGCTCTTTGACCAGGCCGAGGACGAAAAGCGCCGGGCCGCCGTCGAGCAGGAGCGTCAGCGCCTCATCGCCCGCATGATGGGCGAGAAACAACGCGGCCAGCCGACGCAGGCCCCGCAGCCCCGCTCGCAGCACATCTGGCACTGCGAGGACGTCGGCGAGCTAAGCGAAATGGCGCATTGATGCGGCGACTTGACTCTTCCGAACATTTTGTAAACTCAGACAATGAAAAGGGAATTAATAGGCGAGTTGTTCAGAAAGTTTGAAGATGCTTGCTATGACCTTGACGGACTTGAATGCTGGAGCGCGAGAGAAATGCAAGAGATTCTGGGTTACAAGGATTGGCGTAACTTTCTTAATTCAGTTCAAAAAGCATCTATAGCTTGCGAAAATTCGGGGGAATCAATACAAGACCATTTCGTTGGTATCACCAAAATGGTCAAAATAGGCAGTGGCACAGAAAGGTCTATTGAGGACATTGCGCTCACACGATATGCTTGTTATTTGGTTGCTCAAAATGGCGATCCGGCAAAACCTGAAATCGCTTTTGCGCAAACTTACTTCGCAATACAGACCCGTAAGCAAGAATTAGTTGAAAATAGGTTGCTTGATATTGATAGAGTGAAGGCGAGAGACAAGCTATCAAAATCAGAAAAGAAGCTATCCGGAATCATTTACGAAAAGGGCGTAAACAACAAAAGTTTTGCTTTAATCCGATCAGAAGGAGATAAAGCGCTGTTCGGCGGAAGAACAACTCAATTTATGAAGACAAAACTGGGTGTTCCGAGTAGCAGGCCACTTGCTGACTTTCTGCCTACACTGCTCATCAAAGCAAAAGACTTTGCTACCGAATTGACAAGTCATAATGTAGTCGAAAAGAATTTATCTGGAGACGTCCACATAACCAAAGAACACGTGGACAATAATCTGGAAGTTCGGAGTATTTTATTGAAAAGAGGTGTGAAACCCGAAGACTTGCCTCCTGCTGAGGATGTGAAAAAAGTTCAACGTAGGATTGAAAGTACCGAAAAGAAATTTTTAAAAGACGCCAAAAGGGGTAAGAAATAACGGGTTTAGTGCGCTTCCTACGGTAACCCTTCCCATAACCCCTTTTTACCATACTACTCAGCATTCCATCAGCCCCCCCCATGCATATCCGACTACTTTTGTTTGCCCTAGGGTGGCTGGCCGCCCTGCCGCTCGTGGCCCAGCCCCCCGCCCCCGCCCCTCCCCAAACGGCCCCCGTGGTGCTTAGCGGCGGTACCGTCCACGTGGGCGACGGCACGGTCATCGAAAACGGCGCGGTGGCTTTTGCCGCGGGCAAGATCACCTACGTGGGCCCGGCCAGTGGCCAGCCCGCCGATATGGAGGTGATCAGCGTCCGCGGACAGCACGTCTATCCGGGCCTTATTTTGCCCAACACGCCCCTGGGCCTGGTGGAGATAAACGCCGTGCGGGCCACGGATGACCAGAGCGAAGTGGGCCCTATGAACCCCAATGTGCGGGCATTGATCGCCTATAATACCGACTCGGACATTACGCCCACCGTGCGCAGCAACGGCGTGCTGATCGCGCAGGTAACGCCGCGTGCCGGCCTGGTGCGCGGGCAGTCGGCCATCGTCCACCTCGACGCCTGGAACTGGGAAGAGGCCGCCATCCAGCCCGACGACGGCCTGCACATTGCCTGGCCGGCCATCTACGAACAAACGGGTTGGTGGGCCGAGCCCGGTCCGGTGAAGAAAAATGAAGGCCGGGCCGAAGAAATCCGGGCGTTGCACCGCCTCTTTAGCGATGCCCGCGCTTATCAGGCCCAAAAGCCTGCCCAAGCCAACCTGAAACTGGCCGCCATGCGGGGCCTTTTCGACGGTGAAAAGCGGCTCTACCTCCACACCGATGGCGCCCGCGAGATGGTGGAGGCCGTACGATTTGCCCAGCAGCACGGCGTAGGGCACCCCGTGATCGTCGGCGGACACGAAGCTTACCTGATCACGGATTTTCTGAAGGAAAACGACGTACCCGTACTGCTCACCCGCCTGCACCGCCTGCCCCACCGCCCCGAAGAAGACGTCTGGCAGCCCTACAAAACGCCCGGCCAACTGCACGCCGCCGGGGTGCGCTTTGGCCTCAACTACCAGGGCGATATGGAGCCGATGGGCGACCGCAACTTGCCCTTCGTGGCGGGCACGGCGGCGGGCTACGGCCTTGATCGCGAAGCCGCCCTGCGGGCCATCACCCTCAGCAACGCCGAGATTCTGGGCATTGACGACCGCCTCGGCAGCCTGGCCGTGGGCAAAGATGCCACGTTGGTGGTTTCGACGGGCGATTTGCTCGACATGGCCACGCACGACGTGCGCCGGGCCTACATCAGTGGCCGCCTGCTCGACCTCGACGACAAGCAAAAGCGCCTCAACGAAAAGTTCGGGCAACGATACGATGCACCTGTTGGCAAACCTCGGAAATAAACACGCTCGCTCGTGCGTACCCTCCTGCGCTACCTGCGGCAGTTTGTACGGGAAGATTTTCGGCCCGGGGTGTACGGCCTAACGGTGGCCCTGCTGATCATCAGTATTTTTTTCAACTTCCAGACGGACTTCTACGCCCAGCAGTTTAAAAGACCCGATCCGGGCCCTTGGCATTTTCCAGTGCTGTTTGCCTTTTACGCCCTGCCCTTTGGATTGGTGCTGTGGATCAGCCTCCGGGCAGCGGGCGACACTTACCGTTTGCGCTCGGCAAGGCTCTGGGCCTGGGTGCTGCCCGGACTGGCTCTCCTGACGCTGGAAACGGGTTTTTATCACCACCGCGACTGGGCGCAGCACCTCGACGACCCTCACCTGCGCTACTACGCGGCCCGTTTGCTGAGCCGGGGGCGCTCGCTGCTCACCGTGTTTGTTCCTCTCTTGTTGCTCGCCTGGATGTTTCGGGCGCAGCGGCGCGAGGCCCTTGGGCTGCGGCTGCACCGTTTCGACCTGCGCCTCTACGGCCCGATGCTCTTGGCCATGCTGCCGCTCATTGCCCTGGCTTCGTTCGACGCGGGCTTTCTGCGCAAGTACCCGTCCATCCGGCCCCACCAGGCCGCCGAGGCACTGGGCTGGGCTACTTGGCAAGCTAACGCCCTCTACGAACTGGTGTACGGCTGGTCGTTTGTCAGCGTCGAACTGCTCTTCCGCGGCTTTTTTGTGATCGGCCTGAGCCACTACGTCGGACGGCACGCCGTGCTGCCGACTACGGTGGTGTACGTGCTGATCCACTTCAACAAGCCCCTGGGCGAGGCCATCAGCTCGGCGTTTGGCGGGTACATCCTGGGCATATTGGCCTTTTATACCCGCCACATCTGGGGCGGGGTGGTCATCCACCTGGGGGTAGCGTGGGGGATGGAACTGGCCGCTTTCGCGCAAAAAGGTCGCTTGTGGTAAGGCAAAAGCCCGCCTCCGGACGGCAGATTTTGCTAATATGCGCTGCCTAAACCCGTACGCATGTCTGCCGTCATCGAACGCCTCTACGCCCACTACCGCGCTGGCCACCCGGTCAGCACCGATACGCGCCAACTGCCCGCGGGCAGTATCTTCTTCGCCCTGCGAGGGCCGCGTTTCGACGGCAACCAATACGCTGCCCAGGCCCTAGACCAGGGCGCAGGGCTGGTGGTGGTGGATCGGCCCGTTGACCTGCCCGCCGACCGGGCCGTGGTGGTGGACGACGTGCTGACCACCCTGCAGGCCTTGGCCCGCCACCACCGCCGCCAGCTCAGCCTGCCCGTGATCGCCATTGGGGGATCCAACGGCAAAACTACCACCAAAGAATTGACGGCCGCCGTGCTGGGTGCCCGCTACCGCACCTTCGCCACGCGCGGCAACCTCAACAACCACATTGGTGTGCCACTGTCGCTGCTCAGTATTGCGCCCGATACGGAAATGGCCATCATCGAGATGGGGGCCAACGGCCCGAACGAAATCGAGTTGTTGTGCCAGATCGCCGAGCCTACGCACGGACTCATCACCAATATTGGCCTGGATCACCTCGAAGGCTTCGGCAGCCTGGAGGGCGTGGCCCGCGCCAACAGTGAGCTGTTCTACTACCTTTTGCAACACGGCGGCACGGCCTTTGTCAATACGCTCGAGCCGCACGTGGTGCGGATGGCCGCCCGCCTGCCGCACCGCATCACCTATCCCCAGCCCGGCGACGACTATACCTGCACGGCGCTGCCTTCCGATTTTTTCCTGAAAATAGCCGCGGCCAACGGCGCCGTGATCGAAACGCAACTGCTGGGGCAATACAATTTTGCCAATATCGCCACGGCCCTCTGCGTCGGTACCCACTTTGGCGTGCCGCCCGACGGCGCACACCGGGCCGTAGCGGCCTACGCGCCGGCCAACAACCGCTCGCAACTGGTACGCACGACCCATAACATCCTTTTGCTCGACGCCTACAACGCCAACCCCAGCTCGATGGAAGCCTCCGTCCGCAGCCTGGCCGCCCTCCGCGTGCCCCGGCGGGTGGCGATCCTGGGCGATATGCTCGAGATGGGAAGCTACAGCGCCGACGTACACCGCCAAATGGGGGAGCTGGTGGCGGGCCTCGGCCTGGCGGCCGTGTACCTCTGCGGGCCCGAGATGCAACACGCCAAGGCTGCCCTACCCGCTGCGCACTGGTTTGCCGACCGCGATGCCTTGCGTGCCCACCTGGTGGCGCACCCCCTGCGCGACGCGCACGTGCTGCTCAAAGGGTCACGTGGCATTGGGTTAGAAGCGATTGCCGAAGTGTTGTAGGAAAAAGATCTTCGACGAGCTGACTGCTATTACACCGACTTGCCAAAAATAGTCGAACTTTAAAAAGCCAAAGAGGATAATCTTTCGAGAAATAAAATTTGCTTTATCAATCAATATTTTTTAAATGAGGTAGTCTTTATCCATAATTCTAGTCAAAACTATGGATACCACCCAATAAGGTATATCTGCAGCCAATCGCTGCTGCTCTCTTTGTCAGTAGTTTCTGCAACCAGTAACTCAGTGGGCTGACCTTACCGAGCCAATAGATTTGGTGCTGGCTCACCCGCACCAGAAGAAGCCCCCCCGGGTACAGACAGCCTCTGCTGTCCATCGAGCATTTATATTTCCTGACCCGGCTCGGGATATCATCCGTTTCGGTTCGGACAACTGCACGGTGCAGCCTCAGCGCACCAACTCCCAGCGGAGGGTCTCGATGGTTGCCTGGTCCAGGGCCTGACGGAGTTGCTGGGGGTCGTCGAAGCGGAGTTGCTCCAGGCAAGCGGCCTCCACGTGCACACTGAATCGGTCAGTAGCAAAGGGCCATGGGCTGACGGCCAGCGTGCCGTCGGCCCGTTGCACCACCTCATAGCGCTGGCCGTCGGGGCCGATCTCGATCTCCAAGGCCCGTTCGCCCGCGGGCAACGCCTGCGTACAGAGGATCAGCGAAAATTGGTCGCACCATTTCATCAGCGCGTAGGCGCGTTGGGCGTCGGCCTTGCGCAGGCCCAGGGCGCGTCGCCACGTTTGTTGCCGCGTTTTTTGCTCATCCAAAAAATCGTCCAGCTCCGGGCGGTCGCCGCGCATGGGTTCGTACAGAAACGAGAGGTGCATCGAAATGAGCAGGGCCACCCAACGGCCTTTCCGCTGCGACAGCTCGGCAATGCGCACGATCTGCTCCATCGAAAAGGGCATGTCGTCGTAGTTGCGCGGAGCCCCGGCCTCGTTGAGGTGCATGGGCGCGTCGGGGGGCACCTGTCCGTCATCGTGCTCCGTGACGGCGATCAGCGTCTCGACCCAGCGTTCGGGACGATGGTCGGGATGCCAATGGTAGGCCAGTTGGACGGCCAGCAGGCCGTGGGCTTGCTGGTGGATCACCTGCCAGCCCGCCGCGTGGGGATTTACGATCATTGCATTTTGGTGTTTACACGCCTTTAACTAGCAGAGAGGAGCAGAGGTTTGGCTCCGTACCAATCGGCCCACTGCTGGGCCACGGCGGCGTAGCCGTAGCGGGCAGCGGCCCACTGGTGAAGGGCCTCTGGGTCGTGGTGCGCGGGCGCGTCGGCCAGGGTGCGCAGGGCGGCCGTGAGGGCGGCTTCGTCGCCGGGCGGCACCAGCAAGCCCACGGCGGGCGTCACGATTTCGGGCATGGCCCCGGCTCGCGTGGCCACCACGGGCCGCCCACTGGCCAGCGACTCAATCAGCACGCAGCCGAAAGTCTCGGAATGGCTAAAAAGCACGGTGGCCGTACATCGGCGATAAGCATCAACCAACATTTCACCCATCAACACACCCCGGAAACGTACTCTATCGGCTATTCCCAACTGGGCGGCCAGCCTTTCCAGGTCGGGGCGCGCTGGGCCATCGCCCACGACGTCGAGCTGGGCAGCAGGGTGTGTATGGTGCAATTGGGCAAAGGCCCGCAACAAGCCGGGCACGTTCTTGACGGGCTGCAAGGCCGACACGTGCAGAAACACGGGCGGCCCGGCCGGCAAGGGGCTGGGCACAAAGCGCGTGGTTTCGACTACGTTGGGAATTACACGGCTGGCCGGATGGGCCAGGCCCTGTGCAGCCATGGCCGCCCGCAGGCGTTCGGACACGGCCGACAGCCCCGCGGCCCGCTGCACAAGCTGGCGGGTCAGCCACCGCTTGGCTCGGGGCTGGCGGGCGTAGCCACCGTCGAGAAAGCCCGACCAATGTTCGGTGATAAAATAGGGTACGCCCCACAGGCGATGGGCCACCCAGGCGGCAAGGGCGGGCCGCAGCAACACGTGGGCGTGCAGGCGCACCGGACGGCCCCAGGTGCGGCGCACCCACCCCACGGCCCGGTAGGTGCCGTAGGCGTAGAGCAGGGGTTTGAGGGCGGCATCGAGCCAGCCAAGGCCCGTCGGGCGGTGGCGGTAGTAGCCTTGCAAGGTGCGCACCCCATTTGGTACTGACTCGTGCAGGCACCACCACCGGGCACCCGGGCGCGGATCGGCGACGATGTGAACTACTGCTACGGGTTCTTGCCGGGTGAGGGCCTCGGCGTGCCGCTGCACAAAATCCCCGTTGAGCGGATCGGCCGGGCCGGGGTACCACTTGACCAGAAAGAGGGTATAGCGCAAGGCGGGGCGGCCGCACGCAACGGCCGTTTTTTTTGTAAAGTTGAAGGTGATGGCCACAGGGCTGATCCACGTCAGGACAAGATAGGTAGCCCAGACGGAGGAACGCAAAGATTATCGCCTAGGGCCGTTCAAAACCTAAAAAATGAATCCTTTGCTTGTTTCTTCCCTTCCTCAGTCGCCTACCCAAGACCTGCCCCTCGTGACGGTCATCTGCCTCTGCTATCGGCAGGCCCGCTACGTCCGAACGGCCCTCGACTCGGTGCGGCAGCAGACCTATCGGCACCTTGAGCTGCTGGTGGTGGACGACGGCAGCGACGACGGCAGTGCCGACACTATCCGGGCCTGGCAAGCCCGCACGGGAGCCGCCCGGGCACTGCTGCTGCTGCCGCGCAACGAGGGCAATTGCCGGGCCTTCAACCGCGCCTTGGCCCAGGCGCGGGGTACCTTCGTGGTAGATCTGGCCGCCGACGACGCCCTCCACCCCGACCGCATCGCCCGGCAGGTGGCGGGCTTTGCTGCCCGCGATGCTTCCTACGCCGTGGCCTTTTCCGATGCCTGGCTGCTGGACGCCCACGGACGGGTGACGGGCCGCCACCTGGCCCGCCGCGATGCCCAAGGCCGCCCCGTACCGCCCGTGCCCGAAGGCGACGTGTACGCAGCCTTGCTGGGGCGCTTTTTTCTGCTCTCGCCCACGGTGATGTTCCGTACGGCGGCGCTGCGGGCACTGGGCGGCTACGACCCCACGCTGGCCTACGAAGACTTCGACATCTTGCTGCGGCTGGCCCGGCAGCACCGCTTTTTCTTTCAGGACGAATGCCTGACGTTCCGGCGGCTGGTGCCCGGCTCGCTCTCGGGGCAGTTCTACCGACAACGGCGCAACGCGCTGCTGGCCTCTACGTTGCGCGTTTGTCGCCGGGCGCAGCAACTCAACCGCACGCCCGCCGAAGACGCCGCGCTGGCCTTTACGGTGCGCTACCACGCGCGCCAAGCTTTGCTGACCGAGAACTTCGCGCTGGCCCGGGCCTTCTGGAAATTACTGGACAAGTTGCCGGGTACGCACCCCACCGACGTTCCGCTGGCGTGGCTCTCGGCCCGGCGTGTGCCTTTGGGGCGATACTACGCAGCATACCAGAGGTGGCGGGCCAACCGATCGGGATAAATCTCACGGAAAGTAACAAGGCAACTCAGCACTTTCAATGTCGTTAAAACGGGTACACGCCGTTGAAGCGAGCGTGTTTTTTTGACCGCCTGACCTGGTAGCCAGGCTTAGTGCTACCCAATATCCCCATATTTTTTATGAAAAAATCTTTTTCGCTTTTTAGCAAACGCCTGGCCGTGGCGCTCGGATGTAGCTTGTTCTTGGCAGCGACGGTGCAGGCGCAAGACCCCGCGCGGGGCGCGACGG
Organism: Catalimonadaceae bacterium; assembly: GCA_036804165.1. Classification (GTDB taxonomy): domain Bacteria; phylum Bacteroidota; class Bacteroidia; order Cytophagales; family Flexibacteraceae; genus DAIMZG01. Next base: position 10,965 of record DAIRSZ010000009.1, on the reverse strand, counting down.
TTGGCATCAAGGGTGGCCTCAACCTGACCAATTTTTACGATTCGGGCGAAGATGTGGACAGCGACAACCTCAAGCTCGGTTTTCAAGGCGGGTTGTTCCTCAAAACGCCCATTGCCACTTTCTTTTCGTTGCAGCCCGAAATTTTGTTTAGTAACAAAGGCAATCGCCGCGAATACAACGCGGATTTACTAGGCTTCGGACCAGGACAAAGCGAAGTACGCTTCAACCTCAACTACATCGAGGTGCCCGTGCTGGGCGTGCTCAACCTGGGGCGCAGCTTCAATTTCCACTTCGGGCCGTACGCGGCTTTCCTAGTGAACGCCAACGTGCGCAACCGCTCAGAGAACGACCGCTTCGACTCCTTCGAAGACTTGGGGCGCGAAGATTTCAACACGATTGATTACGGACTGGCCGGCGGCATTGGCTTCGACGCCAACAACTTGTCGCTGGGCTTCCGCTACGGCTACGGCCTGCGCGACGTAGCCCCCGACTTCAACCTCGGCCCGGTGACGGTGCGCAACGCAGCCCGCAACTCGGCTTTTCAGCTTTATGTCGGTATCGGGCTGTAGTGCCGAACGTTGCATTCAGCTAAAACCCCTTTGCTGATGAGCGAAGGGGTTTTTTTTTGGTCTCAGAAGGGCAGGTCGTCGCCGCGCTTACCGCCCTCGTCCGATTTTTCGTAGCCGCCCGCGCCGCCCCGTTCAGTGCCGCCCCGCGCCGATCGGCTGGGACCTGCGGGCTGTTCGCCCTCGGCCTGTCCGCCCCGCGAGATTTTCCAGGCGCGCAGTTCGGTGTACCAGCGGCCGTTATACTCGCGCGATTCGGGGTCGAAGGCGACGGTCACCTCGTCTTGTTCGTACACCCCGCTGAGCAGTTGTACTTTGTCGCCGAAGGTAGTAAAGCATACCTTCTTGGGATATTGCCCGCCCGTTTCGACAATAAACTCTTGTTTTTGCCAATCTTTGCCAGCGCGGCTTTTGCCCGACACCATGTCGAATATTTGCACAACGCGGCCCGTGATTTCCGTACTCATGTGACTGTTATTGATAAAGTTTCGATTTACGAATATTCGTAAGGAAAGGCAAAAATATAGTACCCTCAGTGGGTATTGGTAAGTAGGGTAATAAAAAAAGTCGTTCCTTCCCCTTCTTTGCTTTCGAACCAGATGTGCCCGCCGTGCAGCTCGACCATCCGCTTGACGATGGACATGCCCAGCCCCGTGGATTGCTCGCCGGCCAGCCCCAGGCGGCGGGCCTTCGAGAATTTGTCGAAGATGATGGGTTGCAGCGCCTGGGGAACTCCGATGCCCGTATCGCAAATTTCCAGACAAGCCACCGACGTGCCGGGCTTTTGCCGACTGGCGCGCACGGAGGTGCGCACCGTAATTTGCCCGCCAGACGGCGTGAACTTGAGCGAATTGCTGAGCAGGTTTTCTACTACGCGGGCAAACCGAAGCTGGTCTAGCCAGACCGTGGTGTCCTCGTCTTGGTTAGTCTGGTAGAGCCGAATGTTTTTGGCTGCGGCCTGGTGCGCAAAATTGGCTACGATGCCCGCCAGCCAGGGGGCCAATCGGGTGGGCTGTTGGTGGAGGCGGTAGCGATTGCTCTCCATGTCCGACAGTTCGAGCAGCTCGTTGATCAGGTGCCGCACTTTTTGGTAGGCCACCTCGATGAGGCGGAAATATTCGCTGGCCGGGTTGCTGGGAGGTGTTTCGGTGCGCAACAATTCGGTGAGGCCCTTGATGTTGTCCACGGGGTTGCGCAGGTCGTGCACCACGGCGGCCAGTATGCGGTCTTTGCTTTCGTTGATGCGTTCGAGTTGTTGCTCATAGGTTTTCGAGGCGGTGATGTCCTGCACGATGCCGTAGAGCCGGCGTTTGGCCCCCGACGAGCCATTGGCTTTGCCTACCGTCCGTACCCAGCGGGCCTGGCCTTGTGCGTCCACAAAGGGCAGGTCTAGTTCGTACTCTTCGTCATAATCGCGGAGGCGATCGAAGGCGTCGCGCAGGGTTGTGCCCGCTTCGCCCGTAAAAAAGCTGGTCGTGTCGGCGGGTAGCTCCGCGCCAACGGGTAGGCCGTGGATACGGTACACCTCGTCGGACCAGGTCATGCGCAGCGTGCGCGGGTCATATTGCCAGCCGCCCAGCCGCGCCAGTCGTTCGGCCTCGCGCAGAATCCACTCGCGGTCGCGCAGTTGGGCTTCGGCGTGGCGACGCTCGGTGAAGTCGTGCAAGCTCAGCAACAAGCGCCGGGTGCGCTGCACGCGCACGGCCGACATCACTACGTGTATCCAGCGCACCTCGCCGCGCAGGGTCAGGTATTCGACCTCGGTGGTATAGGTGCCGCCTGTGTCGGCCGTTCGTTGGTAGGCTTGCCGTTGGTCGTCGGTGAGGGGCTGGTAGCGAAACTGCACCTCGGGCTTGCCCAGGAGTTGTTCGCGCCGCTGGGCACCCAGCAGTTGCAAGGCTTTGCGGTTGCAGTCGCAAATCTGCCAATTTTTGGGATCTACGATCAGCAGTGCCGTCTGGACATTCTCGAACAGGACGCGCAAGGTGTGCTGCGTACGCAGGACGGAACGCTCTTGGCGCTTGGCCCGCGTAACCTCCTGCAAAGTGCCCACTATCCGGGTGATGCCCAGGGTCGTGATTTCCGTCTGGCCCACCAGTTCGGCGTCTATCAACTGCGCACTGTGGGCCGGGTAGAACTGCAATTCCATTCGGAAAGACCGGTGCTCGCGCGAGACACTGCGCAGGGCGTGCAGCACGCGTGCCCGATAGGCAGGGGCGCACATCCGTAGGAGTGCCCGCAGACCGAGGGGGGTACGGGGCGGCAAGCCCAGCAACCCGTAGAAGCCCTCCGTGGCCACCAGCTGACCCACGGTTGGTTCGTACTGCCAGGCGCCCACGCGTGCAATCTGCTGCAATTGACGATGTAGCCGCAGCCTTTCTTCTTTCTTCATGTGATAGCTGGTTGATGGGCCGCTCGGTTCGTACGCCGACATCCGCAGATGTCGCCCCGTGCGTACGGTACCAGGCCCAAGAAGTCGTCAATTATTAATTAGATCATGGCGAAACATTATCATGACCCGATAACGCACCCGCAGGCAATCGTTCGGATTGTACAAGAAAATACGCTCTTTTTTTAATGAAATTTGATCCGAAATGGCTGCTAAAGGTAAACATGCTCTTCTCTGCGTACAACAAAAGGTGGCAGAGAAACACGAATCGTTGGGCGCGATGTATGTGCTTTTATTACATGCTAGTATTTTGTCCCAACACAATTTGGTTTTACTTCGCCAATCGTAATGTACTTATGTCCTTAGCGCTGTTCAAACTCTGGGTGATGTGGACGGCCCTGCGGGGCACTCCGGCAGCCGCCGCCTTCCCGCCCAACCAACGGATCTATCGTACCTACCGATTGCCATGCCTGCCGCCCGAAGTCAACGAAAGTTCGGGGCTGGCCCCCCAGCAGCCCGGTATTGGCCTGCGCACCTTCCTGACCCACAACGACAGCGGGGGCCGCAGCACCCTCTTCGCCGTGGACAGCCTGGGAAGGCTTCGGGGCACCTACGACCTGCCCGTACCCAACCGCGACTGGGAAGACCTGGCCCACGACCCGACAGGCCACATCTACGTGGGCGACTTCGGCAACAATGCCAACCAACGGCGCGACTTGGCCATCTACCGCCTGCGCCTGACCGACGGGCCGCCCTACGTCGTGGACACCATCCGCTTCCGCTATCCAGATCAGACTGACTTTCCGCCTCCGCGCCAGCGTGCCAACTTCGACTGCGAGGCTTTTTGTTGGGCACACGACAGCCTCTACCTGTTTTCGAAAAATCGGGGCGAGGGGCCCGTGGTCATGTATGGCCTACCCGCAGCGCCGGGCACCTACGTGGCCACGCGCCTCGATAGCCTGCCCCTGCGCGGAATGGTGACGGGGGCCGACATTAGCCCCGACGGGCGCAAGCTGGTACTGCTCACCTACGGTCGGTTGTATTTTTTTCAGCTCCACGACGGGCGCGTGCGCCTCGATCGGCCCCTGCGTACCAAAGCATTGGGGCGCACGGGCCAGGCCGAAGCCGTCATGTTTTTCAACCAGACCGACGTGCTGGTGAGCAACGAAGCCGGACGGCTCTTTGGGGTGGTGGCCCAGCACCAGCGACGGCCCTAGGCTCAGGCGTCGGGCGTGGCCGCTTCGATCCTCAGCCCAAAATTGCGAACGCCCGGCAACGGGTCTTGTCGCATGTACTGCACCACGCGCAGGCGAAAAAGCCCTACGTAGGGAAACTGCTGCCTGCGCACGAACAGCACGCGGTGATCGAACAGGTCGCTGACGCCACTGCCGTAGGGAGCACCCGTCACGGGGTCCATCAGCACTAGCTCCTGCAACTTCTGCTGCCAGACCTGGCCCGCGCTGTCTTCGAGGTAGTAAGTGACGTAGAGATTATAAAAGGGATAATCGAGTCCGTAGCGGACATCGTAAAAGAGGTTGTAGGGCTGGGCCGTGTCGCCAATGCGAAATTCGTACACGAGGGCACTGTCCACGTGCCAGCGGCCTTCGGACAGGCTTTGTTGCTGTTCGTACACGGCCGACGACTCGCAGGCCACCAGCCCGCCGAGCAGCCACAGGCCCGCACTAAGGTTTCTGATCGCCCCTAGCGCGCGGCGCACCCGGTTTTTTGTCCTGGCCAAGGGCCGACTTGCTTTTCCCACTGCGTTTTTTGGTTCGCTTCTTCTTAACCTTGTTTTTATCTCGGAACTTCTGATCCATCATTTCCAGGTCAACGGCTGCCGTCGGCAAAAAATCCGGCTCTTCGTTTTCGTCCACCACGGGCGTCAGGCGCAGGGCGGGAGCCTTTTGTCCGGCACGGTTGAGCTGCTGAATTTCAATCACCTGCCCGACCGGAAGGGGATACCAGTTGGTCTCGCCCCGGTAGCAAAACCACATAATTTTGCGAAAGATGTCGGTTTTCTGCAAGAAAGCATCGCCCCCTTCTGTTTTGAGCGGACGCTCTACGGTCGGGATGTCGCGCAAAGCCTCCATGTAGGTGTCGAGTTCGTAGTTGAGGCAACACTTGAGGCGTCCGCACTGACCCGAAAGTTTGGTCGGGTTGAGCGAAAGGTTCTGGTAGCGGGCTGCCGCCGTCGAAACACTCTTGAACTCGGACAGCCACGTGGAACAGCACAACTCGCGCCCGCACACCCCCAAACCGCCAATACGGCCCGCCTCTTGCCGTAGGCTGATCTGCCGCATCTCGATCCGGATGCGAAATTCACCCGCCAGCGATTTGATCAGCTGCCGGAAGTCCACGCGGTCTTCGGCCGAGTAGTAGAACGTAGCCTTGGTGCTGTCTGCCTGATATTCCACATCGGAAAGCTTCATTTTCAGCTTCATCTGCTGAATCACCTCCCGCGTGCGGTAGAGCGTCGGGTTTTCACGGTTGGCCACCTCGGCGTATTTTTCCAGCTCGGCCGCCGTGGCCAGGCGGTATATTTTGTGGATGTGATCGCCTTTGTCGCGCACCCCCTTCTTGAGCATCTGCAGCCGCACCAGCTCGCCCTGCAGCGATACGTAGCCAATGTGATAGCCGTTGGGCACTTCCACCACCACGGCATCGCCGGTGGTGAGGTCGAGGCGGTTCTCGTTGCGGAAGAAATCCTTGCGACCGCCCTTAAATCGTATTTCGACAATATCAAACGAATAACCATCGCTGGGCAAGGCCATGTGGCTCAGCCAGTCGAACACGTTCATTTTGTTGCAGCCCCCCGTCTGGCAAGCGCCGTTGTTGCGACAGCCGGTGGGCTGTCCGTCGGCCGTCTTCGAACGACACGTTGTACATCCCATAATGTTGAATTTATAGCGACAGCCCCAAGGGCTGGGAGAAAAATCAGCCGTGGCCGCACTGCCTGGCCATTGGGCCGGGCGGCTGCCACTTTGGCCAAAGATAGCAATTTGTGCTATTCTGCTCTGCCTAGCACATCCTGCCCAATGTCGCGCCGGAAGTAGCGCCCTGGCCACGTGACGACCTCGGCAGCGTGCAGAACGGCCGCCTGGGCGGCGGCGGGTGCCTCGGCCAGGGCCGTGAGGGCCAGCACCCGCCCGCCGTGCGTAACGATCCCCTCGGAAGTAGCCTGCGTGCCCGCATGGAAGGCCAGCACGTCGGCTGGCAGGGCCTCCAGGCCCGCAATGGCGTGGCCCCTGTCGTAGTCGCCGGGATAGCCCCCGGCGGCCAGCACCACCGCCACGGCCGTGCGCGGATCGGCGGGCCAGGTGCCCGGCGTCAGGCGGCCTTGGGCGGCGGCGTGCAGCGCGGGCAGCAGGTCGGTAGCGATGCGCGGCAGCACGGCCTGCGTTTCGGGGTCCCCCATCCGGACGTTGTACTCGATCACGTAGGGGTCGTCGCCTACCTTCATCAAGCCAATGAACAAGAAGCCCCGATAGTCCATCTGCTCGGCTTGCAGGCCCCGGAGCGTGGGCATCACCACGCGCTCGGTCACTTTTTGCAAGAAGGCCGCATCGGCAAAGGGCACCGGCGACACGGCTCCCATTCCGCCCGTATTCGGACCTTGGTCGCCTTCGCCAATGCGCTTGTAGTCTTTGGCTTCGGGCAGCAGGCGGTAGTGCTGGCCGTCGGTCAGCACAAAGACGGACAGTTCGATGCCTTCCAAAAACGCCTCGATCACGACCTGGGCGCTGGCCTCACCGAATTGGCGCTCCACCAGCATGGCCCGCAGCACGCGAAGAGCCTCGGCCATGTCGGCCGTGATCACCACCCCTTTGCCCGCCGCCAGCCCGTCGGCCTTGAGTACGTAGGGCGGCCTCAGGGTTTGGAGGTAGGCTTCGGCCGCCGCGAGCCGATCGGCGGTGAATGTCTGGCTGGCCGCTGTCGGGATTTGGTATCGCTGCATGAATTGCTTGGCGAAGTCCTTGCTGCCTTCCAGGCGGGCAGCCGCCCGGTCGGGACCCAGCACGGCCACGTCGCGCAGGGTGTCATCAGCCAAAAAATAATTACGGATGCCCGCCACCAGGGGGGCTTCGGGCCCTACCACCACCAACTGCACGGCCTGCGTGCGGCAGAAGTTGCCAAGGGCCGCAAAGTCGTCGGGAGCCAGCGGCACGTTGGTGGCCACCGTGGCCGTGCCGGCATTGCCGGGGGCCACCGACAAGCGCGTACACAATGGGCTTTGGGCAATTTTCCAGGCCAGGGCGTGTTCGCGGCCGCCGCCGCCCAAAATGAGTACGTGCATAGATATTGAGATGCACACAGCGAGCCGCTGCGTAGCGAGACGAATTTGCTTTGAGCGCAAAGATGAAAAAAAGTGCCCACCCCCTCGATATGAAATTTTAGCCATTTCTCCGGTAAGAAAAAGCTCCGCCCGCTGTCCCCTGAAAAGACCCCCTGACAAACAATGTCGCCCGGATAGGGTTTTACTGGAAACGCCCTTATTAATTTTAGTTTAAAGCCCCGTACGCGCCCATTTCTGCCCGCCTGGGCACGCACCGGGCTTTTTATTACCTTTTATTTTTGCGTGCATACCCCGCCCCCGGATGGAAAACTTTCCCCACGATCGTCATCACCTCGATGCCTACGAGCAATTTGCGCAGCGCTACGAGGTGCAAGACTTCGAGCAACTTGTCCGTCTCTACGACGTGTATGAACTGACGGCCTTTTTGCCTCCGCAGCCCGATGCTGCCCAGAAAGTGCTGTTCAACGAACTGGTGGGCGTGCAGCGCGAATCGGGCTATTTAGACTACGCGCGTTCGACCAACACCTTCGAGCTGATTATGCAGTGGCAGGAGCGGACGGGCCAGTTTTTCCAGCCCATGCCGCTGCGTAACGGCACGAACCAGCCTGACTGACATTTTTTTCGAAACTAATTTTTTAGCTATGAGCCAGTCTGATCCAAAAAAGCCCAAAGACCCACGCCGCACCATCACGGATTTGCAGCAGGAGGCCACCTCGCCCCGCGAAGAAGGCCCCTACGGCGTCAGCGAGCCGGACAAAGCCGCCCCTTCCAGCCAAAAGTCCGAGGCCAGCCCGAAGTCCGACCACCAGCCCGAAGCTGACAAAAAGTCGAGCGACAAGGCGCCATCGAAGGCCGCAGCCAAGGCCGACAAGCACGCGCCGGATGCGCAGCCGGGCGACACCGAGCGTTTCGAACCCCCTTACTGAGGCGGGGCGGCTCAGGAGCCGAAAGGTTTTCTACCTTTGGGGCTGAAAATTCCGCCCACGTATGAACCTCGCGCTGTCGCTCCGGGAAGACCTCCGCCAAGCCTTGCAGGCCGTCTTTGATGCTGACATCCCCCTCGACCAGTTACACCTGCAGACTACCCGCAAAGAGTTTGCGGGCCAGTACACCTTTGTCACGTTTCCCTATACCCGCCTGAGCCGCCTCAGCCCCGAGCAAACAGGCCAGCGGTTGGGCGAGCACCTGCGGGCACACTCGCCCCGGGTGGCCAACTTCAACGTCGTCAAGGGCTTTCTCAACCTCGAGTTGGCCGATACGGTCTGGCTCGAACTGCTAGACATGATGGTGGCCGATGCCACCTGGGGCCAGCACCCCGCCACGGGCCAGAAGGTGATGGTCGAATATTCGTCGCCTAACACCAACAAGCCCCTGCACCTGGGCCATTTGCGCAACAACTTTCTGGGCTATGCGGTGGCCACCATTTTGCAAGCCGCCGGCGACCGGGTTGTCAAGGCCAACCTGGTCAACGACCGGGGCATCCATATCTGCAAATCCATGATCGCCTACGAGCGGTTTGGCCAAGGCGAAACGCCCACTTCGGCCGGTCTGAAGGGCGACCACCTGATCGGCAAATACTACGTGCGCTTCGATCAGGAATACAAGCGGGAGCAGGCCGCGCTGGTGGCGCAGGGCCTGCCCGCCGAGACCGCCGAGAAGCAAGCACCGCTTTTGCGCGGGGCGCAAGACTTGCTCCGCCGCTGGGAGGCGGGCGACCCGGCCGTGCGCGACCTCTGGGCGCAGCTCAACGGCTGGGTGTACGAAGGCTTTGCCTCCACGTACCAACGCATGGGCGTGGACTTTGACCAGTACTATTACGAGTCGGACACCTACTTACTGGGCAAAGAAATTGTGGAAGAAGGACTGGCCAAGGGGGTGTTTTTTCGCAAAGAAGACGGCTCAGTGTGGATAGACCTGACCGCCGAAGGGCTGGACGAGAAGTTGCTGCTGCGCCCCGATGGCACCTCGGTGTACATCACGCAGGACATGGGCACGGCCGACCTCAAGTACCACGACCACGGCATGGATCGCTCGCTCTACGTGGTGGGCAACGAACAAGACTACCACTTTCAGGTGCTGTTTGCCATCTTGCGGCGGCTGGGGCGTCCCTACGCCGAGGGGCTGTTTCACCTTTCGTACGGCATGGTGGACCTGCCCTCGGGCAAGATGAAGTCGCGCGAGGGCACCGTGGTGGACGCCGACGACCTGATGGCCGAAATGGTAGAAACCGCTGCCCGCCGCACGGCCGAGCTGGGCAAGCTCGAAGACCTCGACAACGAAGAAGCCCGCGACCTCTACGAAATGCTGGCCCTGGGGGCGCTCAAATTTTTTCTGCTGCGGGTAGATCCCAAAAAGCGGATGCTCTTCAACCCCGAAGAGTCCATTGACTTTCAGGGCCATACGGGGCCTTTCATTCAGTACACCCACGCCCGGATTGCGGCCATCCTGCGGCGGGCCGAGCAGTTGGCCATCGGGACGGACCTGCCCGTCCCTCCAGAGCTAGACCCCGCCGAGCGCGACTTGATCGTCCTGCTGGCCGACTACCCAGCCAAGGTGCAGGAGGCGGCCCGACAGTATGCACCTTCGCTGCTTGCGCAGTACGCCTACGATTTGGCCCGCGAGTACAACCGCTTCTACGCCGAGCTATCCATCTTCACCCATTCGGAGCCGGAGGCCACCCGCCTGCGCGTGCACCTCTCGCGTCTGACGGGGCGAACAATTCGCCACGCACTGGGTTTACTGGGCATCCGGTGTCCGGAGCGGATGTAGCTTCCGACCGTCTTTACCTCTTCTGTACAATGCACATTGTTTCCATGGGCTGGTGGGCTTTGCTTGGCGCAATAAGCCTCGGATTGGGGGGGTGCGGCTCCTCCGAAATTCGTTCGCGCACCCAAACGGCCTCCACCGACCTGTCTTCTACTCCTATGCGTTCCATCTACGATTTTCGCCTCCAGACCCTCGATGGCAAAGCCGTTGACTTTGACCGCTACCGTGGCCAGAAACTTTTGCTGGTCAATGTGGCCTCGAAGTGCGGCTACACACCCCAGTACGCCGACCTGCAAAAGTTGCACACCCAGTACGGCGACAAGGTGACGGTGCTGGGCTTTCCGGCCAACGACTTTGGTCGGCAAGAGCCGGGCACCCACGAAGAGATCGCCGAGTTTTGCGAGAAAAACTACGGGGTGACCTTCCAGCTATTTGAGAAAATCTCGGTGAAAGGCAGCGACCAGCACGAGCTTTACCGCTGGCTCTCGACCAAGTCGGAAAACGGCTGGAACGATAAGGCCCCGGACTGGAATTTCTGCAAGTACCTGGTCAACGAGCGGGGCGAACTGGTCAAGTTCTACGGCTCGGCCGTCGCCCCGCTCAGCGAGGAGATTCTGAAAGAAATCCGCTGAACGTGTCGCCGATCCCGATGCGGGTGTGGCTGACGGCCGCCCGGCCGCGCACGTTGCCGCTAGCCCTGGCCAGCATTGTGCTGGGCAGCCTGCTGGCCGCCGCCGACGGGGCCTTCTCCTGGCCTGTGACTCTGCTGGCCACGCTCACCACCGTTTTGCTACAAGTACTTTCCAACCTGGCCAACGACTACGGCGACTTCGTACACGGGGCCGATAGCCTCACGCGCGAAGGCCCCCGCCGGGCCGTGCAGTCGGGGCACATCCCGGCCCGCACCATGCGCCGGGCCGTGGGCCTGTTTGCCTTGCTGTCATTACTGG
>DAIRSZ010000008.1:0-33275 GCA_036804165.1 Catalimonadaceae bacterium | reverse complement strand
AGGGCGTGCGGGGCTACTTGTGTAAAGACTGCGATCCGCACGATTTGCCCCGGGCCATCCGGGCACTGGCGGCGGGCGAGTCGTTTTTGTGCGGCGAGGCCCGGCGCCAACTTGACCGAACCGATACGGCCGGACGGCTCAGCGCCCGCGAACGTCAAATTCTTTATTACGTCGGCCTGGGGCACACCTCCGAGGCCATCGCCGAAGCCCTCTGCATCAGCCTGCATACGGTCAATACCCACCGCCGGAATATGTTGCGCAAACTCCGCCTGCGTTCCAGTCAAGAGCTGATCCGCTTCGCGGTGCAGTACCACCAAACGGCGACGTAGTAACGCCCGGGGCATTGGCATACGTACCTGTGAGCAAACACGCCCCGCCATGAAAATCTTTGCCGCTGCTCAGGTTCGAACCCTTGACCAGTACACCATCGCCCACGAACCCATTGTCTCGATCGAGCTAATGGAACGAGCCTCTCGGGCCTTTGCTGATGCCTTTGCGGCCGACTTCGACCCGCCGCGCCGGGGGCGGGTGCACGTTTTTTGTGGCGACGGCAACAACGGGGGCGACGGCCTGGCCATCGCCCGCCTGCTGGCCGGACGGGGCTATGCCACCGACGCCTGGGTGCTGCGCCAGCGCGAAAGTGGCTCGCCCGATTTCGAGAGCAACCTGCGGCGCTGGCAGTTTCTGCGGGCCACCCGTCACCTCACCGACGACGTGGCCTTCCCCACTTTAACCCCCGACGACATCATCGTGGACGCCCTCTTCGGGGCGGGCCTGTCGCGCCCCGTTTCGGGTCGGGCCGCCCAACTGATCGCCCACCTCAACGCCCAGCCTTCGCCTCGGGTGTCGGTGGACATCGCCTCGGGCCTGTTTGCCGACCAGCCCACCGATCCGGACAGCGCCGTGTTTCGGCCCCAGCGCACCTACACGTTTCAGTTTCCGAAGCTGGCCTTTTTCGCCCCCGAAAACCACGCATTTGTGGGGCAATGGCAGGCCCTCGATATCGGGCTGCACCCCGACGCCATCGCCCATACGCCTACGCCCTATCATTACCTGACGCCTCCGCTGGCGGCAGCGCACTGGCAGCCCCGGCGGCCCTTCACCCACAAGGGTACCTATGGCCACGCCCTGTTGGTGGCGGGCCAGCGCGGGCAGATTGGGGCGGCGATGCTCGCTGCCCATGCTTGCCTGCGGGGTGGTGCGGGGCTGACGACGGCCCTGGTGCCGGCCTGCGGCTACGGCGTATTGCAGACGGCCCTGCCCGAGGTGATGACCCTGACGGCGGGCGAAGACCACCTGACGGCCCTGCCCGACCTGCTGCCCTACGACGTGATCGGGGCCGGACCGGGCCTGGGTCAGCACGCCGACACGCGAGCAGTAGTGGCCCAATTGCTCGGCGCGGGCAAGCCTTTGGTGCTCGACGCCGACGCGCTCAACCTGCTGGCGGCTGATCAAGATTTGCTGGCGCAATTGCCTGCTGGCTCGGTGCTAACGCCTCACCCGAAGGAGTTTGCCCGGCTGGCGGGCGAAACGACCGACTTTTTTGCGCGTTTGGCGCGACTGCGCGCCTTTGCGCAGACGCACCAGGTATGTTGCCTGCTGAAGGGTTACCACACGGCCGTAGCCGCACCCGACGGCACGCTGTGGTTCAACGGCACGGGCAATGCCGGGCTGGCCAAAGGGGGCACGGGCGACGCACTGACGGGACTAATCACGGCCTTGCGTGCGCAGGGTTATGGCACGGTGCCGGCGGCCCTGCTGGGGGTGTACTTGCACGGACGGGCGGGCGACCTGACCGTGGCCGCCCACAGCCCCGAGAGCCTGACGGCCACCGACGTAATCCACCACTTTGGCAAAGCCTACGCCGAACTGTTGGCGATGAGCCACCCTGAGAATTGAGGCGAGTCGGGCGCTGGGTGGTGCCACACAATGCCCGGCGCAGTTTACTTTGTTGAGGGGGGTGAGGCCATCGGCGTCATTCCTGGAGATTTCACCGGAATAAATGTGTATGCGACCGCACGAGAAAAACAAGCAAAACGCCGTAGCCTTCTACGACCTGATGTTCAACCAGAATGAGCCGACGCAGGCCGTGGATTTGTACGTGGGGGCTACTTATACCCAACACAATCCCCATGTGGCCGACGGCAAACGGGGATTCATTGACTATTTCGAACGGATGGCCCGGGAATATCCCGGCAAAAAAGTCATCTTCAAGCGCGTAATCGCCGAGGGCGACCTGGTGGTGCTGCACTGCTTGCAGCAGTGGCCCGGCGACCGCGACTACGCGGGCATGGATATTTTTCGGTTCGATGCCGACGGCAAGATCGTCGAACACTGGGATGTGCTGCAGCCGCTGCCAGACACTTCGGCCAATGAGAATGGGATGTTCTGAAAGCAGGTCATCAAACCTTATGCGTCGGGTAGGGGCAGATCGCTGATCGGCAACAACCCCGTGGCAGGAACCCCCGCAATCTTCTCGCCGCTTGCCGCACGAAGCGAAGGGGACTGGCCCACAAATCCCGCACGGCAGAATCGGGTTTCGGGTGGGAATACTACCTTTGCCGCTTAAAAAAAATCTCGCTCGCCATGTCCGAACGCGCTATCCGATCCGCCCTCATTTCGGTATATCATAAACAAAACCTCGAACCCATCCTGCACCGCCTGCACGCCCTGGGCGTACAGCTCTACTCGACGGGCGGCACCCAGGCGTTCATCGCCGGGCTGGGCCTGCCCGTGACGGCCGTCGAAGACCTCACGGGCTACCCGTCCATTTTGGGCGGGCGGGTCAAAACCCTGCATCCTAAGGTGTTTGGCGGCATTTTGCACCGCCGCCACGACGCCCAAGATGCCGCCCAGGTGAGCGAATATGCGCTGCCCGCCCTAGACCTGGTGATTGTGGACTTGTACCCTTTCGAGGCGACGGTGGCCTCGGGCGCTAAGGAAGCCGAGATCATCGAAAAAATTGACATTGGCGGCATCTCGCTGATTCGGGCGGCGGCCAAAAACTTCCGCGATGTGTGGATAGTGCCCGCGCAGGCGCACTATGCCGAGCTGCTCGAACTGCTGAACCGCGACGAAGGGCGCACGCAACTGGCCGAGCGCCAGCGTTTTGCTACCTACGCCTTTGCTGTCAGTTCGCACTACGACGCGGCCATCTTCAACTACTTCAACCAGGGCAAGGCCGTAACAGCCTTTCGCCACAGCCAAACGGGCGGCCGCGCGCTGCGCTACGGCGAAAATCCGCACCAGCGGGGCACTTTTTACGGCCCCCTCGAAGAGCTGCTCACGCAGTTGCACGGCAAGGAGCTTTCGTACAACAACCTGGTGGACGTAGAGGCAGCCGTGATGCTGATGGCCGAATTTGCCGATAGTGCCGACCATCAGGCTACTTATGCCATTCTGAAGCATACCAATGCCTGCGGGCTGGCATCGGCCCCCACGCCCCAGGAAGCCTACCTCAAGGCCCTGGCGGCCGATCCGGTATCGGCCTTTGGGGGGGTGATCATTACCAACCAGCCCGTCAACGAGGCCGTGGCCCACGAACTGCACCAACTCTTTTTCGAGGTGCTGATTGCCCCGGCCTACGACGCGGCCGCCCTGACCATTTTGCAAGGCAAGAAAAACCGGATCCTGCTGCGCCAGCAGCCCGGCGACTTGTCGGCCCCGCAGTTTCGTACGTTGCTCAACGGCGTCATCGAACAAGACAAAGACCTGGCCATGGAAACGGCGGCCGACTTCCGAACCGTTACGCAGCGCTCACCCACCGAAGAGGAGACCAGCGGGCTGGCGTTTGCCCTCAAGGCCGTGAAGCACACCAAGTCTAACACCATCGTGCTGGCCCGGGCCGGTCAGTTGCTGGCCAGCGGGGTGGGCCAAACCTCGCGCGTGGATGCCCTGCGGCAAGCCATCGAAAAGGCCCGCAGCTTTGGCTTCGACCTGGCCGGGAGCGTGATGGCCTCCGACGCATTTTTCCCGTTTCCGGATTGCGTCGAGATCGCCCATGCCGCCGGGGTGACGGCCGTAGTGCAGCCGGGCGGCTCGGTGCGCGACCAAGATTCGGTGAACTTTTGCGATGCCCACCAGATGGCGATGGTCATGACGGGCGTGCGCCACTTCAAACACTAATGAAACTAAGTAGGCTTATGCCTCAAAAATTACGCCCCTGTGAGGGCCGTGTTTGAATTAATCTGTTAAAAATCACTTACTTTGGTCGCCCATGCAGCCCTTGTGCATCGTCGGGATGCGGCAAGCTGAACGGGTTTTTTGTCAGCCACGTGGTTGGCCCGGAGTGTTCGGGCAGGCTACTCATCTTTAACCCCTTATGGGATTCTTCGACATTTTTAACAGTGACATTGCGATTGATTTGGGTACGGCCAATACGCTGATCATCTATAAGGACAAGATCGTGGTGGACGAGCCCTCCATCATTGCGATCAACAAACAGTCGGGAAAAGTGCTGGCCATAGGCACGAAGGCTATGCAAATGCACGAAAAAACCCACGAGAGCATCAAGACCATCCGTCCCCTCAAAGACGGGGTGATCGCCGACTTCACGGCCGCCGAGCAAATGATCCGGGGGATGATCAAGATGATCAACACCAACCGAAACCAACTCTTTACACCTTCTTACCGCATGGTGATCTGTATCCCGTCGGGCATTACCGAAGTAGAAAAGCGGGCCGTGAAAGACTCGGCCGAGCACGCCGGCGCCAAAGAGGTGTACATGATTCACGAGCCGCTGGCCGCCGCCATCGGTATCGGGATTGACATCGAGCAGCCCGTCGGCTCGATGATCGTGGACATTGGGGGTGGCACCACCGAAATTGCCGTGATCGCCCTTTCGGGCATTGTCTGCGACCAGTCCATCCGGGTGGCGGGCGATGTGTTCACCAAAGATATTCTCGACTACATGCGCCGCCAGCACAATCTTTTGATTGGCGAGCGCTCGGCCGAAAAAGTCAAGATTGAGGTGGGATCGGCCCTGACGGAGCTGGACAACCCGCCGCCGGACTACGAAATTCGGGGGCGCGACTTGATGACGGGCATCCCCAAGACGATCAAGGTGAGCTATTCTGAGATTGCCTTCGCCCTCGACAAGTCGGTCTCTAAAATCGAAGAAGCCGTGCTCAAAGCCCTCGAGATTTCACCGCCCGAGCTTTCGGCCGATATCTACGAAAACGGCATTCACCTGACGGGTGGCGGGGCCATGTTGCGCGGACTCGACAAGCGACTGGCCCTCAAGACCAAGCTGCCCATCCACGTGGCCGAAGACCCCCTGCGGGCCGTGGTGCGCGGCACGGGTATGGCCCTCAAAAGACTCGACTCGTTCAAGGCCGTACTTATTCAATAAAAAACGTGCGGATACGAGGGATACGCTGCGTGGCAGATGTCCTGTTTGGCTAGAGGACTTGTTTGCGTCTGGTTTTTTATAGAATAGCTGCCGCCACAAGTACCGAACTTTTCGCAAGGCCGTAATGTAAGTGATTATCTTACAGACACTTAGAGAATAGCCGATTGGCGCGGCGACGGCTCTTTAAATACCTAATTTCACCGCGTCGCCTTTTGATCTATGCGCGGATTATTCGAACTTCTTTACCGCTTCCGAGCCTTTTTGCTGTTTGTAGTGCTGGAGTTGGGCTGCGTGTGGCTCATTGTGCGGCACAATCGCTTTCAGCAGACGGCCTTTTTGTCTTCGTCCAATCAGGTAGCGGCCCGCCTGACGGCTTCTTCGGGTTCGGTGCAGTCGTATTTTCTGCTGACCGAGACCAACGAAGCCCTGGCCCACGAAAACGCCCGCCTCAGCGAGTTGCTCGATCAGGAGCGCCGCCGGGCACAAATGGGCATTCCCGGCGACACCGTGCGCCCCGATAGCCTGACGCCCTTTTTGCCGACCAGCCCGCAGTACCGCTACCGGGTGGCGCGGGTGATCAACAACTCGGTAGCGCGTTTCGACAATTACTTGACCCTCGACAAGGGAAGGGCCGACGGCCTGGCGCCGGGCATGGGCATCATCTCGGCCGAGGGCGTGGTGGGGCGTGTGCAGGCGTGCTCGGAAAACTACGCCACGGCCACTTCGGTGCTGCACAGCGCCGCGTCGGTTTCGGCCCGGATACGGCGGAGCGGGGCTTTTGGCTCGCTCAAGTGGGACGGGCGCGATCCGCGCCTGGCTAACTTGCTCTACATTCCCCGGCACGTGTTGCCCCAGGTGGGCGACACCGTCGTGACCAGTGGCTACAGTTCGCTGTTTCCCGAAGACATCATGGTGGGGATAGTGCAGCGGGTGGACATCCGCGACAACGACACCTTCTACGACATTGACATTGCACTTTCGACCAATTTCAACACGCTCACCTACGTGTACGTGATCGAAAACACCCGCAGCGAAGAATACGACTCCCTGCAAGCCGCGACCGACCCCAGTTTCAATTTGCGCAACCCATGAAATTTGCCCGCTTCGTCTATCCGGTTTTGTTGCTGACCCTGCAGGTGCTGGTGGTGCGCAACCTGGTGCTGTTCGATTATGCCTTTGCTTTTGTGTACGTAGGCATCATTCTGCTCTGGCCGCGCGAAACCGATCCGCTCTTGCTGCTGCTGCTGGCGGTCAGCATCGGATTGTTGGTGGACGTGTTCTACGATACGCTGGGCATTCATGCGGCGGCCACCACGCTGCTGGCCTTTTTGCGACCCACGATGCTCAAGCTGATCATGCCCAGCGGGGGCTACGAGCTGGGCGACGAAACCCGGATAGCCTCGATGGGTCTGTCCTGGTTTGTGCGCTACGCCGTGCCTTTGTTGGTCATCCACCACCTGACACTGTTTTTTATCGAAGCGGCCGAGGCAGCACTTTTGCCCTTGGCCGTCCTCAAGGCCCTGGCTTCGGCCGGCCTGACCTTGCTGCTGTTGCTTTTGTTCCAATATGCGCTCGAACCGGCGCGCCGCCGCCTATGAACGACAACCGTCACCTCATCATCCGGGGGGCATTTGTGCTGATCGCCCTCGTCTTTTTGGTCAAGCTTTTCACTATCCAGGTGTTGGAAGGCGACTACAAACAGGCTGCCGAGAAAAACTCCCTCAAAAAGCTGGTAGAATATCCCTACCGCGGTCTGATCTATGACCGCAAGGGCAGGCTGTTGGTCTATAACGTGCCCGTCTATGACATCATGGTCACGCCGCGCGAAATGGTCATGCGCGATACGTTGGCTTTTTGTCGCCTCATGCGCCTGCCGCGCGAAACGTTTGAGCAGAAAATGCACGACGCCGTGACGTATTCGTCGCGCAAGCCTTCGGCGTTCATCAAGCAGATGTCGGAGATAGACTTTGCCCGCGTACAGGACCAACTGGTGGACTATCCGGGTTTTAGCGTGGTGCCGCGCACGGTGCGGGGCTATCCGCACCAGAGCATGGCCAACGTGCTGGGCTACATCGGCGAGATCAGCCAGACCAAGCTGGACGCTGTGGACAAGACCCAGTACGCCTACAGTGCGGGCGATTACATCGGCATCAGCGGCCTGGAGGCGCAGTACGAATATTTGCTGCGTGGCCAAAAGGGCGTTCGGCACGAGCTGGTGAACGTACACGGCATCCGGAAGGGGCGTTTTAAGGACGGGGCCTACGACACCTCAGCCGTGAAAGGGGCCGACATCCGCATCAGCCTCGACTTGGAGCTGCAGCAGTTTGGCGAGCGCCTGATGACGGGCAAGCTCGGCAGCGTGGTGGCCATCGAGCCATCCACAGGCGAGATCCTGGCCATGATCTCTAGCCCTACCTACGACCCCAACCTGCTGCGGGGGCGCGAGTTTCCGGCCAACTTTCAGATGTTGCAGCAAGACCCTTTGGTGCCGCTGTTCAACCGCCCGCTGATGGCCGACCGCTATCCGCCCGGCTCGACGTTCAAGCTGCTGCAAGCCCTCATTGCCATGCAAGAGGGGCTGGTAGGGCCCGACACGCGCATCGCCTGTGCCGC
This sequence comes from Catalimonadaceae bacterium, assembly GCA_036804165.1. Classification (GTDB taxonomy): domain Bacteria; phylum Bacteroidota; class Bacteroidia; order Cytophagales; family Flexibacteraceae; genus DAIMZG01. The sequence continues at coordinate 25,312 of DAIRSZ010000008.1, read as the reverse complement.
GCGGGTCAAATGTCACCCGCACCCTTCGCCGGCCAATTTGCACCAATCCATTCAGTATTCCTGCAACCCTTACTACTTCCACGTGTTCCGGCGCATCATCAATCAGGATGTCTCGACCAACACCTTCGAAGACTCGCACCTGGGACTGAACAAGTGGCGTGACTACATGGTCAGCTTCGGGCTGGGCAATCGGTTGGGCATTGACATACCCAACGAGAAGCGGGGCCTTATCCCCAACGCCGGGTTCTACGACCGCATCTACGGCGAGAAGCGCTGGAAATTTTCAACGGTATATTCGTTGGGGATCGGGCAAGGCGAGATCGGCCTGACGCCGCTGCAAATGGCCAACATGACAGCACTGATTGCCAACCGAGGACATTACTACACGCCGCACCTGCTCAAGCAGATTGGCCAGACCGACACGCTGCCCGAGGGCCTGCGCGAAAAGCACGTTTCGATGGTGGAACCGCGGCACTTTGGCCCCGTGATCGGCGGCATGGAAGACGCCGTCCGGGCCGGCACGGTCTGGGGCATGGCCCGTCCGCCCGCCAACTTGCAGGTGTGCGGCAAGACGGGTACCTCGCAAAACCCGCAGGGAAAAGATCACTCGGTGTTTGTGGCCTTCGCACCCCGCGACAATCCCAAGATTGCCGTGGCGGCCTTCGTCGAGAACGCAGGCTTCGGCGGCACGGTGGCGGCCCCCGTCGCCAACCTGATGATCGAAAAATACCTCAGCGATACGCTCACGACGCAGGGCAAGTGGCTCGAAAAATACATGATCGAGAAGGCTTTTCTGCCTGAGAACGTCAAACTCACCGCCAATTATTAGCCATGGACGCCACGACCGACCGTTTGGGGATGCGCATTGACTGGCTCATTGTGCTTATCTATGCCTTGCTGGTGCTGATGGGCTGGCTCAATATCTACGCCGTGGTGTACGACGCCCAAGTGGAGCAGAGCATCTTCGACCTCAGCCTCAACTCGGGTAAACAACTGCTCTGGATCAGCCTCTCGATGCTGCTGATCATCGTCATTATGGCGCTCGACTACAAGTTCTACGACTCGTTTGCCTACCTTCTCTACGCCTTGGCCATCGTGGCCTTGGTGGGCGTAATTGTGGCCGGGGCCGAAATTGCGGGTTCGCGTTCCTGGTTCAAAATAGGCCCTTTTTCGATCCAGCCCGCCGAGTTTTCGAAGCTGGCCACCGCCCTGGCCCTGGCGCGCTACGCCAGTCACCCCGGCGTCAAGCTCAGCCAAACCCGACACCAACTCGTGGCGGCGGCCATCGTCTTGCTGCCCCCGCTGATCATCATCCTGCAAAACGAAACGGGCACAGCCCTGGTGTTCAGCGCCTTCATCGTGGCGTTCTACCGCGAAGGACTCCCCACGTTCATTCCGCTGGCGGGGTTGCTGGCGGCTGCCATCTTCGTGCTCACGCTCTTGGTGCCCGACTTGTACTGGCTGATGGGAGGTATTGGGCTAGTGGCTGGCCTACTGCTGTTTTTTATCCCGCGCAACCTTCGCAATATCGGTTTGCTGACCGCCGGCCTAACGATGATGCTGGGGCTGGTGTTGGGGGTGGATTACTTCGTCAACGATGTGCTGCAACCTCACCAGCAGAACCGGATCAAGGCCCTGATCAACCCCGACGCCGATCCCTTGGGATTTGGCTGGAACGTAACGCAGTCCAAGATCGCTATCGGTTCGGGAGGGATGTGGGGCAAGGGATTCTTGCAGGGCACGCAGACCAAGTTCGACTTTGTGCCCGAACAAAGCACCGACTTTATCTTCTGCACCATCGGCGAGGAGCACGGCTGGCTCGGTGCCCTGGTGCTCATTGGCCTCTACGTAGCCCTGCTCTACCGCATTTCGGTAGTGGCCGAGCGGCAGCGATCCCGGTTCGCCCGGGTTTATGGCTACGGCGTGCTGGGCATTTTTTTGTTTCACTTCACGATCAACATCGGCATGACCATCGGGCTTTTTCCCGTAATCGGCATTCCCTTGCCCTTCTTCAGCTACGGCGGCTCGTCGCTGTGGTCGTTCACGCTGTTGTTGTTCATTTTGCTCAAGCTCGACGCCCACCGCACGCAGGTGCTGCGCTGGGGCAACGACTAGCCGCTCGGGGCGCTGTTCTCCATGAACCTAAAGATTTTCTTTGACCCCGTAGAGGAGTCCCTAGGCGACGACATGCACGACGTGCAGGCCATCTACCACCAGTTACACATCAACTTCGGACAGTCTTTTCCCGATTGGACGGCGATGGACCTGGTGCTGATCGGGCTGACGGAAAACCGAGGCGGAGGAGGATCGGCTACCCTAAAAACGGCCCCCACGGCCGTCCGGCAGCAGTGGTACCGCCTCAAGCGGGGTGCGGGCCCTTGTCGTCTTGCCGACCTGGGCAACCTGCGGGCGGGTCGCACTTACGAAGAAACCCTCGAACGGCTGACGGAGGTGTGCCGCGTGCTGCTGGAGGCTGGCCGGACGATCTTGCTCGTGGGCGGCACGCACGACTTGCACTTGGGCGCCTACCGCGCCTTCGCCGAGGCAGGCCAGCGCATCACGGTGCTCAACGTGGACGCCCGCCTCGATACCGAGCCGAGCACCTGGGCCACCCCTTCGCACCATCACCTTATGCGCCTTTTTGCTCAGCGACCCAGTGGCCTTTTCAACTTCGTGCAGATAGGACACCAAGCGTACTTAGTGGACGCGCAGGCGCAGCGAGATTTCGAGAAATCGAATTACGACTCGGTGCGGCTGGGCGAGTTGCGCGGCGACATTGGACGGGCCGAGCCTTATTGCCGCGAAGCAGCGCTGTTCAGCTTCGACGTGGGTGCCCTGCGCCAAGCCGATGCCCCCGGCCACGCGGCCACGCGTCCTTTTGGCCTGAGTGGCGAAGAGGGCTGTCAGCTTTGTTGGTATGCGGGGTGCGGCCCTCAGTTGCGCGTGGCGGGCTGGTACGAGTTTGATCCGGCCTACGACGTACGCGCCCAAACGGCCGCCACGGTCGCCATTATGATTTGGTACTTCGTAGAAGGCTTCTACCACCGAGTGCCAATGCCCACGTTTGCCGACAACGCCTGCCGCCGCTACGTGGTGCCACTGGCCGACCAGGAACTGGTTTTTTATAAGCAGTTGCGCACCGACATGTGGTGGCTCGAAGTACCCGCTCCTCGCCCGGATGCCTTTCCCTACCGGGTGCCGTGCCACCGACAAGACTACGAGCAGGCGTGCGGCGGCGAGTTGCCCGAGCGGTGGGTGCGCACCCTTGCTCGTTTGTGAGCAACAGCCCATGGGTGTCGGCCTTCGTACTGGCCCACGATAACCAAGCCGTGAACGTGAGCCAGTCAGGGCAAACAACGTGTTCGGCACATGGTACTGCGGGGACACTTCCTGGTGATAGGACAGCCTTGCTGACAAATTAAAAAAAGTAAAATCTCCTTTTGGTGAGCGGTTGGCTACCAAAAGGAGAAGGGGTGGCTGCCTAGCTGACAACCTCTTTCTTGAGGCCTTCGAGGGTGTCTTGCGTAAGCGGTTTGTTGATGTACTTACGCACGTGCGAACTGCGCTTGGCTTTGGTCAGGTCTTGCGGGTTGATCGAAGAGGTGAGCATGATAATCTTGCAGTGCTCTTTGAGTCCGTCCGAGAGCTTCTCAAACTCTTCGAGGAACTGAAAGCCGTCCATCAGCGGCATGTCAATGTCGAGGAAAATTACGTCGGGCAGGAATTTCTGGTCACCCCCCGACATTTTTTCTACGTTCTTGAGAAACTCGATGGCAGACTTGGCCCCACTGTGGGTGAAAATGTGGCCCGCGAGGCCCGAAGCCTCAATCATTTTCTGATTAATGAGGTTGTCAATCTCATTGTCATCAATGAGCATAACCGCATTATAAGTAGCCTTATTCATTGGCGCGACGGTGTTAAAGTATTCATTATCATTCAATTATAGTGATTTTTGCGCAGCATCCTTGCGGCGTGTCTCACAACTCAAAAGAGATCCCCTGGGCCAGAGGTAAGGTTTGGCCGTAGTTGAGCGTATTTGTTTGCCGCCGCATGTACACCTTCCACGCGTCGGAGCCCGACTCGCGGCCGCCGCCCGTTTCTTTTTCGCCGCCAAAGGCACCGCCAATTTCGGCACCAGACGTGCCAATATTAATGTTGGCAATGCCGCAGTCGGAGCCACGGTGACTCAGAAAGGCCTCCGTTTCGTGCAGGTGGTTGGAAAACAGGGCCGAAGAAAGCCCCTGACGCACGTCGTTTTGGAGCGCAATGGCCGCTTCGATGCCCCCTTCGTACCGGATCAGGTACAGGATGGGCGCAAAGGTTTCTTCCTGCACGGTGGCGTAGTGGTTCTGGGCTTCCACCAGCGCGGGCGTCACGTAGTGCCCGTCGGCATAGGAACCCTCCGTAAGCACCTGACCGCCCGTCAGCAACTTGCCGCCTTCGGCGCGTACGGCGTCTAGCGCTTGTCGAAAGTGCGCCACGCCTTCTTGGTCAATCAGCGGGCCCACGAGCGTCTGCGGGTCGAGGGGATGGCCAATGCGCAACCGAGGATAGATTTGTAGCAGCCGTTCCCGGACGGTGTCGTAGATGTCGGCGTGTACGAGGAGCCGCCGCGTGGTGGTGCAGCGCTGGCCCGCCGTACCCACAGCCCCGAACACGGTGGCCCGCAGGGCCAGCTCCAGGTCAGCGTGGGGGCTAATGATCAAGGCATTGTTGCCGCCGAGTTCAAGCAAGGCCCGGCCCAGCCGCGCCCCGACGGCGGCGCCCACTTTTTTGCCCATGCGCGTTGATCCCGTGGCCGACACAAGCGGCACCCGCACGTCGGCGGCCATCTGCGCCCCGACGGTGGCGTCGCCCACCACCAGGTTGAAGATGCCCTCGGGCAGTTGCTGGTCGCGCAGCACCCGCGCCACCAGGTGCTGGCAGGCAATGGCCGTCAGGGGGGTTTTTTCGGAGGGCTTCCAGATGCAGACATCGCCGCACACGGCGGCGAGCATGGCATTCCAGGACCAAACGGCTACCGGAAAGTTGAAAGCCGAAATGATGCCCACCACTCCCAACGGGTGATATTGCTCGTACATGCGGTGGTCGGGACGCTCCGAGTGCATGGTCAGGCCGTAGAGCTGGCGCGAAAGGCCCACGGCAAAATCGCAGATATCAATCATTTCCTGCACTTCGCCCAGACCCTCCTGCAAAATTTTGCCCATTTCATAGCTCACCAGCCGCCCCAGGTCTTCTTTGTAGGCGCGCAGTTCCTGGCCGATCAGGCGCACGACTTCGCCCCGGCGCGGGGCGGGCAGGTCGCGCCAAACCGGGAAGGCCGCCTGTGCTGCCTGCACAACGGCTTCGTAGTCCTGGGCGGTGGCCAGGCTGACGGTGCCCAGGTGCGTGCCGTCGGCGGGCGAGCGAACGGCGAGCGTGGCGTGGCCCGCCGTGGCCCGCCACTGCTGACCCGTGCTGGCGGGTGCGCTGTGATCAGCCAGGCCCAGGCGGCGGAGCGAATCGGAAAGTTGAGCAGCAAATGAGGAAGAAGTAGCAGAAGCCATGAAGTAGGATTTTGGAATAAAAAAGCGAAAAGCAAATGTGGGTATTGCCTCCCAAAAGGAACGCATCATTCAAAAAAAAGACCGACGGCTACCGTCGGTCTGGTGGGGGCACGCACCCGATGCTAGGGGAGGGCGGGCTGACCGCTACCCGTGAGGGCACGTTGCAGTTGCGCCAGCCAGCGACTGATAATACTCCGGAGCCGACCCAGCAAGTAGCGCAAGTAGCTCAGTACGTCGAAGCGCCACCGCTCGTCGCCCAGGCGTGCAATGGTATTGCCATTGACGAGCAACGCCACCTGTAGGTTGGCTTCACGCAGCAAGTGATTCACCTGCCGCAACTGCCGACGGCCCAACAAATGCCGGGGCATGGCCCGCAGTGTCCGGCGCAAACTGCGGGTGCTGGGAAAGTCCACCAGCAAAGTTTGGCCGCCCAGGTCGGTAATCAGAATTTCTTCTTCGCCGTGCTGGATAGACAGGTCAGCGGAGACTTGCAGGGTTTGGCGGCTCATCAATTTTTGCGGTTGTTGCTGCCCAGGTCGCTCGTACGAATCTTGAGGATGCCGTTCATGCGCCACTTGGCGTACGAAGGATTTTCGACCGCACCGCTGGGCACATGCAGCTCGAAATTCTGAAAGTCGTACGTGATTTCGGCGTTGCGGCCCGTCAGTTTGTCGTAGAGTCCGATGGCCAGTTCGGGCCAGGTTTTGGTTTCGCTTGCTTGCTCAGCCATGATATAAATTTTTTGGAGATGAGATGATAAAACGTTCGGAGTATTATACCCTTCAGAAACAAAAAAGTTTGCCCTAGGCTTTCTCGACTTCACTTTCAAGTTTGAGCACCTGGCCGCCGTCGGCTTGCTCGATGAGGAGTGCTTTGTTGTTGGCTTCGCCCTTGCGGGTGATCTTTGCGCCGTCAATCGTGCGGGTAACTTCTTTGGTAAAGGTTTCTTTTACCTTGCCCCGGGCCGTGCCATTGCCCCATTTCCAGGTAACCTCCGATCCTTCGCGAATCATAGTGTGTAGGGAGTAGAGATGAAAAAACGGCGGGCCGCCCCCCGGCACAAAACCCAAAAAAGCAGGGTGATAATCGGCGAAAAGGCGATCCGGTTCGTTGTAGAGAACGATGTCTATTACGAGACAGCGGCCTCGAAGGTGTCACCAGGGCTTCTGACCATTTTTTCCGAGAACCAACCATGGCTTTTCATTTCGTGCCTCACACGCCGGCGCTCCGCTCAGTACGTCGCTTCTTCAAGGGGCTGCTGCTGGTGGGGCTAGGGCTGCTGCTGCTGGGAGGCGGGGCACTCTTCATTTTTCGCGACCGCGTGGTGGGGCTGTTTGTGGCCGAAGCCAATCGCCATTTGCGTGCCGAGGTGGCCGTCGGGCAAATTCACCTTTCCTGGTGGGACAAGTTTCCGCAGGTGGCCCTGCGCCTTGAAGGCGTGCGCATCGCCGACGGACTCGACGCTTCGGCCGAGCCGCTGGCCCAGTTGCAGCGGCTTTTTCTGACCTTCGATGCCTGGCAATTGCTGCAAGGGCGCTACGAACTAGACCGCGTGTACCTCGAGCAGGGCGAGGTACGCCTCCGGGTGGACGCCCAGGGCCGCGAAAACTACCACATCGTGGCGATGGACACCACCCCTGCGCCTTCGTCGGGCTCCCGCCCCGTGACGTTCGACTTGCGCCGCCTCGATCTGCAGCACGTCCGCGTGACCTACGACAGGCAGGACTTGCGCCAGCACTACGCCCTGCTGGCCGACCACGCCACGGCCCGGCTACGGCTCGACAGCAGCGGCACAACCATCGAGCTGGCGGGCAACTTGCGTTCGGATGGTTTGCAGATTGAACAAGACGTGTATTTTCGCAACAAGCCCCTGCGCATCCGCGCCGCGCTTCACTATGCGCCCGCCACCGACTTGCTCACGATTCGCCCGTCGGAGCTGACGGTGGCCGAGGCGCGCTTCGACGTGGCCGGTACGGTGGGCACCGACGCCAAAGCCCTGCTCGACCTGCGCGTGAAAGGACAGTCGGCGAGCCTGCAAACCCTGCTGTCTTTGCTCCCCGAAGTCACTACGCGTTCGCTCCGCGCCTACCGGTCGGCGGGCGAAGTTTATTTCGAGGCTCACTTGCAAGACCGGGCCGCTGCGCCCGCCGTGGCCGTGCAGTTTGGCGCACGCAACGCTACGTTTGTTCATCCCGAACTGGGCAAACGCCTCGACGCGGTCAGCTTCGAGGGCACCTACGACAACGGCGCCGGGCGCCGGGCGGCCACCAGCACCCTGGCGCTGCGCGGTTTGCGGGCGCGCCTCGACGGACACCCGGTGCAGGGCCAACTGCGCGTGCGCAACTTCGACGACCCGCACCTGCAACTTGAGTTTGAAGGGGTGGCCCCCCTGGCTAGCTTGTTGGCACTCTATGGCCACGACAGCCTGCGGGCTGCCGAGGGCGAACTCGACATGGCCCTGCACTTCGACGGGCGCGTGCGCGACCTGCAAAGTCCGCGCACGGTGGGCCGGGTGCAGGCTTCGGGCCAGGTGACGGCCCGGGCCGTGGCCTTCCGGTATGGCCAGCAGGCGTTGCCCTTCCGGCAGTTGAACGGCACGTTCATTTTTGGGCGCAACGACGTGGCCATCGAGCACTTTTCGGGGCAGATAGGCCGGAGCGACTTTGCCCTGGAGGGCTACTTCCGCAACCTGATTCCCTACTTGCTGCTCGACAACGAGTCGCTGCACGCCCAGGCGAGTTTTCGCGCCCGCTACCTCGATCTCGACGAACTGCTGTCGGTGACGGGCGACGCCCAGCCCGAGGCCACGGCCGAATACCGCTTCCGCCTTTCGCCCCGCCTGTCCTACCAACTCGACTGCGCAGTAGATCGCCTGACTTTCCGCCGTTTCCGAGGTCAGTTCCTGCGCGGGCAACTCACCCAGCAGCAGCAGGTGCTGCGGGCGCCGCGAGTGGTGATGCAGGTGGCCGGGGGCAAGGTGGATATGCGCGCCAGCCTCGATGCCCGCCAGCCCGGCAAAGTGGTGGCCGATGTGCAGGGACAGCTATCGGGAATACACGTGGATAGTGCCTTTTATATATTCGAAAATTTCGGCCAGCACTTTCTGCTCGACCACCACTTGCAAGGCCAGCTTACGGCGGAGGTGACGGCCTATTTGCCCTTCAACGACCAGCTCGACTTGCAAGAGGCCCAGGCCCGGGCAGAGGCCGACGTCTGGATTCGGAACGGCGCCTTGCGGCAGTTCGAGCCAATGCAAGCCCTTTCGCGCTTCGCCGATCGGGCCGAGCTGGCCAACCTGCAGTTTGAAAGCCTGCACAACCACGTGCGTGTCGAGCACCGCACGGTGTACGTCCCACGTATGGAAATTCGCTCGAATGTGCTGGATCTGACCCTGACGGGCACCCACACGTTCGATCAGGAGCTGGAGTATCACTTCGAGATTCCGACCCGACACCTGCGCCGCCGACCCGATCGGGACGCTGCTTTTGGGGAAATTCGTGACGACGGACTGGGCAATGGGCAAGTCCCGTTGGTGATGCGCGGCACCACCGATAACTTTCAGATTCAGTACGATACGCGCGTAGTCCGCGATAAAATCCGCGGGGGTTGGCAGGGCGAAGGGCCCGAACTGCGGGGCGTCCGTCAGGCGTCCGATAGCCTACGTCGTCCGGCGGCCAACCTGGATAAGCGCTTCGACTTTTAGTACAGATTTTCTCTTGGTTGGAGTACGTAATATCTGGCCTTCAATTGCCCGGCACTCCTTTTAGTATTTGTATAATATTGAAAATGTTTTGCGGGCAGGACAAGGGGCTGTCCGATCTCGCACACCGACTCATTTTACGTTGGCCTAACCTGCCTATGAAACGTCTTTCCGATCTGATTGACCTACACGCCTTTTTTCTGCTCTTTGTGGGCACCGGACTGGCTTTTTCGGGTGTCGTGATGTACGTGTGGTTCCCAGCGGTCGAAGCTTTGGTGGTGTGGCGGGGGCTGCTGATTATCAGTGTGGTGATGCTGTGGCTGTTGCGGTTGCTCGTGGCGGGGGTGCGCCCCTACTATGAATACTTGGTAATGGGACTGCTGGTCGCCACGGCCATCTTCGCGCACGCTTTTCTGGTGGCCAGTCATTATCACCCCGTTGCCGTGGTTATTCATCCGCTCAGTTTCATCGGCACGATCCTTTGTCTGAAGCGCCCCCGCTGGCTCTACGGATACGTAATATTCTATATGCTCCTCACGTGCCTCAGTGCATGGCGAGTGGTGGAGGCCGAGTTTCCCGTAGGCGCGCTGGTGGCCTTGCAAGTCGTGATTAGTTGGTTTATCCTGATGATCGCCAGCCTGGTGTTCAGCCACGAAAAACGTCTTATGTACCGCCAAGACCGCCTCGAAGCCCTGATGACGCACGTCAACGAGGTCTATTTCCTGCTCAACCGCCGAGGACAAGTGACAGGACTCAACCGCCGGGCGGTGGACTTTGCCGCCAACATCTGGCACCGTAAAGTGAAGGAGGGCGACATGCTGGCCACGGCGATGCACTATTGCAAACTACCCAACTTTGAGACGCACTACGCACGTGCGCTCCGGGGTCAGACCACCCTCGAAGAAATCAGGGTGCTGGATTTGCAACGCCAGACGCGCTGCTACGAAGTGCGCTACGCCCCAGAGGTATCTTCGGCTGGCCAGGTGAACGGCGTCGTGCTGAGCGCCACCGACATCACCGAGCGCGAACGCTCGCGCCTGATGCTCCGGCAGAAAAACGAAGAACTCAAGAAGACCAATTTCGAGCTGGATCACTTCGTCTATAGCGCAGCCCACGATTTGCGGGCGCCGCTCACGTCGGTGATGGGGCTCATCAACGTGATTCGCCTTCACAACCAGAGTCAGGAAACAGAAACCTACCTGAGCTTGATCGAGAAAAGTATGCAGCGGCTCGATCGCTTCGTCAAAGATATCGTCACCTACTCGCGCAATGCCCGCACGGCGATCGAGCAAAAGCCCGTACAGGTGCGGGCCTTGCTGCAGCGGATTATCGAAGAACATCAGTTTATGCCCAAAGCAGCCGACGTGATGGCCTTCATCAATATTCAGGGCGAAGAAATCCCGTTCTATTCCGACGAGAAGCGCGTCTGCGATATTTTCCGCAACCTGATGGCCAACGCCATTCGTTTTGCCGATCATCACAAACAGCAAGCCTTTGTGCAGATAGACTTGCACATTTTTGCCGACTACGTACGCATACGCGTGGAAGACAACGGCCAGGGCATCAGCAAGCAACACCTCGGCAAAGTGTTCGACATGTTCTACCGCGCTTCGGAAAACTCGCAGGGAGCGGGGCTAGGTCTGTACATCGTGCGTGAGACCGTCCAGCGGCTCAATGGCGAAATCCGCGTAGTGTCGGAACTGGGCCAAGGCAGCACCTTCGAGGTCATGTTGCCCAACTACTCGGGGCCGCGCGAAGCAACGGCCGACACGTCGGTGCTCGCGGCCCAACAAAGTTCCTTGCCTCAGCCAACGACTGAGCCTACGAAGGCCTACGCCATTGCCTGACGCGGCGGTTTGGGGCGCTTGCGCACGCCAGCGGGCGTGTATCCGCCCGGAAACACGGTGCCCAATTGCAGGCCCAGGCGCTGCACCAACTCGTCTGTGGTGGCACCAGCGGGCAAGTGGGCGCTGCGGGCAGCTTCGAGCATAACTAGGGCACTGGCGCGGGCGTCGGCCTCGGCGGCGTGGTGCTGCAGGTCAATGCTAAAATGCGCAGCCAGCGCGGCCAAACCGTGCGAAGGCAAGTGGCGCCACGTGCGGCGGGCAATCTGCAAACTGCACGCATACTGAAAGTCGGGGAAAATCTCGTCGCATCCTTGCAGGGCGTATCGCAGCACGCTGATGTCGAAGCTGGCATTGTGGGCCACCACGCACGTGTGTTCGAAGTGCTGACGCAGCGAAGGCCACAACTCGGCAAAGGTGGGCGCGTGCCGCACGTCGGCGGCACAAATGCCGTGTACGCGGACATTTTGCAGACAAAAATAGTTGGGTTCGGGGCGTACGCGCCAGCCCTCGGTGCCCACCAGGCGGCCCCCGCGCACGTAGGCCAGGCCAATCTCGCAGACGCTGTCGCGCCGGTAGTTGGCCGTTTCGAAGTCGAGGGCTACGAAGTTCATTCGGGTCAGCGCGTAAGGGTTTCGGCCCGCTCGACAGCCCGCCGCAAGGCCCGGAGTTTGTTGCCCACCTCGGCCAGTTCTTTTTCAGGCACCGACCGCGCCACTACGCCCGCGCCAGCCTGAAAGTGCAGGCAGTTGTGCTTGCTTAGGAACGAACGGATCATGATGGCGTGGTTGAAGTCGCCCCCAAACCCGACGTAGCCCAGGGCACCGCCATAATAGCCCCGGGCGTCGGGTTCGTACTGGTCAATCAGTTGCAACGCCCGGTGCTTGGGTGCCCCCGACAGCGTGCCGGCCGGAAAGGTGTCGGCCACTAGCCGCAGCGGCGCGGTGTCCGCGTGCAACTGCGCCGTCACCTCCGAAACGAGGTGAATAACGTGCGAGTAGTACTGAATTTCCTTGAAAGTCTTGACACCCACGCCCGAGCCGTTGCGGCTCAGGTCGTTGCGGGCCAGGTCCACGAGCATGACGTGCTCGGCGTTTTCTTTGGGGTCGTTGTAGAGCTGCTGGGCCAGTTCGGCGTCGGCGGCGTCGTCGCCAGTACGCAAAAAAGTCCCCGCGATGGGGTGGATACTGGCCGCACCCTGCGCGATGGTAAGCTGCGCCTCGGGCGAAGAGCCAAACAAACGGAACGAGCCGTAATCGAAGAAAAACAGGTAGGGCGAAGGGTTGATCGAGCGCAGGGCGCGATACACGTTGAACTCGTCGCCTCGGAAGGGCACCGAAAAGCGCCTCGACAAGACGATCTGGAACACGTCGCCCCGAAAGCAATGCTGCCGTCCTTGCTGCACCAGGGCCAAGTACTGCGCATCGGTGAGGTTAGAGGTTTCGGGGCCCGTCCGTGCGAAGGCGTAGTGCGGCACGTCCTGGTGGCCGATCAGGTCGTGGAGGGCCTGGTAGCCGGCCTCGTCGAAGGCCAATCCTTCGGGGCAGTATTCGATCAGGTGCAGCTCGTTCTTGAAGTGGTTGATGGCCACCACGTAGCGAAAGAGTTGGTAGTGCAGCAGCGGAATTTGCCGATCGGGTTCGAGCACGCGGTGCAGTTGGATATCTTCGAAGAAACGCACGGCGTCGTAGGTAACGTAGCCAAACAGTCCGTAGGGCAGGGGAGCGGGCAAGTCGGCCGGCCCTGCAAAGGCATCCACAAACGCTTGCCAGGCCGCCACCACGTCGGTGTCGGGCGCAATGGGCGTGTGGGTGCGCTCCCGGCCCGGATACGCGACGGTCAGGTGTTGGGCACTCACCGAAAACTCGGCCAGGGGCTGGCAGGCGATGAAAGAAAAACTGTTTTGTTGGCCGTGGTAGTCGGAGCTTTCCAGCAGCAGCGTGTTTACGAAACGGTCGCGCAGGCGCAGGTAGAGGCTCACGGGCGTAACCGTGTCGGCTAGCAGAGTACGAAAGCGAGTTCGGACGGGAAAGGTAGGCATCAGGCCAGTTTGCGTTGCAACGCCCGTTGCAGGGTTTGGGTGCGGTCTGGCCCTACCGAAACCAGCGTGATCGGCACGCCCACGGCCCGCTCGATCATGGCCACGTAGGTCAGCAGTGGTGCGGGCAATTGGTCGAAGTCCGCGGCCCCGTCGAGCGACTGCTGCCAGCCCGTGAAGGTCTCGTACACGGGGGCCAGTTCCTGGGCACAGAGGTCGAAGGGGAGGCGGTCGGTCACCTCGCCGTTGGGCATTTGGTAGTGGGTGCAGACCTTGATCTGGTCGAACTGGTTGAGCACGTCGGCCTTCATCATCAGCAGTTCGCTGACACCATTGAGCATACAGGCGTAGCGCAGGGCGGGCAGGTCAAGCCAGCCGCAACGACGGGGCCGCCCGGTGGTGGCCCCAAACTCCTGCCCTTCGCGCCGCAATACTTCGCCCGCTTCGTCGTGCAATTCGGTGGGGAAGGGGCCGCTACCCACACGCGTGCAATACGCCTTGAAGATGCCCAACACCCGACCGATCTGGTTGGGCGCAATGCCCAGACCCGTGCAGGCACCCGCCGCCATGGTGCTCGAAGAGGTCACAAACGGATACGAGCCAAAGTCAATGTCGAGCAGCGAGCCTTGTGCACCTTCGGCCAGCACGGCTTGCCCTTCCCGAAGGGCATCGTTGATCAGGTAGGCACTGTCCACCTGGTTTTGGGTTTGCAAAAAGGCAATGGCTTCGAAAAACACCGCCTCGCCCTCGGCCAGGTCGTGGTAGTCGTACCCGTAATAGTCCAAGATGGTCTTGTGCGCTTCGACTAGGGCGCGGTAGCGGCTCTCGAAGTCGGGCAGCCGGATGTCGCCCACGCGCAGGCCCCGGCGGGCGTACTTGTCCTGGTACGTTGGGCCGATGCCTTTGAGGGTCGAGCCAATCTTAGCCGCGCCTTTGTCGTGCTCGTAGGCAGCATCGAGCAAGCGGTGCGTGGGCAAAATGAGCTGAGCCTTCTCCGACACGAACAGGTTTTGGGTAGGCACCACCCCTTGGGCCGTGAGGCGTTCGAGTTCGCGGCGAAAAATCACCGGATCGAGCACGACGCCATTGCCGATCACGTTGCGGATGCCCGGATGAAATATTCCGGACGGGATCTGGTGCAGCACGTGTTTGTGGCCATCGAACACGAGGGTGTGCCCGGCGTTGGGACCGCCCTGAAAACGGGCGATGACGTCGTACTGCGGAGCTAGAAAGTCCACAATCTTGCCTTTGCCTTCGTCGCCCCATTGCAGGCCCAACAGTACATCAATCTTCATAGGTCAATATAGCAAAAAGGTGCCTGATGCGGCACGGCGGATACACCCGCATCGGGGCGCACCTGGTAGAAATATTTCCGAATCTTCCCGCCGGGGGCTGGGTAGTCAGCCCGGCGAGTTGTCAGGATCAAGCACTGGCCAGCACCTCGGTCTCCGAGTCTTGCACCTTGAAGACGCCGTCGAGTTTGGTGACCTGCAGCAAACGCTGCACTTGTTCGGAGGGGCTAACCAACACCACCTCGCCGCCCCGGTTGCGCATCTTGGTCAGGATATTGACCACAATACCAATGCCAGTACTGTTCATAAAACCCACCCCCGACAGGTTGATGGCACACAGGTGGATGTGTGGCCCAAGGTGTTGGTCTAGTTGCTGGATCAGGTCTTCCGAAGCCTGGTCGCCCATCAGGTTGCCTTCGATGCGGACGAAGAGTACGGGTGAGTTCGATTCAAAATGAAATTTCATGCGTCAGCGGGAATAAAAGTGGAATGAGTAGCCAAAAGTACGCGAAAAATCGCCACGATCGTAGGGGCAGGTAGTAGTTGCCCAGGGTTAGTGGGCACTGTGCAGTTCGGCGGTGCGGTTGGCGCAGTCTTGCTTCTGGCAGTGGCCATAAAAAATGAGTGAGTGGTGCACAACCCGGAAGCTGAGCAACTCGCCTACCATGTTTTGTATGTTTTGCACCCGAGGGTCGCAAAACTCGACCACCTGGTGGCATTCCATGCAGATGAGGTGGTCGTGCTGGCGATAGCCGTAGGACTTTTCGTATTGCGCCAGGTTTTTTCCAAACTGGTGGCGCGTCACCAGGTCGCATTCTACCAGCAAGTCGAGGGTGTTATAGACCGTGGCCCGACTTACCCGGTAGTTTTTATTTTTCATGCTGATGTAGAGCGACTCGACGTCGAAGTGACCGCTGCGGACGTAGATCTCTTCGAGGATGGCAAACCGCTCGGGCGTTTTGCGCAGGCCTTTGTTCTCCAGATAGGCAGTGAATATACGCTTTACTTCTTCGAATTTTTCGGCGTTCAAGGTGGGGAGGGTCGGATGGTGAAAGAATATAATCAAAGGTAACGATCCTGACAACAGAAAAAAAGGCACGCACGTGCCCCTCAAACGTGGTCGTAGCGTTCTACCTCCACCACGCCGGGCACCAGTTTGAGTTTTTCCACCAGCCGCTCCAGGTGGTGTTTGTCGTATACGAACAGGGCAATCACTCCGTCGAAAAGGCCATCCTGGGTGTCAATCGAGATGGCCCGGATATTCACCCGCAAATCGGCCGAGATCACCTTGGTGATGTCGTTGATGGTGCCCACGCGGTCGCTGCCCTTGATGTGCAAGTCCACCGGAAAGGCCGCGTCGTGCTGCGAAGACCACCGCGCCTTGATGATGCGGTAGCCGTAGTGGGACATCAGCTCGACGGCGTTGGGGCAGCTGGTGCGGTGGATGCGGATGCCCTCGTTGATGGTGATAAAGCCGAACACGTCGTCGCCGGGAATGGGGTTGCAGCACTTGGCCATCGTGTATTCGATCTTGTCCATGTCTTCGCCAATCAGGAGCACGTCTTCGTCGGCGGGGCGGGCCTTGCGGATGGCGCGTTCGAAGGCTTTGGCGTCGCGGATCGGGTCGCTCCCGGTTTGTCCGCCATGGGCTTGCCCGTTGAGGCCCTTCACAAAGCGACGCACCTCGGCCGGGTCAATGACGCCTTTGCCCACCCGGTAGAAAAAGTCCTGTGGCGTCTTGACCTCGAAGTGCGCCCGGAGTTTGTGGATCAGTTCGTCGGTGAGTTCTACTTTGAGCGGGCGCAGCTTGCGCAGCACCAACTGGCGCCCCTCAGCGGCCATGTGCTTCTTCTCGTCCTTGAGCGAATCCTTGATTTTGGTGATGGCCTTGGAGGTGACCACAAACTTGAGCCAGTCTTCTTTGGGGCTTTGCTTCTGCGACGTGATGACCTCCAACTGGTCGCCGGTTTGCAGCTTGTAGTGCAGCGGCACCAGTTTCTGGTTGGCCTTGACGCCCAGGCAGTGTGCCCCCACCTCGGAGTGAATCTCGAAGGCAAAGTCGAGGGCGGTGGCGCCTCGGGGCAGACTTTTCACCTCGCCCTTGGGCGTGAATACGTGTACGTCCTCGGCCACCAGGCTCTGCCGAAAATCGTCCATAAACTCGACGGCCGACATGTCGTGGCTTTCCAGGGTTTCGCGCACGCGGGCCAGCCACGTGTCGAGCAGCGACTCTTCGCCCCGCCGGGTTTGTCCGCCGTGGGCTTCCTTATATTTCCAGTGGGCCGCGTAGCCCCGCTCGGCGATGTCGTCCATGCGCTGGGAGCGAATCTGCACCTCCACCCACTGGCCCGATTTGCTCATTACGGTGGTGTGCAGCGACTCGTAGCCGTTCGACTTGGGCGTGCTGATCCAGTCGCGGAGGCGGTCGGGGTTGGGCTTGTAGAAGTCCGTCACGATCGAATATACCTGCCAGCAAGCGGCCTTTTCTTGCTCGGGCGGCACGTCCACGATGATGCGGATGGCAAACAGGTCATAGACCTCTTCGAAGGGCACGTGCTGCTTGCGCATCTTGTTCCAGATCGAATTGATGCTCTTGGGCCTGCCCTTGATCACGAAGCGCAGGCGTTGTTTACCTAGCTCGTTTTCGAGCGGACTGATAAACTGCCGGACAAAGCGCTGGCGAGCCGCCCGGGTTTGCTTGATCTTCTCGGCTATCTGGCGGTAGGTGCTCGTGTCGGTATATTTGAGGGCCAGGTCTTCCAGTTCGGTCTTGATGGGGTAGAGGCCCAGGCGGTGGGCCAGGGGGGCGTAGATGTAGGAGGTCTCCGACGAAATCTTGAGCTGCTTGTCGCGGGGCATACTCCCCAGCGTGCGCATGTTGTGCAGGCGGTCGGCGATCTTGATCAGGATCACGCGCACGTCGTCGGAGAGGGTCAGGAGCATCTTGCGGAAGTTCTCTGCCTGCGCCGAGCTGCCCGGCGTAAACACGCCCGACACCTTCGTCAGGCCATCAATGATGGAGGCCACCTTGGGGCCAAACTCGCGCTCAATGTCCGATAGCTCCAGCTCGGTGTCTTCGACCACGTCGTGCAGCAGAGCCGACACAATGGCCGTGGTGCCCAGCCCGATCTCTTCGATGCAGATCTCGGCCACGGCCAGCGGGTGGTAGATGTAGGGTTCGCCCGACTTGCGCCGCATGTGCTGGTGCGCTTCGAGGGCCGTGCGAAAGGCCTTGCGAATGGCCTTGCCGTCGTCGTCTTTGAGGACGGGGCGGGCTTTGCGCAGCAAACGTCGGTAGCGCCGGACGATTTCCCGGTTTTCGTCGGCCAATTCCTGTGGCGACAAGGAGTTCACTTCACCACTGGGCAGGGTAGGTACGCTCATAAGAAGAAGTAAGCGCGTAGATAGTAAGGTTTGGTATCTGGTCGCTGGGGCCAGGCGTAGCCCTGCGGGGTGGGATAAATAAGCAAATTATTCCGACCAAATCAACGCCCGCCGCAAAAGCCCGCCCCCAGCAGGTATTTAATCGGCACATGTATGCAAGATTTGCGCGGGTTTTTGTAATTTTGCCATCCTTTTGCGGATGTGGCGAAATTGGTAGACGTACCAGACTTAGGATCTGGCGCCGCGAGGCATGGGGGTTCGAGTCCCCCCATCCGCACTTCCGGCCTTTTACAACCGCTTTTCAGAGGCCTGCGTCGCGGGCCGGAAGGGCGGTTTTTTGACTATTTAACTTGAGCACCTTGGACATTCAACTGCAACAACACGACGATACCCACGTCGGCCTGACCATCACCCTGACCCCGGCTGACTACGAGCCCAAAGTCAATGCTGCCCTCAAAAAATATGGCCGGACTGCCCAGATGAAAGGCTTCCGTCCTGGCAAGGTGCCCCCTGCTTTGCTGCGCAAGCTCTACGGCAAGGGCCTGATGGCCGAAGAAATTAATAGCTTATTGAGCCAAACCCTCGACGACTACATCCGCACCCAAGAACTGCCCGTGGTGGGCGGCCCCATCGCCGACGAGGCGTCGCCTGCCATTGACTGGGAAAACGACCGGGAGTTTTCGTTCCGCTTTCGGTTGGGGCTGCACACGCCCATCTCGCTCGACGTGGCTGGTTTGCAAACAACGCGCTACGAAGTGTCGCCAGCAGCCGATGCCGTGGACAAGCTCATTGAACAGTACCAGGAGCGGCTGGGTCGGTACGTGCCGCTGGAAGCAGGCACCGAAGATGCCGTGATCACGGGGATTGCGGTGCCAGTGGAACCAGCACCCGCCGCCTCGCCTGCCGAGGCCACGCCGGAGGCTGCGGCTGACCCAGACGTGGAAGAGGCCCAAGAAATAGCCGACGAAGACTCCCAACAAGACCAGGCGCACGGCCAGGTGGCGTTGCACCTCAAAGAGATGGTGCGCCCCGAGTTTTATCACCTCTTTGCCGGGTGCCGGGTGGGCGACACGCTCACCTTCAATATGGAGGAAATCACCCTCGACGACAAGCATCCCCGCGTGGAGGACGATTCGCTGGCCTTCCAGGACCGCCCCTTTTTGCAGGAGGTGACCTTTCGCATTGAAGAAGTGGAGCAGTTTGAACCCGCCGCCCTCGACCAAACATTTTTCGACAAGGTAGTGGGCCAAGGCAAGGTCACCGACGAGGCAGGCCTGCGGGCCGAAGTGGCCGAGCGGATGCGCCAGAACCTACGCGAGCAGGCCGAAGAGTTTACGCTCTACCAGATTCGGCAAGAGCTGACACGCGGCCTCACCTTCGAGGTGCCCCAGGACTTTCTGCGCGAGTGGCTGCTCGAACGCAACGAAGAACTTACGCCCGAGCGACTCGACGAGCAATTCGACGACATCCTCAAGGGCATCAAGTGGTCCATCTATACTGACCGCTACGCCCGCACCCACGAGGTGAAGGTAACCAGCGAAGATGTGCAGGCCGCCGCCGTCGAAACCGTAGGCCGCCAGTTTGGCCAGATGGGAATGCCCGCCCAGGGCGAACTGTTCGACTACTACTTGCAGAAGTACCTTGAAAAAGAAGAAAACCGCCGGGAGCTTTACGAGATGGCCCTTACGCGTCAGGTGCTGCAACACGTGGCCGGGCGCGTCGAGCTGCCCACCGAGCAAATAGATTCGGAAACGTTCCGCCAGATTACCAAGGCCGCTACCGAGGCCCAGGAAGCCTGACATTGCCGGAAAGCACCCATCCGAAAAAAACCCAACTTCTCGGGTGGGTATGACCACGGCGCACGCTGACAAATTGGCGGAAACGCGACCAAATTTGCTTTTGTGTCACCTTTTGCCAAAAATCACGGTATTTGCAAAGCAGGTCAGTCTAACTTTCCAAAAAATCTTTCCATGAATTATTCGAACGAGTTCCGTCAGTACGCCGTCAAAGGGCGTGGTCTCAACGGACTGACGGTTGACAATTACGTGACGCGGATCGGCAACGACTACCGCGTTCCCGAAATTAACAACATGACGCGGGCCGTCATCGAAGAACGCCCCACCAACTTCCGGGAAATTGACGTGTTCTCGCGCCTGATGATGGACCGGATCATCTTCTTGGGTACGCCCGTGGACGACAACATCGCCAACATCATCGTGGCACAGTTGCTTTTCCTGCAGTCGGTGGACGCCAAGCGCGACATCATGCTCTACATCAACAGCCCCGGCGGCTCGGTGTACGCAGGCTTGGGCATCTACGATACGATGCAGTACATCAAGCCCGACGTGGCCACGATCTGCACCAGCCTGGCCGCCTCGATGGGTTCGGTGTTGCTGTGCGGCGGCACCAAGGGCAAGCGCTCGGCCCTGCCCCACGCCCGGGTGATGATCCACCAGCCGTCGGGCGGCGCCCAGGGGCAGTCGTCCGACATCGAGATTACGGCCAAACAGATTGTGATCATCCGGCAGGAACTCTACCAGATCATCGCCGACCACACGGGCCAGTCGTTTGAGCGAATCGAGAAAGACTCGGACCGCGACTACTGGATGCGCGCCGAAGAAGCCCGCGAGTACGGACTCATTGATGAGGTCCTGACGCGCGACGTGCCAATGCCCGTGGCGAACTAATTTTTGGCCAAGGCCTTTTTTATTACAATCGCATTCGGCGGACATTCGGCAGAGTGTCCGCTTTTGCTTATACTTCAGTCTCAACTGACCAGGACTGGCCCTTGTAGGGAAAAGGTTGTGCATTACATTTGCCGACTACAAACGTGCCCAATGTCTTCTGTTAGTATCTCTTTGAATATGTCCAAGAACGTCAATTGCTCATTTTGTGGCCGCGGCAAGCGGGAAGTAGATATCATGGTTTCCGGCAACGGCGTACACATCTGCAACTACTGCATCGAGCAGGCACACCAGATTATGCTCGAAGAAATGCAGCCGCGCAAAGAAGCCATTGCGGGGTTGCGCCTGGTGAAGCCCGCCGACATGAAGACCCACCTCGAGCAATACGTCATTGGGCAAGACGAAGCCAAGAAAATTCTTGCCGTGGCGGTGTACAACCACTTTAAACGCCTCACCCAGAAAAAATCTGACGACGACGAGGTGATGATCGAGAAGTCGAACATTATCATGGTGGGCGAAACGGGTACGGGCAAGACGTACCTAGCCAAAACTTTGGCCAAAAAATTACAAGTGCCCTTCTGCATTGCTGACGCCACCGTGCTGACCGAGGCCGGCTACGTGGGCGAAGACGTCGAGAGTGTGCTGACCCGCCTGTTGCAGGCGGCCGACTACGACGTAGAGGCCGCCGAGCGCGGCATCGTCTATATTGATGAAATTGACAAGATCGCCCGCAAGGGCGACAACCCCTCCATCACGCGCGACGTGAGCGGCGAGGGCGTACAGCAAGCCCTGCTCAAGCTGCTCGAAGGCACAGTGGTCAATGTGCCGCCGCAAGGCGGGCGCAAGCACCCCGACCAGAAGATGATCGCTGTCAACACCGAGAATATCCTCTTCATCTGCGGTGGCGCCTTCGATGGCATTGACAAGATCATCGCTTCGCGCCTCAACAAGCAGTCCATTGGGTTTGCCAACAAGACCGACGCCCAGGAAGTGGACCGCGAGCGTTTGCTCAAGTACGTGACCGCCCAAGACCTCAAGGGCTTTGGCCTGATCCCCGAGTTGCTTGGGCGCCTGCCCGTGGTGACGTACCTCGAGCCGCTCGACCAAGGAACACTGCGGCGCATCCTGACCGAACCCAAAAATGCCCTGACCAAGCAGTACGCCAAGCTGATGCAGATGGAAGGCGTCGCCCTCGAGTTTCGGCCCGACGCCCTCGACTACATCGTCGAGCGGGCCATGCGCTTCAAGCTCGGGGCGCGGGGGCTGCGCTCGATCTGCGAAGCGGTCATGACCGACGCCATGTTCGAGATGCCTACCAACAAAGACACGGATCGGCTGGTGATTGACCGCGCCTATTGCGAAGAAAAAATTAGCCAGTCGCGCCTGAGCAAGCAGTTGCGCGTGGCTTAGGGGCCGGTTGTCAATGCCCCGACGGGGCCAATCAGAGCAAATATGCCGAGTCGTGTGAGCCAAGCCATTGGGTGGTGCGCGTGGGTGCTGCTGAGCAGTGGCGCGCTGGGTTGCGGCCAGGTGCGTGTCCACAAAGAGGTGGACCCGGATCGGGTGCGGTTTCAGACCACCAGTTCGTCGGTACTATTCTTTAAGAATGTACGCCAGCGCTACTACGACCGCCAGGAAGTACCCGGCAACGGCATGTACACCTACCGCATCAGCGAACGCCGTCAGACCCCCGAGGGTCCGCTGCTGCACCTGGCCATTGTCCACAACTGGCGCTACGACGAGGCCTACGTGCTCGTCGAGCCCAACGAAGTGATCGGGCGGCCCGACGTGCTGGAAGTGGAGTGGGAGGCCGCCGACACGGCCGCCGTGCCCACGGGCCGCTACCGCTTCGCGTTTGGCAACAAGAAAGATCACTTCCGCTTTGCGGGCTACCTGCACCGCAGCATCCAGGCCGGGCACCGCCTTTTCTGGCGACAGCCCGACGGCACCCGCACGCCCCTGCTGCAAAACCGCCAGGACCGCGAAGCCTTCCGCAAAACGATGGTGGACTACTACCGACTGGTAGATTTGGGCTGAGGCTGTACCTTCGCCGTGCCTATGCCGCCTGACCCGTCCGGACGATGATCCTTACGTACGAAAAAATCTGGGAAGACCTGCGCGCCCGCCGCTACGCCCCCGTCTATTTCCTCCACGGTGAGGAAAGTTTTTTTATTGACCGCATTGCCCAGCACGTCGAGCAGCACGTGCTGGCCGAGCACGAGCGCGGGTTCAACCAGGTGATTCTCTACGGCAAAGACCACGGCGTGGCCGATGTGCTCAACCACGCCCGCCGCTTCCCGATGATGGCCGAACGGCAGGTGGTCATTGTCCGCGAAGCGCAGGAGATTCCCGACCTGGGCCGCGAGGCGGGGCGCAAGATGCTGACGGCCTATTTGCAGCAGCCCCTGCCGAGCACGGTGCTGATCTTTTGCCACAAGCACAAGGCCGTCACCGAGAAAAAGTGGCTCAAGGTGCTCGAAAGCCACGCCGTGGTGATGCTGGCCAAGAAACTCTACGACAACCAGGTGCCGTCCTGGATCGAGCGCTACCTCAAGGCGCAGGGACATCAGATCGCGCCCACGGCCCAGCAGGTGCTGGCCGAAAGCATCGGCACCGACCTGAGCCGCCTGGCCAACGAACTCGACAAGCTCGTGCTCAGCCTCAACGGCCCCACGCGCATCACGCCCGAGCTGGTGCAAACCTACATCGGTATCAGCAAGGACTACAACGTCTTTGAACTGCAAAGCGCCCTGACGCGGCGCGACGCCGCCCAGGCTTTCCGCATTGCCCACTACTTTGCCGCCGACCCCAAGGGCCACCCCGTCATCCCGACGCTGGCCGTGCTGTTCGGCTTTTTTGCCAAGGTGTTGCTGGTGCACGCCACGGCTTCGGGCTCCGAGTCCGAACTGGCCCGGGTGCTCAAGGTGCATCCTTTCTTCGTCAAAGACTACCAGCGGGCCGCCCGGGCCTATTCGCCGCCCCAGGTGGTGGGCATTGTGGCCCACCTGCGCACAGCCGATTTGCAGGCCAAGGGCATCGCGCCGGGCACCCACAACGACGGCGACATCTTGCGCGAGCTGATCTGGCGCATCCTGCACGATGCGTAAGGGGCTTTTGCGTAGCTTTGCCGCATGAAATTAGACTTGCTCGTGATCGCCGTCCATCCCGACGACGCCGAACTCAATTGCGGGGGCACAGTGGCGGCGCAGGTGGCCGCCGGGCGCCGCGTGGGCTTTGTGGACCTGACGCGGGGCGAACTGGGCACCCGGGGTACGGCCGAAATCCGCGACCGGGAGGCCGCCGAAGCGGCCCGGTTGCTGGGCCTGCAAATGCGCGAAAACCTCTGCTTTGCCGATGGCTTCTTCCGCAACGACGAAACGCACCAACTGGCCGTGGTGCAGGCCATTCGCCGCTACCAGCCCGATATGGTCATTACCAATGCCACCGAAGACCGCCACCCCGACCACGGACGGGCGGCCCAACTGGTGACAGAGGCTTGCTTTTTGGCGGGCTTGCGCAAGGTAGAAACCCTCGACCAGGGCCGGCGGCAAGAGCCTTTCCGGCCCCGGCTGCTGTTTCATTTTATCCAGGACCGGCTGCTCCGGCCCGACGTGGTGGTGGACATCACCCCGCACTGGGCCGCCAAGTTGGCGGCCATCCGCGCCTACCGGAGCCAGTTCTATAACCCCGACAGCCGCGAGCCGGAGACGTACATTTCGTCGCCGGATTTTCTGGATTTTATCGAAAGCCGTGCCCGCGAGTTGGGCCACGCCATTGGGGTCAAGTACGGCGAGGGCTACACCACGCGCCGCCAGGTGGGCGTGCGGGATTTAGTGAGTTTATTGTGACATGAGTAGTAATTTCCATTATACTAAATTAGGTTTTAATATTTATTTAATAAGTTACTTATATAATTTATAAATAAAAATTATAATTATTGCACTCAAGCCGATCATATTCGAATGGGAAAATATTTCCTATTCAGTGAAAATAAAGTTATGGGTATTCCGTTACGAATACATACTAAAACTTTACTGTCATGGACAATTCTATCTTCATGAACAACAAAGATTTGATTAGTAGATTAAATCAGTATGCAATGGCATATTCTCCGGCTCTTGAGCTTGATAGAGAGATAAACTTGCTAAGTAATGTGTACTATTCGACTGTAACATCACTACTCCATTTCGGAGAAGGCGAGCTAAATTTTAGAAAAGGAGAAAGATTCGATAAACTAAAATTATCTCCACCACTCGTTCCGTATTTCAACGAACAGCTGGAAGCGTGGAATAACCGAGGAATATCCATAATTGATACGGCCATTGAAACTATTAGAGAATTCGTTGAGACAGGGTCTCTAAGTAGAGAACCTGTAAATGTTGAGGAATTCCGGGATATGCGGTTAAGGATTTCTGAGGTGCTTGCAGAATCACCTTTAAAAGCATCTGACACTTTGAAGTTAATAAATGCTTTTGACGAGGTTGTAAGCAAAGCATCAACCAGTGGCGAATTTGGATTTATTTCTTTTATGCAAGAAAAACTCGTTGAACTCAAAGAAGTCCGCCAGTCTCCTTCACGAGGTACAGAAGACAATATACCTGTATGGAAATTGATAGGTGCGATTGTGATATTTGGTTTCCCTGTTTTTAAAGCGCTTAGATGCATATTGAGAAACAGATGTTGCAATACTGTCAGTGGACTCGAAGGAGTGATCGTATTTGTAGCGGCACTTGCATGGACTCTATGTTAAATCACTTTTTAAGTGAATGAAAAATATGAAAACAACTCTTGTAGCCACCAAAATTTTCTTTCTGGCAACATTGT
>DAIRSZ010000007.1:0-33978 GCA_036804165.1 Catalimonadaceae bacterium | reverse complement strand
GCCTAGTTGGGGTAGATTCATGTAAAATTAAATGTAGCTACATGTTTCTACGCGAGCGCTTACTAGTCGTTAGTATCGCAAGACAAAGATTCTGTTTTTGGGTTATTTGATGAAACGGCTGGCAGTGCTCAAGCCACCAGTTCCTTGAGCTCGCTCACTACCGACGTCATGGTCTTTTTGGCGTCGCCAAACAGCATCAGGCAGTTGTCGTAGCCGAACAGCTCATTGTCCACGCCCGCGTAGCCCGCGCTCATGCTGCGTTTGCTGACGATCACGGTGCGGGCCTTGTCGGCGTTCAGGATGGGCATACCGTAGATGGGGCTTTGGGTGTCGTGCCGGGCGGCGGGGTTCACCACGTCGTTGGCCCCGATGATCAGGGCCACGTCGGCATTGGCAAAGTCGTCGTTGATGGCCTCCATCTCCACCAGCTTGTCGTAGGGCACGTTGGCTTCGGCCAGCAGCACGTTCATGTGGCCGGGCATCCGGCCCGCCACCGGATGGATGGCGTAGCGCACATTGATGCCTTTCTTCTCGAGCAGCTCGCCCATCTCGCGCACCACGTGCTGGGCTTGCGCCACGGCCATGCCGTAGCCGGGCACGATGATCACCGACGAAGCCGAGTCGAAGATCATGGCCGCTTCTTCGACCCCCACTTCCTTGACCAACATTTCGCGCCCGGCGCCACCGCCTGCCCTGGCGGTTTGCCCAAAGCCCCCCAGCAATACGTTGAGCAGCGAACGGTTCATGGCTTTGCACATAATCTGGGTCAGAATGATGCCCGACGCCCCCACCAGTGCGCCCGAGATAATCAGCACCTGGTTTTGCAACACAAAGCCCGTGGCGCAGGCCGCAATGCCCGAATAGGAGTTGAGCAGCGACACCACCACGGGCATGTCGGCCCCGCCAATGGGGATCACGACCAGCACGCCCAACACCAGGGCCAGGGCGGTGGTAAGCAAAATGAACAAGGCCTGCTCGGGGGCGATCACCAGGGCGGCGCCCATCGCGACCATGCCCACGGCCAGCACCAGGTTGATCGCGTGCCGCCCGGGCAGCAGCACCGAACCACCGTTGACCAAACCTTTGAGCTTGCCAAAAGCCACCAGCGACCCCGTCAGCGTCACCGAGCCGATGATCACGCTCAGCGCGACCGTGATGCCCACCACCGCCGGAAGTTCTTCGCCCGGCGTACCCAAAATGCGCCAGTATTCCGACAGGGCCACCAGCACCGAGGCCGCCCCGCCAAAGCCGTTGAAGAGGGCCACCATTTCGGGCATCGAGGTCATCTCGACGGTGCGGGCTACGTAGGCCCCAATGGCCGAACCCACCAGCAACGTGACGAATATTTCGGTGAAGCTCAGGATCTGCGCGTCGAACAGCGTGGCCGCTACGGCCATCAGCATGGCCGAGGCCGAGTAGAAATTGCCCTCGCGGGCCGTGGACGTTTTGCCCAGTTTCTTGATCCCCAGCACAAAGAGCACCGAGGCCATCAGATACGAGATCTGGATGAAGAGCGAGGTTTCCATTATTTTTTCTTCTTGAACATTTGCAGCATCCGATCCGTGACCAGGTAGCCGCCCACCACGTTGATGGTGGCAAAGAGCAGGGCGGCAATGCCCAGTATTTTGTTGAGGGGCAAGCCCGTCGGCCCGGCCGCCACCAGAGCACCCACAATGGTGATGCCCGAGATGGCGTTGGAACCCGACATGAGGGGGGTGTGCAGGGTAGGGGGAACCTTCGAAATCAGTTCGAAACCCACAAAACTGGCCAGTACCAGCACGTAGATCAGGACAATGAGCGATTCAGCATTCATAGAGTGTAGTAAAGTAACGGCGCAGATCAGGTCGTTTTTTTGGACAAAATTTCTTGGGTGAAGGCGTGGACAAGCTGCCCTTCGTGGGTGATGAGGCAGCCCTTCGTGATTTCCTCCTCCATGTCCCCCTTGAAACCTTCGGCCGTAGTCAGGTGCAGCAGCAGGGCCACGATGTTGCGGGCGTACAGCTCGCTGGCGTTGACGGGCAGCAGTGCGGGCAAATTGGCCTCGCCCACGATCGTGACGTGGTGCCGCACCACGGTCTGGTTAAATTCGCTCAGGGCGCAGTTGCCCCCCGAGGCCACGGCCATGTCCACAATTACGGCACCTGGTCGCATGGTCTTGACTACTTCTTCCGAAATCAACACCGGCGCCTTGCGCCCGATCACCTGCGCGGTCGTAATCACCAGGTCGGCCTCGGCCACGTGCTTGGCTACCATCTCGCGCTGGCGGCGCAGGTAGTCCTCCGACACGTCGCGGGCGTAGCCGCCCGCCGTCTCGACGCCCTCGCCTTCCACTTGCAAAAAGCGCCCCCCCAGCGACTCTACTTGCTCTTTGGTTTCGGGGCGTACGTCGGTCACTTCCACCACGGCCCCCAGGCGCCGGGCCGTAGCGATGGCTTGCAGACCCGCCACGCCGGCCCCAAAAATGAGCACCTTGGCTGGGGTGATGGTGCCCGCCGCCGTCATCAGCAGCGGAAATATTTTGCCCAGGGCATTGGCGCCCAGCAGCACCGCCTTGTAGCCGGCCAGGTTGGCCTGCGAACTGAGAGCGTCCATTTTTTGCGCCCGCGAAATGCGCGGCACGGCGTCCATCGAAAAGGCCGCGATGCGCTTGCGCTGCAAGACATCGAGCAAGTCGGGCACCGTGTAGGCGTACAAAAACGAGATCAGGGCTGCGCCGTCGCGCATTTTTTCGGCCTCGGCCAGCGTGGGAGCGTTGACCTTGAGCACCAGGTCGGCGTGGGCATAGAGGGTATCGGCATCAGAGACCACCTCGGCCCCGGCTTGTGCATACGACTCGTCGAGGAAGTGGGCATTGGTGCCAGCGTGCGTTTCTACGAGGCATGTAAACCCTGCTTTGCGCAAACTCTTGACGGCATCGGGCGTGAGGGCCACGCGCTTTTCGAGCGCATCGGTCTCTCTGGGTACAGCTATTTTCAAGCAGGATCGTGTTTGGGTGATTAAAGGTGAGCAAATTTGGGCGCGACGCCAAGCTAGCGACCTCTAAAGATCGCGCCTGCCCCGACGGCCCCACGTGTGCATCCGTACGTCTGCTTTAGCGACGAAAGCCGAGGGCCAGCCCCCCACATCGGAAAGAGCTGGCCCTCAAAAATGTTTCGAGAAAAAAACTATTTGCGCACCAGGCGGTGGCTTTCCGTAACGACGCCCGTCAGGCGGAGCAAGTACATGCCCCGGGGCAATTCGGGCAAGTCCAACAGCGTGGTGGGGGTGGGGGTGGCCGTTTCGTGCGCGAATACCTGCCGACCAACGGCGTCGTAGAGGCGTACGGTCAGAGTACCCGCCTGGCGCAGCTCGTCGAATTGCAGGCGGAGTTGTTGGGCAAAGGGGTTGGGAAATACGCGCGACGCGGGAGTGGTGGCCAGTCCCCCGCCTTCGCCAACTGCCGAGACGTAGGTAAAACTAACCGTCCGCGTGCGACCCGCTTCGCCCTCGGCCCCACCCTCCGAAAAGGCCGTCGCGCTGATCACGTAATCGCCAGGCAGAAAATTGACGGGCAAGTAGTCGCCGCCAAGGTCTTGGCCAAAAGCGTAGGGAAACACATTTTCCAAACTGAAAGGCATCCCGTTCTGGGTGAAGGCTACGCTGCCCACCTCGGCCGGGCGGGTGTTGGCCCGGATGTTCAGGTTTTGGGTGGGTAGCTCGTCAGCCAGCAGCACATCGCCCGACTGGAGGGTGCCGATGTCCTGGTTATTATCAGCATTGACCAACACAAAATCTACGACGCCCGGCAGGTAGAAAAACGAAATGGTGGCCGAAGAGCCAGCCGTGCCGCCGCCCTGCGGGGCGCTGTAGGGCGTGGCTTTCACCGTATTGAGACCAAACTCAAGTTTGGCCGGAAAAAAATTTAGTCCCTGGTTTTGGTTGAGGGCATAAGGAAAGTTGTTTTCCAGGTTATAGAAAGCGTCGTTAAGCTCAAAAACCACGCTGCCAACGCCCGCCGGGTCAATGTTGTAGGTAAGCGAAAGCTGATCGGTAGGCAGGCTGCCCAGATCGAGCGTATCGCCGTCGGCCAGCAGGCCGAGTTCTTCGTTGCTGTCGGCATCAATTAGCGAAAAAGTGCCCAGCTCGCCAGCGGGTGGTGTCGGGACGGCCAGCAAAATAAAGTTGACCGTCAGGGACGTACCCGCTTCGCCCTGTCCCTGCGCTTCGCTGTAGGGCCTGGCCGTCAGTTCGTAGGGCGTGCCCGTCTGAAACTTGACGGGAAAATAGTTGGCTCCCTGGTTTTGGCCCAGTGCGTATGGGGCCACGTTTTCCAGGTTGAAAAAACTACCGTTGAGGTCGAAGACCACGCTGCCCACCACGTCGGGGTTGGTGTTGGCCCGTACGCTGAGCAAGGGCGAGGGCAGTTGGCTCAAAAAAAGGGTGTCACCGTCCAGCAAAGGGCCGATATCTTCGTTGGTTTCGGCATTCACCAGCACATAGTCGGTTACCGAAAAGGGGGCCAGGCCCGTGTCGTCGTCGAGCACCGTGATGCGGATATAGCTCAGGCGCGAGGGAATGTCACCGTCGCTGGCGCGGAAGCCAATGCTGTCTTGCCCCGAAAAGCCAGGGTTGGGGGTGTAGATGAGCGAATACGTTTCTGGATCAAGGGTATAAGTGCCATGCGACGGCAGCACCGAAATCTGGAACGTAAGCGAGTCGCCGTCCGGGTCAGCACCTGTCAATTGCACACTTAGCGGCGTCTCGAAGGGCGTTTGCAACTTTTGATCCTGAGCCGTGGGGCGGCGGTTGCGCGGACCCACCACGATGGTCAGCGTGGCCGTATCGCTCAGTTGCCCGTCGCTGACAACGTAGGGCAGCGTGAGCGTGCCCTGAAAACTCAGCGAAGACTGGAAGAAATAGCACCCTTCGGTACTGTCGAGCAGCACCAGCGAGCCTTGCTGAGGGGGCAGGGCGATGGCAAAGAAAATTAGCTCATCGCCATCTGGATCGGTCACGCTGGCGAGGCAGAAGTTAGTGGCCTGCACTTGCCGGGTGCTGATGGTGGTGTCGCGTGCGATAGGTGCCTGATTGGCCATTGCTGCCAGGGCAGGCAAGAGCCAAAGGACTAGTAACCAACTTGTTCGTAACAGAGAGGTCATAGGGTGTAATATATTAAATTTAAATCTATTCATTGAAATATTCACAAAATACGAATAAAAACCCGAGTCATGCAATGTGCGGTGCCATTTTCAATGAAATTTGTTTAAAATTTTTTTAAGAAAAAACCGCCGATGCTTTTGCGCACGGCGGTTCAGGGCAGGCAAGAAAATTCTCAGGCTTCGGTGCGAGCTTTGCCTTTACGAAAATAGCGCGCACCCAGCGCTATGCCAGCGGCCGCCAGCAGGCCTACGCCGCCGTCCACGGGGATGGCAGTCGGATCAACGGGTGGCCCGGGATCAACCGGAGGGCCGCCACCAGGTTGGGCCGTGGCCACGGCCGCCGAAAGGGAAAACAAAATGATCCACGTCGCCTTGCGGAAAGAGGAGAGATACTTGCGCATATACGGGAATGTTTAGAAACAATATTACATGGGCAATAATACTAAAAACTGCTCGAAGATTGCTAGCAAATGACTTTATCAGCGAGAATATTGTCGGCAACGGACAGGCCACAGGCAAAGCGCAGCTTATTTATCGTATTACTCTTTGGTAAAATTCGGGTTAATACCTAAATTTGCGGCCCTGATTCGAGCAACACATCCATCATGAAAAAAGATATTCATCCTACCTATAAAGAAGTGGTTTTCCAAGACCTCCAGTCTGGCCACATGTTCCTGACCCGCTCGACGATGAGTTCGTCCGAAACGGTCGAGTTTGAGGGCAATACCTACCCGGTGATCAAAGTGGAGGTGTCTTCCGATTCGCACCCTTTCTTCACGGGCAAAAAATTGTTCGTAGATACGGCCGGCCGCGTCGAGAAATTCAACCGCCGCTACAAGAAATAAGGCTTTTGCCGCCCCTCACTATGAAGTCTTCCCCGGGAAGGCTTTTTTTGTGCCCGATGCGCTACCTTCTCTTCGACGAGCCCAGCCAACAGGCGGGCCTGCGGCCGTTCACTTTCACCCGTCCGGTGGCGGCCCTGCGGGTGGGCATCCTGACGGTGGCTGAAAAATGGGCTTCCTGGCTAGGTGTCGGGGGGGAATTTCTGACGCACCTGCCGCTCTGGCGGCTGCCGCTCTTGCCCCACGTGCCGCGGTGGGCCATCAACGGGGGCCTTTGCCCCGACCACGACGTGGTGGATGCCTTGCAGCGGCTTGCGCCCGGCCAAGCGCTCATGCAGAACGGCACGTTGCTGGCGGCCCAACTGTTGCCCGCGCAGGAGCCAAACAGCGCGACGGCCCTGCTGGCCATGCCTTGGCACGAGGTGCCCTACGCAAGGCCCGTTACACTGCTGCGCCGGGGCTACGACATTTTTCGCTACAACGGTGCCCAGATTCGGGCCGACTTCGAGCGCGTCACGGCGGGTCGGCTGTCGGCGCCCCTGGCCGATTTTGCCACGACGGTCTATGCCCCCGAGCAGGTTTTTCTCGAGCCGGGCGCCCGCGTGCGGGCGGCAGTGCTCAATGCGGAAAATGGCCCCATCTACCTTGGCCCAAACGCCGACGTGCAGGAGGGGGCACTCGTTCGGGGTCCCTTTGCGCTGGGAGCCGACTCGGTCATCGGCATGGGGGCCAAGATACGGGGCGACACCACCGTGGGGCCAGGCTGCAAGGTGAGCGGCGAGGTGAGCAATTCGGTCGTGATGGGTTTTAGCAACAAAGGGCACGAGGGCTATTTGGGCAACAGCGTCGTCGGGGAGTGGTGCAACCTGGGGGCCGACACGAATACCTCGAACCTGAAAAACAACTACGCCAGCGTGCGGCTCTATCACTACGGCACCAAGCAATTTGAGCCGACAGGTCTGCAGTTTTGTGGCCTGATGATGGGCGACCACGCCAAGGCGGGCATCAATACCATGTTCAACACGGGCACGGTGGTGGGCGTGGGGGCCAATGTGTTTGGGGCTGACTTTCCGCCTAAGTTTGTGCCCGACTTTAGCTGGGGCGGCCGCCACGATCGCCGCTGGGAGCTAGAAAAATTTCTGGATACCGAGCGGCGGGTGATGGCCCGGCGGCAATGTGCGCTGTCGGCTCCCTACGAAGCGTTGCTGCGTGCGCTCTACGCCCAAGCCACCCAGGGGGGAGAGGCGTGATAAAACAAAAAACCCCTTTCCGACAAGGAGAGGGGTTTTCGTTGACCGACTAGGGCTCGAACCTAGACTCTTCTGAACCAAAATCAGACGTGTTGCCAGTTACACCATCGGTCAGTGAGAAGGCCGTACGACCTGCTTTTCTGAATGCGGTCACAAATATAGCAGACAGGATTTCTACTGCCAAATATTTTTTAGTGGTGCCCCCCGGGCGCATTTTGGGTACTGGCCAGGTATCATTTTCGGAGCCAATCCGGTATAAAAAGCTACACCTCGACTGCTATGAAACACGCCCTGCCCGACGGGCTGCACCTGCACTACGAACTGTACGGTCCCGACGACGCCCCCTACACCCTGGTGTTCCTCAACGGACTCTCGCAGTCTACACTCAATTGGCAGCCCTACGTGATGGCCTGGCGCGATACCTACCGGATGGTGCTCGTGGACCTGATCTTTCAGGGGCAATCGGACAAAACGGGCCACGCCCGCACCTACGACCAGCACGCGGCCGATGTGTTGCACCTCCTCGATGCCCTAGGCACCCAGCGTACTGTGCCCGTGGGGATATCTTACGGCAGCGGCATTGCCCAACACCTGCTGGCACGCTATCCCGAGCGGTTTGCGAAGGGAGTATTGCTCTCGACTTTTTCGTACCCCACGCCCTTGTTCGAAGCCATTGGTCAGGCTTGGGAAAAAGCCTTGCGGGCGGGCGGGTATGGCCTTATGCTCGACGTGATGCTGCCCTTTGTGCTGGGCGCTTCTTATTTTGCCCAGCCGCTCATTCCCATCGAACAGCTCAAGCAAATGCGCACGGGGCAGGAGCTAAGCACCGAAGCCCTGCTCAAACTGATGGCCGGCACGGCCCAGCGTGGCGACTTTCGCCCGGCTCTCCGGGCAGTGCGCGTGCCCGTATTGGTGTTGCAGGGGGCCGAAGACCTGCTCTGCACGCCCGAGATGGGCCGCGAAACGGCAGCGGCCATCACGCAGGGACAGTGCCACGTGCTGCCCCGAGTGGGCCACACCCTGAATTTCGAGGCCATTCCGGCGACGCTGACGTGGATACACGATTTTTTGCAGCACAAATTTTAATTTTTCTCCGATGAGCAAGCAAGTTAAATGCGACAATTGCGGCAACTGGTCGGGTGCCACGGGCAACCACGCTGAAGACCGCTGCGAGCACTGCGGCGCCTACCTCTATCCCGACGAGCGCGCCGCCTCGCAACAAAGGCAAGATCGGGAAGACGAACAAGCCGAAAAGTTCAAGATTCGTCTGATCAAAGTGAAGCCCGAAGACCCTTGGTACCTGGCGGCCATCAAGTACCTGGGTCGCTGGCTTCAGATCGGCGTGGTGGGTATTCTGACGTTCATTTTCTGGATCATCAGTATCATTTCGGGCTGATAAATACTGGTTGTGTGCATTTCTGCCATTTTTTTGGCGAAGTTTGTCCGCATTGATTCCATCCGTACCTCCTCATTTCTATGAAAATCTTGGCCATCGGGCGTAACTACGCCGAGCATATCGCCGAACTCCAAAACGAAAAGCCCACCGAGCCGGTGGTTTTTAGCAAGCCCGACACGGCCCTCCTGCGGCACAACGCCCCTTTCTATTACCCGAGCTTCACGCAGGACGTCCACCACGAACTGGAAGTGGTGATCCGCATCTGCAAACCCGGCAAGCATATCGAGGAGCAATTTGCTGCCCGCTACTACGACCAGTTGGCCCTGGGTGTGGACTTTACGGCCCGCGACATCCAGGGCCGCCTCAAAAGCAAAGGCCTGCCCTGGGACCTGGCCAAAGGCTTCGATGGCGCAGCCCCGATCTCCGAGTTTGTGCCCGTCAGCGAATTTGCCGATTTGCAAGACTTGCATTTCGAGCTGAAAGTAAACGGCCAGATGCGCCAGCAGGGCCACACAGCCATGATGTTATACAAGTTCGACTACCTCGTGTCGTTTTTGTCGCAATACATCTCGCTGCGCACGGGCGATCTGATTTTTACGGGCACGCCCGCCGGGGTGGGGCCAGTGCACGTCGGCGATCGGCTGCAAGGCTTCCTGGAAGGACGCCTGCTGCTCGATTTTGAAGTTAAATGATACCGCTTGCCCGCGGTTTGACACGTTCCTATGCATAGCCTGTCCCGGTGGTGGAGGCTGATAACGGTGTTGCTGAGTTGGCCACTGGCCACCTCCGCCCAAATTCAATATCCACCTTCGTATTTCAGTTTTCCCATCAAGCCCGGCCAGCCCAACTCCTTGTCGGGCAACATGGGCGAGTTGCGCACCAACCATTTCCACGCCGGACTCGACATCCGCACCGAAGCCCGCATTGGCCTGCCCGTCACGGTGGCCGCCGAAGGGCACGTGTACCGCGTGCGGGTGTCTTCCTACGGCTATGGCAACGTCGTGTACGTGCGTCACCCCAACGGGATGGGCACCGTCTATGCTCACCTCGATCGCTTTGGCCCCGCCATTGCCAATTACGTGCGCCGGGCGCAGTATCAGCAGCAAAGCTTTGTGGTGGACTTGTTTCCCGAGTCGGGCGAGTTGCCGCTCCGCCGGGGCCAACAGGTAGGGTGGTCGGGCAACTCGGGCAGCTCGGGCGGGCCGCACCTGCACTTCGAGATTCGCGCCCCCGACGAAAAGGTGCTCGACCCGCTGCGCTTTGGCTTTAGCGAAATTGCCGATGACGTAGCACCCTTCCTCACGCTGGTGGGCCTGCGACCGCTCGAAGCCAACGCCCGCGTGGCGGGGGTGTTCGACTTGCAACTGATTCGGCCCACCGCCCGCGGGCGACACTACGGGCTGCCCGCGCCCGTCGAGGCGTTTGGGCTGGTGGGTCTGGAGATCGAAGCCTTCGACCGCCAGACGCGGTCGGGCTTTCGCAATGGGGTGGCCTACGTGGCCGTGCACGTGGGCGACAGCCTGGCCTACGAGATGCACCTGGAGACTTTCGCCTTCGACGAGTCTAACCAGATCAATGTCCACAAAGACTACGGCGCCTTCGTGCAGGAAGGCGCCAAGCGCCAACGTTGCTACCTCACCGACGGCAATGTGCTACCCTTTTATCGCACCAACGCCGACCGGGGGGCACTGCGCATTGCGCCCGGACGCGACTATCCGGTGCGCATCACCCTCCGCGACGTGATGGGCAACACCACCTACTGCAACTTTATCATCCGGGGCGTAGGTCCCGCCCGGGTGCTCGCCGTAGATCCCGACCCGGCCGCCAATCAGGTTCGCTTTGCCTACTCGCTGCAAGAAAACTTGTTGCGCATCGAGGCCGAAAACCTGCCCGGCACCAGCCGCCCAGCCGTGATGTACAGCCAGCGGCAGAAGCTGGTGCTGCCGCCCGCCTATGCCCGGGGCCGCAGCACCTTCTATTTGTGGGACATGCGCCGCGGCTTGCCCGATTCGCTCCGTGCCGACGGGCACACGGCCTATTTCTCGTTTCGGGGGGTGGCCTTTCCGGGGCAGCCAAACGTGATTCGTCACGGGCGGGTCACGGTGGAGGTGCCCAGCGAGGCGCTCTACGACACGCTCTACCTAGAGATAGACGACGAGCCAGAGGCGTTGCGGTTGCACAACTACGCCGTGCCCCTGCGCGAACCCATCACGGTGCGCTGGCAGGCCAATTTGTCCGGGCTAGACCTTGAGCCTCGCACACAAGCCTACCTGAGCAGCGGCACCCGCCGCAGCCACGTGGGCGGACAGTGGGCGGGCGATACGCTGGTGTTCACCACCAAAAAGCTGGGTACCTTCCTGCTGGCCGAAGACCGGGACTTGCCGCTGGTGCGGCCCGTACGTGTCAATAGCCGCGAAGCGGTCTTTACGGTGGCCGATGCGCAGTCGGGCATTGCCGACTTCAGGGCCACGCTCAACGGACAGTGGCTGTTGATGAATTACGACCACAAACGTAATTTGCTCTGGGCCGAAACGGCCGATGGTGGCCCATTGCAGGGGCAGTTTCGCCTCGAAGTGACCGACCAGGCCGGCAATCGGCAAATATTCGAAAGAAGTATCTGAAGAGAAAGTCATAAAGACGGCTTCCCGTTCGATGGTGAACAGTGTGAGATAAATTTGGCTTACTTGTCCAAACCTGTTGTCGCCAACAAATCCTGATTTTAGCCAAGGGTCTCTGCGTAGGTACGGGCAATTTTCTCGGGGGCGTAGGTAGCGCGCAAGCGGGGTGCCAGTTCGAAGGCCTTTTGCTGATGAGCAGCCAACTGGCCGACGAGCGCTGTCATGGCACTGGCCAGGGCTGCGGGCTGCTGCGGATCATCCACGTAGTGGGCCAGGCCCAGGGTGACTTCCGGCAGTGCAGCGCAGCGGGTGGTGAGCACCGGGCGGCCAAGCCCCATCGCCTCGACGGCGGGCATCCCGAAGCCCTCGAACAAGGAAGGAAACACGAAGGCCGCACTGTGGCGATAGAGCGCACCCAGCACGGCGTCGGGCACGTAGCCCGTAAATACGACGCCTGCGGTT
This sequence comes from Catalimonadaceae bacterium, assembly GCA_036804165.1. Lineage (GTDB taxonomy): Bacteria > Bacteroidota > Bacteroidia > Cytophagales > Flexibacteraceae > DAIMZG01. The sequence goes on along the minus strand of DAIRSZ010000007.1, from coordinate 22,272 downwards.
TGCTCAATCTCGGCCAGCAGCGTCCGGTGATAGGGCGTGGCCCCCTCGCCCAGCAGTTGGGCCGGGTGCTGGCCAGTCAGCACAAGGGAATATTCCGGGTGTTTTTGCCGAAACTGCCGAAAGGCTCGCACCAGCGTTAGGGTATTCTTGTGAGCATAGAGGGCGCTCACCGATAGCCAATAGGGCTGGGTGGGTAATGTCCAATCGGCGGGCAAAGACCCTTCCAAACGGTCAAAATCAACCGGATTGGGGATTACGCGCAAGCGGCTGGCCAAATGCGCCCCGTGGCGGGCGAGCACATCTTGCCGGACAAACTCCGAAATCACCACCACCGTGTCGGCAGCCCGCAGCGTGTGGAAGTGTGCACTGCGCAGCACAGCCCGGTTATAGGCCGAAAAATAGGCCGGATAGTGGCGATATTGCAGGTCGTGCAGGGTGGTCACCAGCCGCACCCCTTGCAAGCCCCACCGCAAAGGCGTGACGTAGTTAGGTGAAAAAACGGCCCTAAACTTACGCAGGTCGGGCACCGCCCAGCGAAGGCCATAGTCGTACCAGACGCGGCTGCGGCGCAGCGGCACATAGCGTACGGCAAAGCGTTCGACCACCGGATCGTAGTGCCCTCGGTAAGCGGCATTGAGCAGCAACGTCGCCTGGGCAGGTTGGGGCCAGCCCCGCAACAGGTTGTAGAAATAGTGCTCGGTGCCCCCTACGCGGCCAGGGTGTAAGAACAGCCCGCTGATACACAGGTCGTTAGCTGGAGGAAGGATAATGCCACTCATTGGTACAAAGGTGATTCAAAGGCCCTGCAATTGAATATATTTGCTCGTCCCGATCAACCCTTCTTCCTCCGTGAACATTGCGCTTCTTAGCTCCGACGACGCCCTCAGCCGGGCGGGTCTGTCTTGTCAACGTTTGCACCAGGCACTGCTGCGGCAGCAACTGTCTGTCCGTTTGCTGGTGCGCCATCAGCAAACGGCAACCCCCGAGGCAGAGGCAGTCAACGGACGTGTGGCCTGGGCCGACAAGCTAGTCCGCTCGCCCAAAGCCCAGCTGGTAGGGCCTACGGGCGCTCCTGTGGCCTTTGCCGATGGCCGCAGCGGCGGCGACCTGGCCGACCATGCCCGCATTCGGGAGGCCGACATCCTGCACCTGCACAGTGTGCAGCCCGATCTGCTATCGGCGACGGGCTTGCAAAAATTATTTTCCCTGCAAAAACCTTTGGTCTGGACGCTGCACGATGCCTGGGCCTTTACGGGGGGCTGCTACGATCCCTTCGACTGCACACAGTACCTGACCCACTGCGGGCAATGCCCGCAACTGCGCCACCCGGGCCGTACCGACGCCTCCTATCACGGTTTCCGGCGCAAATTAGCCCTCTTCGAGAACGCCCGCTTGCAGGTGGTGGCCACATCGCAACAGTTGCGCCAGCAAATGGCTGCAAGTCCGCTGCTGGGACGCTTTCCGGTGCGGGTCATCCCGCCGACGCTCGACACCCGCCGCTACCGGCCATATCTGCAAAAAACGGGCATCTATCACCGGCACGGACTCGATGTAGATCATCGCCTGATCCTCTGCGGGGCCGGACAAGGGGTGGTCGAAACCATGCCGGGCTTTCATGACCTGTGCGCAGCTTTTCGGCACATGGCGGCCGATGTCGCCAGCCTCGACTACGGCATCATCCTGACGGGCCACGCCGAACCCATGACCCTCGACGTCCTGCCGTTCACGACGCACCACGTAGGGGCGGTGCCCACGCCCGAAATGATGGTGGAACTCTACAACGCTGCTGACGTGTTTGTCTGGCCCGAACCGTACGACTATGCCCCATTGCCCGTGCTCGAAGCCCTGGCTTGTGGCACGCCCGTGGTGGCTTTTCGGCACGGTGCCCTAGCCGAGCTGATTGACCACCAACGGACGGGCTACCTGGCTCAGCCCGGCGATGCGGCCGATCTGGCCCGGGGCATAGACTGGGTGCTGCACAAGGCTGACCTGGCCGCCCTCCGCACGGAGGCACGGCGCACGGCCGAAGCGCGCTACGACGAAGGGGTGGTGGCCGCCCAGTACCGGGCACTGTACGAAGCAATGCTCCCATGAGTCGCCTTACGGTCGTCACGATCACCTATAACGCCGGACCGTGGCTGGTCCGTACGCTCCAGAGCGTGGCCGAGCAGACATCGCCCCCCGACGAGTACCTGATCGTGGACGGCGGCTCGACCGACCACACCCTCGATCTGATTCGCCAGCACGCGCACCTGGTCAGTCACTGGCACAGCGAACCCGACGGCGGCATCTACGACGCCATGAACAAGGGCCTGGCGCGGGCCAGCGGCGATTTTGTCTGGTTTATGAATGCCGGCGATAGCTTCTACGATGCCACGGCCGTGGCCCGCGTGCGAGCGGCCATCAGGCCCGACACTGACGTAGTGTACGGCGAAACGCTCTACGTACGGCCCGACGGCACGGCCGTGGGCTTGCGCAGTGCCGTTACTCCGCACCGCCTGCCCAATGGGCTTACGTGGCGCGACTTTCGGCGCGGCATGGTGGTGTGCCACCAGGCCTTTGTGGCGCGCAAAACGGTGGCCCCGCTCTACGACCTGCGCCACCCCTACAGTGCCGACGTAGATTGGGAAATTCGTTGCCTGCAACGCGCCCGGGGCGTGGTGCGAGCCGAAGGGGTACTGGCCCGCTACCTGACGGGCGGGTTTTCCAAACAACACCATCGGCGATCGTTGCTAGACCGCTACGCCGTCCTTAAGCGACACTTTGGCTTTTGGCCCAACCTCTGGCATCACGCCCAGATCGTGACGCGGCGCGTTGGGTAGCAAGATGCGGAACTGGCAATACCCGATGTCCACAAAAAAAACCTGCAAGGTCTGTCCGGCAGGTTTTTTTTGATGAGCGAAAGGTGCCTCAGGCCGCCGCTTGGGCCCGCTTGCCTACGGCCACGGCTTTGCGCTTGTTGGCTAGGCGGATGATGCCCACCTTGTCGAGCAACAGGATGACCAGGTAGGTGGGGTCTATTTCGTGCCAACGAAAACCGCCAAAGTTGGCCCGCGAGCCGTGCTTGTGGTGGTTGTTGTGGTAACTTTCGCCCATCATCAGCACATCTACGGGCAAAAAGTTGCGCGACGTGTCGGACACTTCGAAGTTGCGGTAGCCGTATTTGTGGGCAAACCAGTTGATGATGGCGCCGTGGATGGGACTCATCAGAAACTGGACGGGCAGCAGCAGCCACAGCCACCACTCGGTAGCAAAGTTCCAGTAGATCAGCACGTAGATGGTGCCCCAAAATACGCGCGAGGGCCACGAGCGGGCAAACTTGTCGAACACATCCCAGCGGGGTACGCCTTTCTTGAAGCGCTCTTCGACTTCCAGTTTGTCGTTGGAAATGGCCGAGTAGATGGTTTTGGTTTTCCACATCATTTTCCAGATGCTCTCGTCATACTTGGGCGAGTGTGGATCGTCGGGCGTATCGGCAAAGGCGTGGTGCATACGGTGCATGACGCCGTAGCCGTAGGCGCTCAAGTAATTAGACCCCTGGAAAATCCAGGTCAGCACAAAGAATACCTTCTCCATGAAGGGACTCATCGTAAAAGCCCGGTGCGCCGCGTAGCGGTGCAGAAAGAAGGTCTGAAAGAAAAGCGACAGGTACCAGTGGGCAACAAAGAAAGTCAGGATAACAGCCATACGAATAGAATACGGGATAACAGATCGGCACTTTATGAGCCGACTCTATGTAAAGACAATCGAAAGTCGGGTTTGTGACAGAAGATCGAAAAAAAGTCAGTTCGCAACTTCTTTTTTTAAGTCCTGGATGAGATCGGACACCGAGCCAAAGTCACAGGCCCGGCGGAAACTTTCCAGAAAGGCGGGGCACTCCAAGCGAACGGGCAGCGCAGGGTATTCTACTTCACGCAATTTTTTGCGGGCACGCGAGAAGAGCTGTCGGCAGTGCGTAGCTTCCTTTTCGAAGATGGCTTGCAACGATTCGTAGTCCATATTGAACACATCGCGCAGCAAATACACGGCCCTTTCGAGGGGTTCGAGGCGGTTGTACACCACGGCGAGGGCAGCTTGCAGTTCGGCCTCCAGGTCGAGGTGCGAAAAATCGGCTTCGCGCACGCGCAGCAAAAACTCGGGCAGTTGCAGGCTCTCCAGATATTCTTCTTTGCGGCGTTGCAACGACTGCAAATGATTGAGGCAGTTGTGCGTAACGGCCCGCACCAAATACGCCTTCGGATTCTGAACGGCGGCGGTGTCGAGCGTGAGCCACTTGAGGAAGGTATCTTGCACCACATCTTCGGCGTCGGCCTGGCAGCGGAGCAGGCGCAGGGCAATGCTGTGCAAGAGGGGGTGATACTGATGGATGGTTTGCGTGGGCGTCACGGCAACAACAATGAAGGAACGTGAAAAAAACGCGGCTAGAGAGCTAGACGCAAAGTAAAAGTAAAAACGCAGAAATTTTGTTCTGTTGGCCGATATCTCTGCCCCAAATAGCGCAAAATCTTACGAAGCCTGGCCCACCCACAGCCGATAGCGGAGTTTGAGCGCTTTTGCGACCAGATTCGGGAAAAGCCCCTAAATTTGGCGTTTGTCAGCATGAAAAAAAGCCCTAGCTATACGCCCCAGCCTGCCCGCAGCGTGGTGTGGTGGTTCGTCGGCCACCTCAGTAGCCTGCTGACGGCCTGTGGCCTGTTCTACCCTGAAGATCCGCCGCCGGCCTACTTGCAGATGGATCAGGTGGCTTTCACGGGCGAGGCGGCCTTGTCCGATCATAATATTTCGGATGCTTGGGTGTTCGTCGAAAACAAGTTCGTGGGCCTCTACGAACTGCCCGCCCGCTTTCCGGTGCTTGCGTCGGGACCCGTGCAAATTGAGATACAGCCTGGGGTCTTTCCCGATGGCCAGCGCGGACAACGGCAGACCTACCCCTTTTTTGTGCCTTTTCGGGCCAATGTGGTGCTGCGTGAAGGCGAGACGTTCACCCTCAACGCCACCACAAACTACTTGCCCAACGTGCAGACCCCGCTCAATGAAACCTTCGAACTGGAAAACCTGGCCCTGGACAGTTCCGCTTTCAGCGATTGGCCTCTCCGCCGGGTAGATACCCTCGGCCCGCCCACGGGAGGGGCCGGCTTTGTGGGGGTGATGGTTGCCCCCGCCGTGGACTCGGTGACGATCCTGGAAGTTGTCAGCCGCGAAAGTTATCCCTTGCCTGCCCAGCGACCCGTGTTCCTGGAGTTTCAGTACCGCGCGTCGGTGCGCTTCGAGGTGGGGCTTTTTGTGCGGATAGGAGCGCAGCGGGCCGACCTGAGCGAACTGGTACTGTTTCCTACCGACGAGTGGCGCAAGGTGTACGTCAACCTGGTCACGGAGATCAACGCTGCGCCGGCCAATAGCACTTTTCAGGTCTTTTTCCGCAGCCTGGCCGAAGGGCAACGAACCGACTACCTGGCGCTCGACAACGTCCGCCTCGTCTTTACGCAATGAACAAACGATCTTTTGCGCTGCGCTATGTCGTAGCCGATTTTCTGGCCGCTTTTCTAGCCTGGATGGTGTTCTATTTGTTGCGCCGCCACGTCGAGCATTTCTCGGAAGGCTACTTGTTCACGCTGGCGGGCAGTGCCCTGGTGATTGCCTCTTTCTGGACGGTGCTCTACACGCTTTGGGGCTTCTACACCAACATTTTCCGGAAATCTCGCCTCAAAGAAGTCTTTGCCAACCTATCGGCTTCTTTCGTGGGAGTCGTGCTGATTTTCTTTGCCCTCTTGCTTGACCAAGCCAGCACTGACCCGCAAATCAGCTACTACCGGACGTTTGGCACCTATTTTCTCCTGCATTTCTTTACGACCTCCGCCGTCAAAATTCTGGTCATGAGCCGGACGGTGCAACTGGTGCGGCAGCGGCGCATTTGGTTCAACACCCTCATTATTGGCTCGGCCCGCAACGCCCTGGAGATGTACCAAGACGTACAAGACAACTACGACGCGCTGGGTTTTCGCTTTGTGGGCTACGTACACGTGTTCAACGGGCAGGCCGCCGACGACAACCCCCTCGGCGAAGCCGTGCCGCACTTGGGTAGCTACCAGCACATCGAGCACCTGATCAGGGTCCACAAGGTCGAGCAAGTTATCATTGCCATCGAGCCTTCCGAGCACCGGCGCATCGAAGAGATCCTCAACCTGCTCGACAGTTCGCGGCTGCGCATCAGCATCATCCCCGACATCTACCAGATATTGCTGGGCGCCGTACGGGTCTATCACCTGTTTGGCACGCCGCTGGTGGACATCAAGCACGAGCTGATGCCCCTGTGGCAACGGGTGGTCAAGCGCGCCTTCGACGTGGTGGTGTCGTTGGGTGTGCTCACGATCGGGTCGCCTTTCTACTTGATCATTGCCCTGATTACCAAATTTACGTCGGAGGGGGGCATCATCTTTCAGCAGGAGCGCATCGGCAAAGACGGGCAGCCGTTTCAGATCTACAAATTTCGGAGCATGTACACCAACGCCGAGGCCATGGGGCCGGCCCTTTCGTCGGAAAACGACCCGCGCATCACGCCCTGGGGACGTTTTATGCGCAAGACGCGCATTGACGAAACGCCGCAGTTTTTCAACGTGCTCCGGGGCGATATGTCTTTTGTGGGGCCGCGGCCCGAACGCCAGTTCTACATTGACAAAATTGTGGAGGTAGCCCCCCACTATCGGCATTTGCAGAAGGTGCGGCCGGGCATCACCTCGCTGGGGCAGGTCAAATATGGCTACGCCGAGAACGTGGGTGAGATGGTGCGCCGCCTCAAATACGACATCCTCTACATCGAAAACATGTCGCTGGCCATGGACGCCCGCATCCTGCTCTACACCATTCTGATCATCGTGCAGGGTAGGGGAAAATGAGGTGATGAGGCGATTGGGTGATTAGACGATTGGGTTATGAGGCGATTAGACGATTAGACGATGTAGAGATGCACCGCGGCGCGTATCGTGCCTTTGCTTTTGCACCGCCGTGCGTATTTCTTGCGCTTACCGCACACTTTTCCGTCTTGCGCTGCACAATCCTGCGCCAGCAAAAGAACTTTTCTTGGATATAAGAGTAGAAACGCGTAAACGTATATTCAAATACGAGAGCTGCTATTCTCTATGAGCAAGTCCCCTAAATCCCTCCACGTTCGGCCTGTAGCGCCGCGCTACGTACGGGCCGAAGAGGCCCTTTCCTTCATAAAGTCCGACATGCGGGTGTTTGTGCACGGCAGCGCGGCCACGCCGCAGCACCTGCTCCGCGGCCTGGCCGCACGTGCCGACGACCTGCGCGACGTCGAGATCGTCAGCATCAGCACCATTGGCGATATGCCCATTGCCGACCCGGCCCTGAGCCGCAGCTTTTTCATCAACTCGTTGTTTGTGTCGGCCAACGTGCGCAGCGCCGTCAACGAGGGCAATGGCGACTTTGTGCCCATCTTCCTGAGCGAGATTCCCAAACTGTTCCGGCAGCGCATCTTGCCGCTCGACGTGGCCATCGTGCACGTGTCGCCGCCCGATACCCACGGATTTTGTTCGCTGGGCGTGTCGGTGGACGTCGCCCTGGCCGCTGTGCAAAATGCGCGCTACGTCATTGCCCAGGTCAATCCGCGTATGCCCCGCACCCACGGCGACGGCATCATTCATTATACCCACATTGACGCCCTCGTGGACGTGGAGGAAGCGCTGCCCGAAGTGAGTTTTGGGGCCGACGCCGGCGAGCGCGAGCAAACCATTGGCCGCTACGTGGCCGAACTGGTCGAAGACGGCGCGACCCTGCAAATGGGCATCGGCGCCATCCCCGACGCGGTGTTGCAGTGCCTCACCCACCACAAAGCGCTGGGCGTACATACTGAAATGTTTTCGGACGGCATCATCCCGCTGGTGGAGCGGGGGGTGATCACCAACGAACACAAAGAGAAATATCCCGGCCGCATCGTGACGGGCTTTATCCTGGGCAGCCGCCGCCTCTACGATTTCGTGGACGACAACCCGCAGGTGGCCGTGTTGCCCGTGGATTACGTCAACGACGGGATGGTGATCCGCCGCAATCCCAAGGTGGTGGCCATCAACAGCGCCATCGAGATTGACCTGACGGGCCAGGTGTGTGCCGACTCCATCGGCACCTACCAGTATTCGGGCATCGGGGGGCAGATGGACTTTATGCGCGGCGCGGCCCTGTCGGAGGGTGGCAAGCCCATCATCGCCCTGCCCGCAACGACCAACCGGGGCATCAGCCGCATCGTGCCTTTTCTCAAGCAAGGGGCGGGGGTGGTGACTACGCGCGGCCACATCCACTACGTAGTGACCGAATACGGCATTGCCAACCTTTACGGCAAAAATCTGCGCCAGCGGGCCGAAGCCCTGATCGCCATTGCCCATCCCGACCACCGCGAAGTGCTGGAGCGGGCCGCCTACGAACGTTTCCGGGCCGAGCGGGTGGCTAGGTCGTAACGGCGGGCTGCCACGCGGGAAAAGTCACCACAAATTCGCTACCTACTCTGCTTTCGCTGTGCAGGCAGATCTGCCCGCCGAGTTGTTCAACCATCATTTTGGTGATCACCAGTCCCAGCCCGTTCGAGCTTTCGCCACCCGTGGGCCGGGCGCTAAGGGTCTCGAACTTGCGGTAGAGCCGGGCTTTGTCTTGCTCGGTGAAGCCTGGCCCTTCGTCGCGGACGCTGATGGCCCACTGCTGATCGAAACGGGCATAGGTGCGCAGCCATACGCGGTGCCCCGGCTCCGAAAACTTGATGGCATTCGAGAGCAGGTTGTCTAGAATCCCCGAAAGGTACTGCGGGTCGGTCTCGAAGGTGCAAGGCTCGTCGGGCAATTGCAGCACCAGGTCTATTTGCTTGTCTCGCGCGGCGGCCAGGTGGTCGTGGTATTTTTCTTCTACGACGGCACGCAGCGAAACCGACTGCAAAACGGGTTTTTTGTCGCTAATCGCGTGGATGTGTAGCAAATCGCCGACTAGGCGGCGACCTGCCTGGGCCGTTTGTTCGATGCGCTGCAAGTACGTACGCTGCTCTTCGTTGAGCACACCCGTATAGGCAATAAGTTGCGAAAACCCCCGGATGTGGTTGAAGGGCGCGTTGAGGTCGTGCACCACCATACTCGTGAGATGGTCTTTTTCCCGATTCAGGTTCAATAGCTGCATATTTTGCGCCTGCAATTGCTGATTCTGCGCCTGAATCTGCTGGTGTTGTACTTCAATTCGTTGGCTTTGCAGGTAAGTAGTTTGATAGTCTTTCTTTTGCCGACGATAGCCGTGCCATCCCAGGGCAATCAGCAAACCCGAAAGCAACAGCGTGGCGGTTTGCAAGCCATTGATGGTACGTTCGCGGGCTAGCTCGCGAAGCTGGCGGTTTTCTTGCGTGCGCAGGTCGGCTATTTCGCGCTCTTTGCGGTCGAGCACCAGGCGTGCTTCGGCTTGGGCCAACTGTTTGGCCTCGGCGGCGTCGTCGAGCTGGTCTTTGTGGCGCACGTAGCGCTGGTAGCAACGCAAGGCCAGGGCCGTGTCGCCACCGAGCAAGGCCCATTCGTGAAAAAGGAAGGCAACTTCGCGTTGTAGGTACAGATCCTGGGCAGGCTCGGCAAAGGCCGAAGTTGTTTCGAGCCAGCGGCGGGCCTGATCTAGTTCTTGTTTTTGAAGGGCAATGCGGGCCAATAGCAAATGAATGTAAGCGATCAGCCGGGGGTTGTTCATCAGGCTGGCCAACTGGTAGGTGCGCTGGGCAAACTGCTCGGCCCGGGCCAGGTCTTGTTGGGCAAACCCAATCTCTGCCAGTCCCAAAAAGGTGTCGGCCAAGCGCCCACTGTCTTGGGCCAGGGTGCTCAGGTCGTGGGTTTGTTCGTACAGTTGCTGTGCTTTCTGGTAGTCGCCCATTTCCCGGGCGATGCCCGCCATTTCTTGCAACGTAGAAATTTGGCCGGACACATCCTGTAGTTGCTTGCGAATCCGAAGGGCTTTTTGGTTGGCTTGCAGGGCGGCGGCGTACTCGTGCTGACCCTGGTACACCTGGCTCAGGCTGCGGTACACGTAGGCTTGTCCGGCCGAGTCGTCGAGGTGCTCAAACAAAGTGCGGGCCTTGAGAAAATGGGCGTAGGCCCTTGACCAGTCACCCTGTGTAACAAAAATTCGCCCGAGGTTATTGTAGGCGTGGGCTTCCTGGAGCGTGTCCTTCGTGGCCAAGGCCACCCGGAGGGCCTGCGCGTGCCAGTCGAAGGCCTCTGCGTACTTGCCCTGGTAATGATGAGCCAGTCCGCCAATGTTGAGGGCCTTCGGCAAGCCGTGGCGCGTGGGCTGGGCTTGGGCACTGTCGCGGGCCAACGTTACGAAATAGAGGGAGCTGTCCGGGCGCTGAATGCGGTATTTCCAGCCCAATTCATTACATAGGTCAATGTAGGCACTGCCCTGTGCGGCTGACAAATACCTGCGCAAGCTGTCCGTAGCCGTGCTGGCCTGTGCGCCCTTTCCTCTCCATGTCAACAAGCACAGGAAACCGAAAAACCAGTAGGAAAAGGCATTGTTCATATAAACTATGATTTTAAAGAGGCGCTTGTTGGGCCGAGCGGATGCGCAAGGCTGGCCTAAGCCAGCCTTGCGCATCCGAATTTGCGTAGAAATTTAGCAAAGCCTTGCCCACAAAATGGTTCGTCGGTGCCAGTTTTATTACATCGCCGCGGGCCGCAACCGAATCGTACGCTTTCAGGCCACGGGCGAGGGCTGCACCGCAAAGTCTTTGCGGGCATAGACCACGCCGTCGGCCAGGTGGCTGTGCAAACGAAAGCCCAGGTGACGACAGATTTTCTGCATACCCTGGTTGGCGGGTAATATCTCGGCCGTTACGCTAGCCACGCCTTCTTGGCGAGCCACGTCGAGGATCAGCTCCAGCATCCGGCGGCCCAGGCCTTGCCGCTGGTGCGTATCGCTGATGAGCATGGCAAACTCGGCCTCGGCGCCGTGGCGTTGGCGCATCAACTGCACCGCCCCCACAATTTGCCCTCCGGGAAGTTGGGCCACCAGCGTGATTTCGCGTTCGTAGTCCACAAAGCAAATGCGGGCCAACCGCTCGTGCGACACCCGTTGCTGGTACGAAAACTTGTAGAAAAAACGCATGTACACCGAGTCGTCCGAAAGGGTTTGGTGGAAGGCCACAATGGCGGGTTCGTCCTCGGCCCGAATGGGCCGGATGAGCACACGCTGCCCGTTGTGCATCTGGAAGCTACGTTCGTATTGAAGCGGGTAGGGGCGGATGGCCAGGGGCACCACCGACGAAGCCTCGGCCGAAGTGGCGAGCAGCACCCGGGCGTCGAGCACACGAATGCCCCGGGCCGATACGGCAATGGGGTTGAGGTCTATTTCGTGAATATGGGGGTGATCTACCAGGAGCTGGCTGAACTGTACCATCAACTGCGATAGGCTCTCGACCAGCTCCTCGGTCTTGTCGTAGAGGCGCTTACTGGCCTCGTAGATGCGCGTCTGCTCCATAGCCCGCCGCGCCAGGGTAGTGTTGAGCGGCGGCAGGGCAATGGCCTTGTCGTTGTAAAGCTCGACGATGCGCCCGCCGTTGCCGAAGACGATCACCGGACCGAAAAACGAATCTACCTGGCTGCCCATATAAACCTCCAAGCCCGTATGGTGAAACATCTCCTGTACCGTAACACCCTGAAAAGCGTCGGCGCCGAAACGCTGCGTGGCTTTCTCGCGAATGGCCCGGAAGGCCTGCCGCACGGCCATAGATTCTGTCAGGTTGAGGTACACGCCGCCCGCCGCGCGTTTGTGGGTGATGACGTCCGAGTTGACCTTGAGCACCACCGGATAGCCAATGGACTCGGCTTGGATCAGGGCTTCCTGCTCGGTGGCGGCGTAGCGCGTATCTACAATGGGCAAACGGTAGCAATCCATGATAAACTTGCTCTCCAGCTCGGTAAGCAGGGTACGTCGTTGGCGCTGCGCCCCGCGAATGATCGCCTCTACCCGTTGCCGATCGGGGGGCAACTGCTCGAAGGCCTGGGGTACGCGCGGGGTCTCGTAAATGCCCCGCAGGTTATAGCGGTAGCGCCACATATAGTTGAACATCCGCGCGCCCGAGTCGGGATAGAGCAGCGTGGGGAGGCCCGCCAGGTTGAGCCGCTCGTTGGCTGCCCGCACCTGCTGGTCGCCCATAAAGCTGGTCAGGATAGGCTTTTGTTGCAGTTCTTTGAGGGTGCTCAGCAGTTCGGCTACGCGTGCCGGATTGTTGCCTGCCTGCGGCGTAAGCACCACCAGCACGCCGTCGTTTTGGGCATCTTCCACCACCACCCGTAGCACGTCTCGGTACAGTTCGGGCGTGGCTTGTTCGCCCAAGTCCACGGGGTTTTGGGTCAACTTATGCGGCTCGGGCAGCCACGACCCGATTTGCTCGGTGGTGCCCGCGGTCAGTTGGGCCATCTGGCCCCCGCCGCGCACCAGGGCATCGGCGGCTAGCCAGGCTGGGCCGCTCGCGTTGGTGACGATGGCCAGCCGATTGCCCAGCGCGGGAGGTTGCTTGTCGAGCACTGAAGCCATGTAGAACAGGTCGCCGATCGTATCTACCCGCAGCACGCCGCAGCGACGAAACACGGCGTCGAAGACGGCATCATGGCTGATCGTGACCCCACCGAGGCGGCGCTCCATCTGATGGACATTGCCTGTGCGGCCGGGCTTGATCACAATGATGGGCTTGGTGAACGACACTTCGCGGGCAGCCGAGATAAACCGCCGGGCATTGTCCACCTCCTCGAGGTAGAGCAGCAGGGCTTTGGTGCGCCCGTCGTCACCCAAATACGAAAGCAGGTCCGACCAGCCCACGTCGAGCATCGCCCCCAGGCCGACAAAAGCGCTGAAACCTACGTTCTCCCGGAAGCTCTGGTCGAGGATGGCTTCGCCCATGGCCCCGCTCTGCGTAATGAACGCCACCTGTCCGGCCTGAGCCGCCTGCCGGAGCGACGAAGCCTGGAGCTGGCGATGGGGCAACATCAGCCCCAGGCTGCCCGGGCCGAGCAGCCGAAACTGGTATTTTCGGGCCAGGGCCAGCAGTTCTTGTTCGATGGCGTGGCCGCCGACGTTGCGCGGCGTGGGCGTGTGGATCACCACGCCGCCGGCACCTACTTCGCCGGCTTCTTTTGCCACGTCCGTGAGCGTGCGCACCGGCGTGGCGATCAGCACCAGGTCGGGGCGTTCGGGCAAATCGGCCAGGCGGGCGTAGGCCTGTTGGCCCATCACGGCCGTACGGCGCAAATTGACGGGGTATAGCTGTCCCTCGAAGGGTGCCGAAAGCAGATTTCGAAACACCCGATAACCAAGGCGATCGGCCGTATCAGACGCCCCTACCACGGCGATCACTCGTGACTGAAAGAATGGCTTCATAGGGTTCGGGCATGTTGCCAAAAATAAGAAGCAACGGTTTTGTCGGACAGGGTTCTATACGCAGCCCCGGGCATTAGTTGCCTACTCAGGATGGGTAGGGGGCAACCAACACTTTTTGCCGTGCGGGCCGTATTAGCAAGGGTATTGCTCCTGCTCACCGTTTTATAGCTGCGCCTCATGCTCAAAATCCTGCTCCCGCTCCTGGCCCTTGCCCTTGTGGGCACTCCGTCCTTCGCCCAATCGGGCTGTCACGGTGCCGCCACCCCAACCGCCGAATTTGCTCAATTGGGGCAAACGCCCCGCTTTGCCAACGCGCACGACGAGCCGCAGCCCCTCACAGCATTTGCACCGCAGGGCGAAATGATCACTTTCCCCACAGCCGACGGCCGCACCGGATCGGCCTACGCCCTGATGGCACCCGGCGAAAACCGCCGCTACCTGATCGTGATCCACGAATGGTGGGGCCTCAACGACCACATCAAGCAGGAGGCCGAGCGGCTACACGCCGACCTGGGCCTGAACGTGCTGGCCGTGGACCTCTACGATGGCCAAGTGACCGACAAGCGCGAAGAGGCCGGCAAGCTGATGCAAAACGCCAACGAAACGCGTATCCGCGCCATTCTGAAGGGTGCCTTGGCCAAGGCCGGCGCCACGGCCCAAATAGCTACCCTCGGTTGGTGTTTCGGCGGGGGGTGGTCGCTGCAAACGGCCCTGCTGGCGGGCGAACAGGCCAAAGCCTGCGTGGTCTATTACGGAATGCCCGAAAAAGACCCCAACCGCTTGCAGACGCTGCGGGCGCCCGTGTTGGGCATTTTTGCCCGGCAGGACGGCTGGATCACGCCCGAGGTGGTGTCGGCCTTCGAGCAAAACATGAAAAAAGCCCGGCGTCCGGTCACCATCCGCCAGTTCGATGCCAACCACGCCTTTGCCAATCCCAGCAATCCTAACTACGACCGCCAAGCAGCCGACAAAGCTTATCAGGAAAGTATCAACTTTATAAATGATAAAATGAAGCGATAAGGCTTTAAAGCTAATATTTTATTTTTATGAGAAATGTTATTAATATTTAGTATGATGTTTATTTTGAAGTGATCTTTCCCTTCGCAAACACCTCCGCCGGAAACGATCTGAGGGTGGTTTTTTAGGATGTATTTTTTGATACAGAAATTCAGGATCATTTCTCCGATTTGGGCAGTCTCTGCCACACGGCGCATGGTTGCGGTCGAATAGAAGCCACCAGAGCCGTTTCAGACCATAAAAGCAAAAGCTGCCCCTTCGGTAGTACGTGCGTGCGATAAAAACACGATGTGGCCAGCGTAGGGGTTAGCCTCAAGATGTAAATTACGTTCTTACGTGCGTGTTACCCCAGGGGCTGCCCTTCAGGCTCGTAGGAGGACTTTTAAAGGCTTTCAATCGGTATTCTTGTGCAGAAACGCGCACAGGGATGAAGACAAACCGACTGATTTTAGCATTACTACTTCCCATATTTTTCGTTGCGATAGCCCTCGGTCAGACCACCAAAAGCACCCACGAGGCCGCGCTGCGTCATCAGTCTGCCCGCGCCGCCGAAGCAGCCCAGGCGCGGCAGGCCCGCTGCTTGTCGGCGGCCCGCCAATACGGTTGGGCCACGTGGCAAGCCGATCCGGACGGCACCGTGCGGGTGCTCTACGACGTGACGCCCGATGGCCGCCCCGTGTACGACATCTCCTGCAACCTGCCTTCGGCCCAACTCTCGCGTACCGATCAGCTTTGGCCCGGCGGCCCGGCCAACCAATCGCTCGATGGGGCGGGCCAGACCCTGGGCATGTGGGACGTAGGCGCCATGCGTGGCACCCATCAGGAGTTTGGCGGACGCGCCACGGTGCTCAACTCGCTGAGCACGCTCAGCACGCACCCCACCCACGTGGCCGGTACGCTCATCGGGGCCGGACTCGATGCCCAAGCCAAAGGAATGGCCCCGGCCGCTGCCCTGCGGGCGTTTCAGTCGAGCAGCGACGGCACCCAGATGCCCCTCGAAGCGGCCGCAGGCATGCGCCTTTCCAATCACTCCTACGGCTCCATCGCGGGCTGGTCGTGGAACGGCACCCTGAGCCGCTGGGAATGGTATGGCCGCCCGCAGGTGAGCGAAACCCAAGACCCCGATTTTGGCTACTACAGCCAGCGCGCGCGCGCCTGGGACCAGGTCAGCTACGACGCGCCCTACTACCTGATCGTAAAGGCCGCTGGCAACGACCGCAACGAAGGACCCGCCCCCGGCACGTTGCACTACGTCAACGTGAACGGTCAGTGGGTGAGCAGCACCACGCCTCGTCCCAAAGATGGTCCCTACGATTGCCTGCCCACCTACGCCAACGCCAAAAATATCATCACGGTCGGGGCCGTGGCCAGCGGGAGCAATGGCCCGGCCGAGACCTCGTTTAGCGGCTGGGGTCCCACCGACGACGGCCGCATCAAGCCTGACCTGGTGGCGCGTGGGGTGGGCGTATGGTCGGCGGCCCACACCTACGACCAGGCCTATACCCAACTTTCGGGCACTTCGATGGCTGCCCCCGCCGTAACGGGTTCGCTGGCCTTGCTCCAGCAGCAATACGCGGCCGCTCACAACGGGGCGGCCCCGTTGTCGTCGGCCCTGAAGGGCCTGGCCTTGCACACGGCGCAGCCCCTGGCGGGCGTGGTGGGCCCCGACTACCGCTACGGCTGGGGCCTGCTCGACGCCCGGCGGGCCTCCGATGTGCTGGCCCAGCACGGACAAGGACACGTACTGACCGACTTTGAACTCGCGCAGGGTACGCAATTTCGGCGCGTGTTTACGGCAGAAGACAGTACGGCGCTGGTGCTGACCCTCTGCTGGACGGATGCCCCCGGCCAGCCCCTACCCGTCGGTACGCTCAACGCCCCTAACCCCATGCTGGTCAACGACCTGGACGTGCGCGTGGTGGGCCCCGACAGCACAGTCTATTATCCTTACATCCTCGACCCGGCCCACCCGGCCCACCCGGCCACGACGGGCGACAACTTCCGCGACAACGTTGAGAAAATCCTGATTGCGCAACCCGCAGTGGGCGGACAGTACACCCTGGTGGTGTCACACAAGGGGTCACAACTGCACGGTGGCGGGCAAGTGGCCTCGTTGGTTATCAGCGGAACGAGCGCCCTCCACGAACCTGCCTACTGCACGCCGACGGTCGGCACCTGGCCGGGCGTGTTCAGCCACGGGCTGGCCCTGGGCCAAGCTCCGGGCAACAACGGATTCGATACGGGCTACGAAGACTTTACGTCCGCAAGCCTGGGCGAAGGCCGACAAGGCGAAGCCGTGACGCTCTACGTACGCAACGGCATGGCTCCGGCTCGCCACCGTCTTTGGCTCGACCGCAACCACAACCAGCTTTTTGATGCCGACGAACAACTTGGCCAGGTGGCACTGACCGATTCGGGCGTGGTGGGCAGCCTGGTGGTGAACATTCCGCTACATTGGCCTACGGGCCACCATCGGGTGCGGCTGATCAGCTCGCCGCTGTCGGCACCTGCCCCAACCACCTGCGGCGACGCCAGCGCAGGAGAGGTAGAAGACTATACCCTGTCCGTCGTGTCGCCCGTGACCTACTGCCCACCCGTGTACCTAACGGGGACGCGCTCGGGCGACTTCATCAACGGCGTGTGGCTGGAAGATATTCAGCACGCCAACTCGGGCGCACGGGGTGGCCCGGCCTACCACGACTATTTCCAAATCATGGGCACCAGCCTGGAAGCCGGGCAGACTTACGAATTGACCGTCCAGAACGGTACTTACGGAGGCATGTACGCCCACATTGTAGGTTGGATTGATTTCAACCGAAACGGCGTGTTCGAGACCACCGAGCGCATTGGGGTGACGAGCGGCATTCCCAGCATGGGCATCCGGCAGATCAGCTTCACGGTACCCACCGACGCCACGCCCGGCCTGACACGCCTGCGCCTGCGCCAGGGTTGGTTTATCCTGACGGACGTCGTTGATCCGTGCGGCACCTTCAACTTTGGGGAGGCCGAAGATTATGCCATTACCCTGTTGCCCGCCCCACCCGTGGCGACCATGTTGCAGGGACACGTAAGGGCCGAAAGCGGCGTGCCCGTGTCGGATGTGCGCATCCGCATTGAAAATGACAGTTTGCACTGGCAGGCCTATACCGACAACGCAGGTACGTTTGCCGCGGCCGTCAGTGCCCAGCCCTACGTCCTGACGCCCACCCGCCCCGACTCGGTGGTGGACGTGACGGGCATTTCGGTGCTCGACCTGAGCCTGATTCAGCGCCACGTGTTGGGCATGGAACCTTTGGGTTCGCCCTACAGCATCATTGCTGCCGATGTCAACCAGTCGCAGACAGTCACTACGCTCGACCTGGCCCTGATCCGTGCGGTGCTTTTGGGCAATGCTGTGCAGTTTCCGGGCAGCGAGCCGTGGGCTTTTGTCAGCAAAGACTTTGTATTTGTACAACCCCAACAGCCCTTTCCGTTTGCCACTTCGCGCACCTACCATCCCGGCACCGCAGCGGCCGAGCAAGATTTTGTCGCCATCAAATTGGGGGACGTGAACGCCTCGTGGGCACAAGGCGAACAGCGCCCTGCCACGGCCGATACGGTTCGTTTTGTGCCCGATTTTTTCCCAGCCCCCCAACAACCCGGCGCGACTTGGGAAATGGCCGTGCGCGTGACCGATTTCAACCACATCAACAGCTATCAGTTTGCCCTCGACTGGGACCCGGCCGTGCTGACCTGGCTGGGCGTAGAGTCCGTGGCCCTAACGGGTACCTACGGGCTGCAGCAGGTAGCAGCAGGAAAACTGAGTACGTGTTGGGTGCATCCGCAGGGGCAAGACGTATCGCTGCCCGACAGCAGTGTGGCATTTGTGCTGCGCTTCCGGATAAACGCCACGCCAGCTACTGAGCTGATCCACCCAGTGGCCTTGTCTCACAAATTCAGTCCCGAAGCCTACGACGCGCAGCTATTCCGGCGGGAGGTGACTTTGGGGCCAGCCGCCGCGTTGGGGCAGGGGGTTACTTCCTCGGCTATGGTCCGGGCGTATGTGCCTTCGGCCCATCCCAACCCGTTTCGCGAGGGTGTTTGGTTGCAGATGCCCAGCCCAACGGGCGTGGCTGCCGACCTGCGCATCTACAATACGCTGGGACAGTTGGTACGTGCGCAATCGGTGTCCGCTGCTGCCGGACACCTGCGCTACCACTGGAGCGGCACCGATCAGCGGGATGTGCCCGTGACTCGGGGAGTGTATTACGTGCACTGGCACGTAGGCCCACGCACGTTCGTACAGCGTCTGGTACGGGAGTAATATTTTCGAAGAAGCAGGCGTGCGGGTCAAGACACGCACCCTACATGGTTCAATAAAGACCAGATTTCGTGCTTGCCCAGGCGTTGCTTGAGGAAGATAGCCCCTGCGGCCCGGGCGGCGGCAGGGGTCAGAAAAAAGCCCGCCCGCCAATTTGAGCCAGGCGAGCGGGGGCAATTGGTGTCGGGCTGCGCGTGTAATGCTTGCCCAGAGAACCACCAAAAAAACCTTGCTTGTTCCCGTACATTTGGTCACAGCCCTCTACCGACATGCACACCGCCCTTGACATTGACGCCGCCATCCGTGCCTTCGAGGTGCGTGAAGACATCCGGATACTCTATGCCTGCGCCACGGGCGCACACGGGTGGGGGCTGGCCGCACCTGATTCGCCCGAAACGGTGCAGTGCGTGTACATCAAGACCCAAGACTGGTACTTGTCTATCGAAGACCAGACTGAGATGTACGAAAGTCCTTGCGAGCAGGGGGGCATTCACCTCATGGGTTGGGACGTTCGCAAAGTACTGCGCTATTTTCGACGTTCGCACGGGGCTGTGTTCGAGTGGCTGCAATCGCCCGACATCTACTGCGACCGGGGGCCGCTGCGCGAGCAATTGTTGCGGGCCGCTCCGGACTTTTTCTGTCCACAGGCAGGGCTATCCTACTACCTGCAACTGGCCGAAGCGCAGTGCAGCGAGATCGGGGGCCGCCGGGAGGTGGGCTTGCTCATACTGCTCAACGCACTACGCGCCCTGCTTGCCACGGCCTGGATCGCCGAGTTTGGGGTGGTGCCTCCGGCCAATTTTGCCAAGCTGTTGCACGTGCTCAAGGGCAAAGTAGCCCACGACGCCTTGCTGGAAGAGGCACAAGCCTGGCTGGAACTGCGCCGCCAGGCGTGCCACGCCGTCACGGTGCCGCTCACGCCACTGGCAGAGGCTTTTCTGTCCGAACAGTTGCAGACGGCCCGCACGCTGGCCGCCCGCCTGCCTCGCCGCTGGGCCGACCGCCAGCGCCTGGATCACCTCTTCCGGGAGGTGCTGCACCAGACCATGCGCTAGGTCAGAGCAGGTGGTGCTCTACGGCAAAGCGCACCAGGCCAGCCGCGTTGCGAACGTTGAGCTTGCGCAACAAGTTGCGACGGTGCGTCTCGACGGTGTGGGTACTGATGGCCAGGGCTTCGCCAATTTCGCTGGTGGTATATTCGGCAGCAATGAGGCGCAGAATGTGCATTTCCCGTTTGGTGAGTTCGGCGATGGAGGCCGCTTCGGCCGTGGGGGCGGCCGGAGTCGCGGGTGGCCGCAAGGGCGTGAGCATGGTATTGACTACCTCTTGGCTGAAATAGGTGCCACCTCTGGCCACGCGCCGAATCGCCGCGATGAACTCCTCGCGGCCTGCGTTCTTGAGGATGTAGCCGTGGGCACCGGCCCCGATCAAGTCCGAGATGTGCTCGCGGGTGTTGTACATGGTCAGGATCAGCACCCGCTGGTCGGGATAGTGCTCGCGCAGCAGGCGGGTAGTGGCCAGTCCGCCCATGCCCGGGGGCATGCTCAAGTCCAGCACGATCAGGTCGGCCTGCGTGTGGGGCAACAAACTCAGCAACTGACGGCCGTCGTGCGCAGTGGCGCAAATCTGGATGTCGGTTTCTTTGCCCAGCAAGGCCCGTAGGCCGTCAATGATCATCTGGTGGTCGTCCACCACGATGAGGCGAATGGTCGGAGGTACGTCTTGAGACAAAACAACGGGGCGTTTGCGGTGGATGAAGGCCGTGCTGAGACAGCCACTAGCGACAAAAAAGGACTACCGGAAAGAAAACCGCTACGAAAGCGGAAGGTCTACAATTACTGTCGTGCCGTTCCCTTTTCCGGAGTCCACATGGCAGGAACCATTCAGTTTTTCGACGCGTACCTGAATGTTTTTTAGTCCCATGCCTTTGCGGTTACCTTCCCGCGCATTGAAGCCGACGCCATCGTCTTCGACGAGAAGGTTAATGTTCTGATCGTGTTGAGTAATCTGAATCGTGATGTGGGTAGCCCGGGCGTGGCGCAAGATGTTGCTGATCAGTTCCTGCACGATCCGGTACAGTTCCAGTTGCCGCCCCGAGTCTATCATCACTTCGGCCAGCCCGTGTACCACCATCTCTACCCGAATCAGCCCCGAGGCTTCGAGCATCGCTTTCAGCTCTAGCAAGGCTGGCCGCAGGCTGAAGTAGGCCGTTTCGTTGCTGACCATCACCTGGGCGATCTGACGCACTTCCTCGCAAGCCCGGTCAATGAGTCCATTCACTTGTTCGTACTGATCGTGGTAGTGGGCCGTCAGGGGCTGCACTTCGGCGCAGAGGGCGCTGTAGTTAAACTTGGCCGTCGAAAGCAGGCTGCCGAGCCGATCGTGCAGGTCGCGAGCAATGCGCTTGCGCTCGGCGAGCTGGGCTTCCATCACCGTATCGAACGAGCGAATCTCCTGCGCCCGCAGCATGGACTCGATGCGTTGCTTGTAGATTTCCTCGTTCTTTTGGTGAATTTGCTGAGATGTCCGCTGGCGTTGCCAGAAGATAACGAAGGCGGCCACCGTGAGCACCAGCACCAACACCAGCAGCAGGAGCAAGGCGCGTTGCTCGGTATTCTTGCGGGCGATAACAGCCATTTGCAGCTCCCGGGACTGCTGCAAGTACTTAATCTCTTCATTTTTCTTCTCGGTCTCGAAGGCTTCGCGCAGGCTCAGCAAAGCGTGTTGCTTTTCCTGCCCCAGGATGCTGTCGCGAATCACCTGACGCTCGCGGGTCAGCGCGTAGGCCCGTGCAAAGGCGCCCCGGTCGGCTTCGGCGGTGGCCATCCAGTTGAGCGCGTCTTCGACCAACAAAGGGTCGCCCAACTGCCGCGATAAGGCCAGGGAGCGGCTAAAATAATCGTAGGCCTTTTGCGGGCGCTGCTGCAACTGGGCCATGTGGCCCAGGCTGATGAGGGTGTAGGCCTCGCCTTCGGGATTGTTGAGCTGATGGTGCAACGCGAGGCTACGGGCAAAATAGTCTTCGGCCCGCACAAAATCGCCCCGGCGTTCGCTGAGCTTGCCCAAGGCATTGAGGGCAAAGGCGTTGGAGTTGGTGTTGTGGGTGCGCTCGCCCCAAAAGAGGCTTTGCTGAAATTGCTCGGCGGCTTCCTCGTTGCGTTCGAGCAACATCAAGACGTTGCCGAGGTTGAGGTGTACCTGCGAGAGCAGCGAAGTATTACCCATCTGGGTGCAGAGGTCACGCTGCTTTTTAAAATATTCGAGGGCCGAAGCCAGCTCGCCAAACTCGGCGTAGGCAATGGCCACCGCATTGTAGGCACGGGCCAGGCCCAGGCTGTCGTGGCTGGTTTCGAAAAAGCGTACGCAGTCGAGCAGCGTACGGAGGGCCTTGTCGTAGTCTCCTTGCACCAGCAGCACCGAGGCGTAGCGAAATTCGGCTTGGTGCCGACTGTTTTCGTCATCTTTGGTTCGGGCCAGGTCGCGGGCCATTTGCACGTAGTAGAGGGCCGAGTCGGTGAGGCCACGCCCCTCAAAAGCCTGGGTAAGGCCGA